>NZ_FPCE01000006.1:0-376969 GCF_900116845.1 Pseudomonas sp. OV546 | reverse complement strand
GCGCGACTGGTGACCAGGCCTTTGGCCAGGTAGTGGTCGGTGATGACCTTGAGCAGATCATTGAGCTGCGGCACGCCAAGACATTGGCCGATGTAGGGCTTGATTAGGCTGGCGCGCTCGCCTTCGGACAGCGCGTCGGCGCCGCTGAGTTCAATGGTGTTGATGGCGAAACAGCGAATGTCGGCGGGCGCTGTCGGCTTGGCGGGGGCGGCGGCTTTGCCGGGCAGGTCCTTGAGCTCTTCGAGGCGGCGCTGTTGCTCTTCGAGCAGGCGATCCTGGCGGTCACGGATCAGGTCGGTAACGCCTGGCGTGTCCTGCGGGGTTGCGCCTTGGGCCGTCCCGGCTAAGCCCAGGCATAAAAAAACGGACAGCAGGCTGAGCCCGGTCCGACGTCCGCAACGCCACATGTGTAGATCCCTCTATATGGCCCAGTGCCATCAATGGGCGGCGATCATATGGTGGCGTTATCATGGCGTCAATTAAATGTACAAATTTGTTCCATGGACGATACATGGAAAATTGGGACCGCCGCTCAGCCGTAAATGGAGGAAATTGAGACGGGCTCTTGTAAATCCAGCCAAGCACTCTAATCGCTAGGCCAATCAAAAAACCTGCATGGCTGCAGGCTCTTCTCAAGCCAGTTTCTCAATCCAGGCCGTAAATCGCCCGCTACCGCATTGCCTCCAGCGCATGCCTCACCTGCTCAACATCTACATGGACATATTTCAGGGTAGTGGCGATGCTTCGGTGCCCCAACAGGTCCTTGACGATGTGAAGGTTGCTCTTGGGTTGCTTCATCAAATCGGTAGCGATCGTATGCCGGAACCGGTGCGGGCTGATGTGCACGCCAAGCTTACGACTCAGTGCCGTGTAGAAATGTGATAGCTGACTCATATCCATCGTTCTGCGCATGTGGCGCTGGGAAAACTTGTTTACGTTGAAGAGCTGCTCGCTTTGCTTGATGCCCCGCTGTTTAGCGTTCAATAGCAAGATAGTGAAGTCGGGGGCGATTTGGCTTAGCAAAGCGGCAGCATCAGCCAGCAAAAAAAATGGGGGAGCCAACAAATTCGGCCCCCCCTTTGTCGCGTTACAGCTTGAAACGCGAAACGACAGTACGCAGTTCCCCTGCCAGCAGCGTGAGCTCCTCCGCAGTCACAGCGTTGTCCTCTATGCCCTCCATCAGCGCAACGCTACCGTTACGAATCTCGGTCACATTGCGATTGATATCCTCCGAGACGGCGTGCTGCTGAACCGCCGCGCTGGCTATCTGGGTGTTCATTCCTACGATTTGCTCAACGCCGTCATTGATTGCATCCAGGCTAGTCGAGGCCTGATCAGCGGATTCGATGCATTCCTGCGCGCGCAGTTTTCCCGCTTTCATTTGCTCGACGGCGTCGCCTGTCGCCAGTTGCAGCTCTTGGATAATCCGGCGGATCTCTTCGGTTGAGTTTTGTGTGCGCGAGGCCAGAGTTCTGACCTCGTCGGCGACCACCGCGAATCCTCGACCCTGCTCACCGGCGCGGGCCGCCTCAATGGCCGCGTTCAACGCCAGCAGGTTGGTTTGATCAGCAATGTTACGGATCACCTCAATAACGCCGCCAATCTGCTGGCTGTGTTGCGCGAGTGCCGAAACCTTTTGCGCACTGCGCTCTACCTCATCGGCCAAGGCTTCGATAGTCACGCGGGTTTCCTGCATCTTCGCCAGGCCGGTGTTTGAGGACTGGCTGGCGTGCCCAGCGGCGTGGGCGGCACCCTCGGTGTTTTGCGCCACGTCCGCAACGCTGGTGGTCATCTCGTTGATAGCCGTAGCGACTTGTTCGGTTTCGCTTTGCTGGGCGCTCATCGCGCGTTTAGCCCGGTCAATCGACAGCCCAATGCGCTCCGCCGCATCGGAGACCGATTGTGAACTGCGCTCGACCTGGGCAAGCGAGGAGCCAAAGGCTTGCACCATATGGTTAAGGCCGTTGCCCACGTCGGCCATTTCATCTTTGCCGCGCACTTGAACTCGCACGCTCAGGTCGCCCTGAGCAATGAGTTGGGTGGCAATCAAAACATCGTTGATCGTGCGACGCATGGCGCTGTAGATGCCGCTGAACACATACACCAGCAACAGGCCAAGAACGACAAACATACCTAGAATGAATAGCCGTTCCGACGTTTTTTCCTGAACTCGGCGTTCAAGCGCATTCAACAGTGCGTCTTGCAGCGTGTCTTGAGCTTTGTACAACTCAGCCACCACCGCATTGCCCTTGGTCGGCAAGTTCTGCACGCCGCTGATGATGTCGCCTGGCGCGCCAATCAATACTTCGAGGTCGGCGCGGAAGCTGTCGAGGCTCGCAAAAGCACTGGTGATCGGCGCCTGAATACTATCGGTGAGGGCGGGTTCTCTGCGGCGCAAAAGTGCCAGGCTTTGCTGAAGTTCTTTATGGATGAGTAACTCATTTTTGAGCATCGATTTGATAACGCTGCGCGCACCCGCACTCAACGTTTGCCCGTCATGTAGCCCGCTGGCCAGCCCGCGCAATTGCCCGACCATATTGATTTGTCGTGGCAGCCTCAAGGTACTCTGATCGATCATGAACAACGATGCGTAATCTTCATCCAGCACCATGCCCGACGTGGCCGATACGTAGTAAACGAAGTTCAACGTCTCGGTGAGCTGATCGTTCCAGTCGTCGAAGATGGCACTCTGATTGGCATCTGCTTTCGCCCGCTCAATCAAACGCTGCGCCCCAGAGTGCAGACGCTGCACTCGATCACCGGTTTCCAGCTGTGTGTTGAGTTGTCGGTCGGTTGCAGCCAGTTTCGAAAACGCGTCCTCCAACTTCAACTGGTTGGCCGACAGATCGGCTTGAGCGGCTCTATCCCCGCTGAGCAAGCGGTTGGTGAGCGCACGTTGCAACATCGAAAAACGCAGTACAGGCGTTACGTCCAATAGATAGCGCTGGCCTACTTGTTCCGAGCGAATGACCTCAAGGCTTCCGTTGATCTGATGGATCACGCGCGTACCGAGCAGAACCAAAGGGATTAGGACGATGATTGCAAGCACACCGAATTTCGTGGAGAAGCGTAATCGGTCAGCCAGGTGTACGGCAGGAGCAAGGATGTTCATGGAGTTCTCACAGCCCGGAATGGGACGGTTTGTAGTTGATGTGTAGTTGAGAACACTCCATTTTCTCGAATGCCTGGCTCTGTCTGGCTCATTCGGCTAATCACGTTTTATGTAATTAAACGTTTCAGACATCCTGTCGGCATTGAGATTGAGAACTTTATGAAAAGTTGTACAGATATTTATTTTTGTACAACTTATGAACGCTTTGATAGCAGTGATGTCTCCGAGCCATCACTGCTTCAAGGGAGTCTTGTAGGGTAAGCGCTGCGGTCGCTACCGGATTGATCTGTGCTGGAGGCCGTTTGTCTCCCATCGACATGTCTATAGATCTGGACCGTGTTGGTTGGCTTCTGTTGAGGCGCTGCATCCACGACACTAAATGTCAGACTGGATTTCCCCATAGAAGGACGCGCCGCAATGACGATCAAATCAGCATCTTGAAAGCCGCCTGTGATCTGACGCATCGCCTCCAAACCACTGGGAATGCCAGTAATGCTCTCGCCCTCATTGAAGTGGTAGTCGATCCTTTCAAGCGCCTCATGCGATAGCGCATAAAACGACGACAGCGACGGCTGATTATCCAGATCGATGGGCAGGATGCGGATCCCTGCATCGGCGCAGAACGCACCTAAATTGGCGCCAACCGTGGTCTTACCCGGCCCGCCTTTGGTTGAAACGACTGCAGCGACTTTCATGGAGCTTCCCTCATAATCGTAGGATTTGAGACGGCTTCATGCTGGTCACGCTGTGCGCTTTGATCACCCCGGAGAAATCCAAGGCAAAAAAAAGCCTGCATCTCTGCAGGCTTTCTCTATCTGGCTCCACGACCTGGACTCGAACCAGGGACCCAATGATTAACAGTCATTTGCTCTACCAACTGAGCTATCGCGGAATGCGCCGTATGTTACTGATTAAAAAGGAGAAGTCAAGCGTTGCCTGGCATTCGGTGGCATTAAACCGGATAGCCGGTTGAATCGGCGTGTTCCTTGGCCAACTCCAGCCAGGCCAAGGCGGCGGGTGGCAGGTGGGCGCTGGCGCGCCAGGCCAGGGCGATGTGCCAGTCGGTGTGGGGTTCGTCCAAGGGGACTAGGGCGATGCCGGCATGTTGATGTTTGTGCGCCAGCATCCGCGGCAGGAAGGCCACGCCCAGGCCGGCGGCGACCAGGTCGACGATAAAGTCGATCTGCCCGCTGCGGGCGGTCACCTTTGGGGTGACGCCTTTGTGCTCGCAGGCGGCGAGGATCTTGGCGTTCAGGGCGAAGCCCGCTTCGAACAAGATGAACGGCGAGTCCGCCAAGTCGGTGAAGTCGATGCGGGTGTGCGAAGCCAGTGGATGGCTGATGGGCAGCACGGCCATCAGCGGTTCATTGCGCACCGGTTGGTAGTTAAAGTCTTCGTCGACCGGCAGCAGCAGGGCCGCCAGGTCGACCTCTCCTGCTTCCAGGCACTCGCGCAGTTTTTTGCTGCCGTATTCGGTGAGTTCGATGTCGATGTCCGGGTAGCGGCTGCGGTAGGTGGCGAACATCGTCGCGAACAGCACACCGCAGCCAACCGGTGGCAAACCGATACGTAGCACGCCACGCTTGAGGCCACGCAGGTCGTTGATCTCGGCCACCAGATCGTTGTGCTCGGCGAGCAGCACCAAGGCACGGCGGTAGGCAATTTCGCCGGCGGCGGTGAGTTCGTTGCGGTGGCCAAGACGATTGAGCAGCGGCGTGCCCAATTCCTCTTCCAGGGTCTTGACCGCCTTACTCACGGTGGATTGGGTCAGGGACACCACCTCGGCGGCCTGGGAGAAACCACCCTGGCGCACCACTTCGACAAAGGCACGCAATGTTCTCAAGTTCATCAGTATTCCCTTGGCGACTGGATACCAGTGATAAAAGTTGTTTTTATCATGACAGAAATTTACCTATCCTGATCCGCCCTGCCTCGTGGAGACACCGTTCATGATCATCTCGTCCGCCTCCGACTACCGCGCAGCCGCCCAGCGCAAGCTGCCGCGCTTCCTGTTCGACTACATCGACGGCGGCGCCTACGCCGAACACACGATGCGTGCGAACAGTTCGGACCTGGCCGAGATCAGCCTGCGCCAGCGCATCCTGCGCAACGTGGATAACCTGAGCCTGAAAACCACAGTGTTCGGCCAGGAACTGGACATGCCGGTGATCCTCAGCCCGGTGGGCCTGACCGGCATGTATGCGCGGCGTGGTGAAGTTCAGGCGGCTAAAGCGGCGGCGAACAAAGGCGTTCCGTTCTGCCTGTCGACGGTGTCGGTGTGCCCGATTGAAGAAGTCGCGTCACAAAGCGCGCGGGCGATCTGGTTCCAACTTTATGTGCTCAAGGACCGGGGTTTTATGCGCAACGCGCTGGAGCGCGCACAAGCCGCGGGGGTCACCACACTGGTCTTTACCGTGGACATGCCCACGCCCGGCGCCCGCTATCGCGATGCGCACTCGGGCATGTCCGGCCCGTTCGCCGCGCAGCGACGTATGCTGCAGGCCATGACCAAGCCGCAGTGGGCTTTCGACGTCGGCTTGATGGGCCGCCCGCACGACCTGGGCAATATCTCCAAGTACCTGGGCAAACCCACGCATCTGGAAGACTACATCGGCTGGCTCGCCAACAACTTCGACCCGTCGATCAGTTGGAAAGACCTGGAGTGGATCCGCGAATTCTGGAAAGGCCCGATGATCATCAAAGGCATCCTCGATCCCCAGGACGCAAAGGACGCAGTGAGTTTCGGCGCCGATGGCATCGTGGTGTCCAACCATGGCGGCCGCCAACTGGACGGCGTGCTGTCCACCGCCAAGGCCCTGCCACCGATTGCCGATGCGGTGGGCGATGACCTCACGGTGTTGGTGGACTCCGGCATCCGTTCCGGGCTGGACGTGGTGCGCATGCTTGCCCTGGGGGCCAAGGCGTGCCTGCTGGGTCGCGCCAGCGCCTATGCCCTGGCTGCCGATGGCCAAAACGGCGTGGAAAACCTGCTGGACATTTTCGCCAAAGAAATGCGCGTGGCGATGACCTTGACCGGTGTAACGTCGATTGAGCAGATTGACCACACCACCCTGGTAGGCCAGCGGCAGTAAGACGGACATCAGCCAAATAACCGGCGCGCTGATTCAACGACTGCTTTCTGATTAGGGAGTAGTCGTTGTTTTATAAGAACATTTAATAATGTTAAACAAATTGGCATGAATATCGCTCTAACCAATCCCAAGCAGGTTAAGCGATGACAAGACGTGCGGCGGTGCCCAGGGGTTATAACCCACTGCAAAGCGGTCTAAACTGTTACTAATGTTTTACGGAACTGAAGGAACAGTAAGACGCTTGGCACTTGCCACTCTCATCGAGCCTGTAAGACAGCTTAGTGCTTAGAGGCCGATCGCTTATGAAAACACCTACCCAGACCAACGCAATTGACTTCGACAGTGCCAAATTGCAACGCCTGGGGTTTGGTCAGCCATCCCTCCTTCCACGCCGCCCCACGACCCTTGCTCAACTTCGCCAACAGCTCGGCCAGCAATTGCAAACCAGCCTGGAGCCGGAGCGTATCCTCGGCGTGTTCTTCCGCGAGATCCAGCGCCTGGTACCCCTGGACGCCCTGCAATACCGTCATCAAGCCAGCGACCTGCGCCTGGAATTCGGCCATCGCGGCCACCATTCGGTGAGCTACAGCCTGAGCCATGAAGGCGAACACCTGGGCGAGCTGATCTTTCGGCGTAACCAACGGTTGTCGGAAGAGGAACTCGGCCAGCTCGAATCGCTGCTGGCCCCCCTGCTCTACCCGATGCGCAACGCCCTGCTGTATCGCGCCGCCACCCGCAGTGCCCTGCGCGACCCGTTGACCGAGACCGGCAACCGCATCGCCATGGACCAGACCCTGCAACGGGAAATCGACATGGCGCGCCGGCACCTGAACCCGCTGTCCTTGTTGATGATCGACATCGATCACTTCAAGCGCATCAACGACACCCATGGCCACGCTGCGGGCGATAATGTATTGCGCGCCGTCGCCGCGGCGATCAAGGGCCAGTTGCGTAACGTGGACATGGTGTTCCGGTTTGGCGGGGAAGAGTTTCTGATCCTGCTGTCCAACACCGGCCGAGACGCGGCGGCGATGGTCGGGGAGCGCCTGCGCCAGGCGGCACAGGCCCAAGACTACTGGGCGGATGACACGCGGATCGAATTGACGGTAAGCCTCGGTTGCTCGACCTTGCTGGCCGCCGAGTCTGCCGAAAGCCTGCTGCGCCGAGCCGACACCGCGTTATACGTGGCCAAGCGCGAAGGCCGTAACCGCCTGGCGATGGCGGGGTAACCCCGCCAACGCGCGACACTTCAATGCTGGCGAGGGAGCAAGCTCCCTCACCACAGGTCAAGCTTCGCTGGCGACCCGCGCCTGGCGCTCACGCATCACTGCGGGGGCTTTCTCTTTCTCCAGGCGCATGCAGCTTTCCAGGAACAGGAACATGTAGTCGTAGCTCTTGCACACGGCTTGGCGCAGTTCTGCCTGCAGTTCCTTGGTCGGGTTCATGCCGGCCAGGGTGCAGATGATTTCCAGCGCTTCCCACGGGTGGGCATCATCGTACTGGGCGTGCATTTTCAGCCACTTCATCGCACGTTTGCGCTCTTCCTCGGGAAAAGCCGCCGCATAGACGCCGGTGGAACACACCACGGCGGACCATTCCCCGGTCGCCCCTTCGATCGCGTAGTTGGTCGCGGCGATGGCCACAATCAGCGAATCGGCGGAGCTGGTGTGCCAGCACCAATGGCTCAGTGCATGCAACTCCGGCGGTACGTTCTGGGCCTGCAACTCCTCCAGGCTCACACCATGGGCACGGGCCCAGTGCACCCAATAGTCGGCGTGGTTGAGTTCCACGCGAATATTGCGCATCAGCCAGCGGCGCGCCATGTCTTCCCCAGGATGGCGGGCAAATTTGGTCTTGGTGAGGTTCTGTGCCATGTACAAGGCAAACTGTTCCACCACTGGCCAGCCACCGATCAGGTAATGGCGCATGGTTTTGGCGCTGAGCGTGTTATCGCGCATGCGCTGGTACAGTTCGTGTTCGACAACTCGACGCTTGCTCTCGCTACAGTCCAGGATCAGTTTCTGAGCCCAGGCGGGGTAACTCGAGGCTTCCATAAGCGGGCCGGTTCTGTTGAATGTGTCGATCACTGTTAAGGCTCCTTTTTAAGTGTGATTGTACAGACCAGCAAATGTTTCAGCGGAATGTGCCGGGCGCCTTGAATAACAGAGGCTGCGGCCGCACAGGTCGACACTGCAAGCTATCAAAGGTAAACAATTGCGGTCGTTCAATCAGGTAGCCCTGAGCGTAATCCACACCAATTTCGAGTAACGCCTGTTCGATTTGCGGTGTCTCGACAAACTCTGCAATTGTGCGCTTACCCATGACGTGGCCGATGTGGTTGATCACTTCGACCATCGCGCGGTTAATCGGGTCGTCCAGCATATCCTTTACGAAACTTCCATCGATCTTCAGGAAGTCTACAGGTAAATGTTTGAGATAGGCGAATGAGGACATTCCGGCACAAAAGTCATCCAACGAGAACTGACAGCCTAAGGCTTTGAGTTCATTAATAAAGCGGATCGCACTGCCCAAGTTTGCAATAGCGCTGGTTTCGGTTATTTCAAAACAGATCATGCCGGGCGGAATTGCGTAAGTATGAAATTTCTCACGCAAAAATCCGAGAAAGTCATCATCACCAATAGTTATGCCTGACAGATTGATCGCACACATGGCCATAGGGCGACCTGGACGCTCGTGCAGGCAACGGGCGATGATCTTGAACACATTCTCCACCACCCAACGGTCCAGGGATGTCATCAGACCGTAGCGCTCGGCGGCCGGGATAAAGCTGTCGGGCAAGATGATGCGCCCGGCTTCGTCGTGCAGGCGCAGCAGGATCTCGATATGCCCATCACCACCGTCGGTCTGCCCCAGGGGTGAGATTTCCTGGGCATACAGGCAGAACCGGTTCTCTTCCAGGGCCATGTGCAGACGCTGCACCCAGGCCATTTCGCCAAAGCGCAGCGACAGTTCCGAGTCGTCGGCGTGGTACACCTGCACACGGTTGCGGCCCTTTTCCTTGGCCATGTAGCACGCCATGTCGGCGGCGCGCAGTGAGGTTTCCAGGGTGGTCGGGGTGTGCCCCAAGTGCACCAGGCCGATGCTGACGGTGGTCATGAACGGCCGGCCCTTCCACACAAAGTGCAGGCTTTGCACGGTATGGCGCAGGCTCTCGGCGATTTTCTCCGCCACCGCCGCCGGGCAATTCTCCAGCAGGATGCCGAATTCATCCCCGCCCAGGCGCGCCAGGGTGTCGCCTTCGCGCAGGTCCGATTGCAGCAGCGCGCAGATATGCCGCAGCAGCTCATCACCCGCCGCGTGGCCACAGGTGTCGTTGACCAGCTTGAACTGGTCCAGGTCAAGAAACATCAAGGCATGTCGCCCGCCGTACTGCTGAGCGGCAGGGTGCAGCACCTGTTCCAGGCGGAACTCGAATTCACGACGGTTGGCCAGGCCAGTCAGGGCGTCGTGAGTCGCCTGCCAGGACAGGTTGGCAATGTATTGACGCTCCTGGGTCATATCATGCAACACCAGCACCGCCCCGGTGACTTTACCCCCGCTGCGGATCGGCGCGCCCACCAGGGTCACCGACACCGTACTGCCATCCAGGCGTTGGATGGTTTTCGAATGCTCACTGCCGCCGCTCAATTGGCCCTTAACGATATGTTCGATCAGGGTAAAGCCGTCGGGCTGGGCATTGTCATCCAGCAAGTTGAACAGCGCTGCCAGGGGTAACCCTTGCGCCTGGGCCGAATTCCAGTGGGTCAGCGCCTCGGCCGCCGGGTTCATATAGCTGATGGCGCCGTCGACGTCGGTCGTGATCACCCCATCGCCAATCGACTCCAGGGTGATCTGCGCCCGCTCCTTCTCCTGTTGCAGGGCATCGGCAAAGGCGTGGCGCTGAGCCAGTAACTTATGCGTACGCAACAACGCCAGCACAATCAGGCCGAGCGCCGTGGCCAGGTTGGTGATCAGCAGCAACCCCAGGATCATCCGCGAGCCTTCGCCCAACGCATCACTAAAGGCCTTGGCTGCGGGCGTCACGCCTTCGTTGATGGCGATGATATGCGCCTTCCATTGCTGCACATCGTTGGCGCTGACCTGGTCGCGAGTGATCGAGCTGTGCATCTCACGCGCCAGTTCATCCAATTGCACCAGGTAGCCATCGCCGACGGTCCACAGCTCGATGGCTTTTTCCAGGTAGCTGAAATGGCGAAAATTGAGGTACAACCAGATCAGGCTGGAAACGTCATCCGGGTGGTTGCCGCCTTTGAGAATGCCCAGTCGTGCAGCGCTCAGGTCGGGCGTGGGACGGTCCAGGGCAATGCGCAGTTCATGCCCGCCCTGAGGCACGGCAATGGCGTGCTGGTACTTGAGGTAAGTGGTTTCGTCGCGGTTATCGGCGTACAGCGTCAGGTAATAGATGGCGTCTTTCTGACCCTTGGACCACAGGCTTTCGCCGGCCACATAGCCACGTACTGCCGAAAGCACGTAAAGACTGACGCAGCCTAACAATGCCTGGAACAGTACGACGGCTATAAAGGGCCAGACAATGCCCAACAGCCTTGGCGTTCCGAGAGTCCGCTTTTGCTTCATGAAGTCCCTTGCACATGCACTGCTGGATACGCACGCGAAAATCCGCTTCTGATAGCTCAGCCTAGGCTAAATCAACGCACTTGTTGCAGGTGTCCATAGAGTTTGGCGTACAGGCCGCCGTCGGCAATCAACTGTTGATGATCACCATCTTCAGCAATGTGACCGCCGTCGAAGACTAATACTCGATCGGCCTGCTTAACCGCCGACAGGCGGTGGGCAATAATCAGTGTAGTACGCCCGCTGAGGAAGCGCGCGAGCGCCTGGTGCAGGTTGTACTCGGTGGCGGCGTCCAAGGCGGAAGTCGCTTCGTCGAGGATCACCACTTTCGGCTCGGCCAACACCATGCGCGCAATCGCCAGGCGCTGACGCTGCCCGCCGGAAAACCGCACTCCGGAACGCCCCACCACGCTGTCCAGGCCCATCGGCAATGCCTTGACGGTAGCCTCCAACTGCGCAATTTCCAGTGCCTGCCAGCAGGCTTGGTCACTGCGCTCGCGGCCCATGGTCAGGTTGGCGCGCACGGTGTCGTTGAACAGCGCCGGGTGTTGCAGCACCACAGCGACGTGCTCGCGAATGGTCTCCAGGCCAATTTCCTGCTGGGTGGCGCCGCCAAATCGGATCGTCCCGGCCTGGGGCGTGTAGAGCCCGAGCAGCAGCTGCACCAGGGTGCTTTTGCCGCCACCGCTGGCGCCGACGATCGCCACCTTTTCACCGGGCGCGATGGCCAGGTTCAACTGGTCGAGCACCCGGTCTTCGCCATAGCCGAAACTGAGGCCGCGCACCTCGATGCCCACGGTTTCACGCCCGGCAAACGGGTCTTGGCCCCCGGCGTACTGCGGCTCATCGGCACGCGCCAGCAGTTCGTTGATCCGCGTCAGCGCCCCGCCCGCCGCGTAGTAGGCGTATTGCAGGTTCAGCAGCTGTTCCACCGGGCCGATCATGAACCACAGGTAACTGAACACCGCGAGCATCTGGCCAATGGACAGGTCGGAGAACAGCACCGTGAGCATCGCGGCGGCGCGGAAGATGTCGATACCAAACTGGAACAGCAAACCGCTGGCGCGGCTGGAAGCGTCGGTTTTCCACTGGGAATGGATCGCGTAGTCACGCACCTCCTGGGCACGCTGGCCGAGGCGCCCGAGGAAGAAACCCTGGCGGTTGCCGGCGCGCACTTCCTGAATGGCGTCCAGGGTTTCGGTCAGCGCCTGGGTAAAGCGCGAGGTGCTGTCGTTCTCCAGCTTCTTAAGGTATTTGACGCGCTTGCCCAACTGCACCGTGGCGTAGATCACCAGCGGGTTGAACAGCAGGATCAGCAAGGCCAGCTGCCAATGCATCCACACCAGAATGGCCGAGGTGCCCACCAGCGTCAGCATCGCCACCAGAAAGCGGCTGAGGGTTTCACCGACGAATTTATCCAGGGTGTCCAGGTCGGTGACCAGGTGCGTGGTGACCGTGCCGCTGCCCAGGCTTTCATATTCGCCCAGGGAAATACGCTTGAGCCGTTCGATCAGGCGCACGCGGATGCGGTACACGATGTCCTTGGCCAGCCGCGCAAACAGCCGCGCCTGCACCACGTTGAATACCAGCGCACCGCAGCGCAGCAACAGGGTCACCAGCAGCATCAGGCCGATATAGCCGGCCGCCTTCTGCCAACCCAGAGGCAGCGCGTGGTTCATCACGTTCAGGGCCGCATCGCCGTGGCCCAGCAGCACTTCGTCCACCAATAACGGCAACAGTAAAGGGATAGGAACGCTGCACAGGGTCGCCAGCACGGCAACGCCGTTGGCGATCCACAGGGATTTCTTGTGGCGCAGGGCCAGCCGGCGAATTTCTGCCCAGGTCAGGCGATCGGTGCGTTGAGGGCGTTCATGCACAGGTTGCCCGCTCCAGCCATCGGCCCAATAACGGCGACAGGTCGGACAACGGCTGGTAACCATTGGTCAGCAGGGCCAACTGGCCATTGCGCTCGGCCAGCAGCGTCGGGAAACCGGCGATGCCCAGATCCTGCACCCACGTAAAGTCGGCAGCGGTGGCGGCGTGTTGCTCGGCACGGTCGAAGGCGCCCGCAAACTCGATACGCGGGATGCCCGCTTGCTCGGCCAACTCCACCAACACACTGGCCAAGGTCACGTCGCGACCCTCGACATAAAATGCGCGCTGGATCAGCCCCAGCAGCGTCCAGGCACAGTCCGGCGCCAGGCTGCGGGCGGTGACGATGGCGCGGCACGCCGGCTCGGTGTCGTAGACAAAACCATCGGGCAACGCGCCTTCACGCTTGAACGGCTGGCCGGTGGCCTCGGTGACCGCCTGCCAGTGCTCCAGGATGTAGCGCCGAGTGGTTGGCTCCAGCGCCGCACCGCTGCCGGTGCGCAAGCCGCCCACCACCAGGTGCAGTTCCACGCCGGCCGCCTGGGCCTGCTCCACCAACGCCTCGGCCACCGGGGCAAAGCCCCAGCACCAGGAACACATCGGGTCCATTACGTAGAGCAGGCGCGCGGACATGGCTCAGGCCTCGGAAGGGGTTTGCTTGTAGTTGAAACCAATCGGGTGCGGCATGTTGCGGGCCTTGGCCAGCTCGATCTGCTTTTGCCGGTCGATCGCGCTGCGACGGGTTTTCTCCGGCAGCTTATCCCAGCAATGCGGGCAACTGATGCCAGCCACGTAGTGCTCGGAGGCGCGGTCTTCAACGCTCACCGGTGTGCGGCAAGCATGACATTGATCGTAGTCGCCTTCGCTCAGGTCGTGGCGTACGGTCACGCGATTATCGAAAACAAAGCAGTCGCCCTGCCACTTGGTTTCCGCCTGGGGCACCTCTTCGAGGTACTTCAGGATGCCGCCCTTGAGATGATAAACCTCATCGAAGCCTTCGCTGAGCATGTAGCTCGAGGCCTTCTCACAGCGAATGCCACCTGTGCAGAACATGGCGACTTTCTTATGCTTGGCGGGGTCGAAGTTGGCTTTGATGTAATCGGGAAATTCGCGAAAGCTGGTGGTTTTCGGGTCGATCGCGCCCTCAAACGTGCCGATGGACACTTCATAGTCGTTACGGGTGTCGATCAACAGCACTTCCGGGTCGCTGATCAGCGCGTTCCAGTCCTGCGGCTCGACGTAGGTGCCAACTTTCTTGTTCGGGTCGACGCCCTCGACGCCCAGGGTCACGATCTCTTTCTTGAGCTTGACCTTGGTGCGGTAGAACGGCTGGTCGTCGCAGTAGGATTCTTTATGGTCGATGTCGACCATGCGGGGGTCGGTCTTCAGCCAGGCCATCAGGCCATCAATGCCTTCACGGCTGCCGGAAACGGTGCCGTTGATGCCTTCTTCGGCGATCAGCAAGGTGCCTTTGATGCCGTTGTCGACCATCGCCTGCAACAGTGGCTCGCGCAGGGCGACGTAATCTTCGAGAGTGACGAACTTATACAGTGCCGCCACGACGATCGGTTGAGTCATGGGTGTTCTCTCCAGGTGGCTACCCTCGTAAGGGGTGAACCGGATGCAAAAAAAACGCGCCGGCTAAGCGGCGCGTTGCGGATTCTAACAAAATTGGCGACGTTTATGGACCGCCTCTTTACTGTGGCGAGGGGGCTTGCTCCCACTGGGCGGCGAAGCAGCCCCAACAAGCCCATGCGCCAGAGTGTCAGTGCCCGCCGGCGCAGGTCGGCGAGGCCGGGGCTGCGTCGATTTTCGCCCATTCATCAGGCGTGTAGGTATGCAGCGCCAGCGCATGAAACTCGCTCATCAGGTCACCCAGGGTGGCGTAGACCTTCTGGTGGCGCTTGACGCGGTTGAGCCCCTCGAACTGCGGGCTGACCAGCACGGCCTTGAAGTGGGTCTGCAACCCACGGCTGTGCATATGGCTTTCATCCAGCACGCTCAAGTGGTCGGTGCCCAGGGCGGCAAGCGCCGTTTCGATACGCTGTTGCATGGTCATTCCTGCTTACTTCTTCTTGGCCGGTGCGGCGGCTTTTGGCGTCAGCTCGTTGGTCATGTCTTCCAACAGCTTGTTCACCACCGGCACGGCGCTTTCCAGCTTTTGCTGGGTCATCTGGGCCGATTGCTGGGTCAGTTGCGGCATTTTTTCCAGGACTTTCTTGCCCAGTGGCGACTGGTAGAAGGCAACCAGGTCCTTGAGTTCGGATTCGCTGAAGTTGGTGGTGTAGAGCTTGACCATGTCAGGCTTCAGCTTTGGCCAGCCGATAGCCTGGTCCAGGGCGGCGTTGGCCTTGGCCTGGTAGCTGTCCAGTACGGACTGCTTGGCGGCAGGCGCCTTGGTCTGTTCGAAACGCTGGGCGAACATTTGCTGCACTTGCATGTACACCGGGGTACCCAGCTTGTCGGCATGGGCCAGGGTAAGGAAGGCTTCGGCACTGGCGTTGTGGCTGGCGGTATCGGCAAAAACCTGGCCGCTGGCGCAAACCAGAGCAACCGCGGTACAGATGGCACGAAGACGAGTCATCGAGTTTCCTTTTCTAGCAGGCGAGGTAAGACCCCAAGGGCGCCCATTCTGCGCCTAAAAAACGCCATGGCTCAACCCCACGCCTTGTAGGGCCTGGATTTGCGGCGCCCAATCCGATGAAAAGTCTTTTAGGGGAACCCCCAGGGCTCATCACAGCCTAAACTGCGCAAACGAACCTGAAGGAGTGTGCCCGATGAGCCGTATCGAAACCGACAGCCTGGGAGAAGTCCATGTCCCGGATGACGCTTACTGGGGCGCGCAGACCCAACGCTCGCTGGTGAACTTCGCCATCGGCGAACAACGCATGCCCCTCGCGGTACTGCACGCCCTGGCCCTGGTCAAGAAAGCCGCGGCACGCGTCAACGACCGCAATGGCGACCTGCCTGCCGACATCGCCCGCCTGATCGAACAGGCCGCCGACGAAGTGCTGGCGGGTCAACACGACGACCAGTTCCCCCTGGTGGTCTGGCAGACCGGCAGCGGCACCCAGAGCAACATGAACGCCAACGAAGTGATCGCCGGCCGCGCCAATGAGCTGGCGGGCAACCCGCGAGGCGGCAAGAGCCCGGTGCACCCCAACGATCATGTCAACCGCTCCCAGAGTTCCAATGACTGCTTCCCGACCGCCATGAGCATTGCGACTGTACAAGCAGTGCATCAGCGCTTGTTGCCGGCGATCGCGACACTGTCCGGCGGGCTGGCCGAGTTGGCCGCGCGGCATATGAAGCTGGTGAAGACCGGTCGCACCCACATGATGGATGCCACGCCGATCACCTTTGGCCAGGAACTCTCAGCCTTTATCGCCCAGCTCGATTACGCCGAACGCGCGATTCGCAGCGCCCTGCCCGCCGTGTGCGAGCTGGCCCAGGGCGGCACCGCTGTCGGCACCGGGCTGAATGCGCCCCATGGGTTTGGCGAGGCGATTGCCGCCGAACTGGCGGCGCTGTCGGGACTGCCGTTTGTCACGGCGCCGAACAAATTCGCCGCCCTCTCCGGCCACGAGCCGCTGGTGACCCTGCATGGCGCGCTGAAAACCCTGGCCGTGGCCCTGATGAAAATCGCCAACGACCTGCGCCTGCTGGGCTCCGGCCCGCGCGCCGGGCTGGCGGAGGTGAAGTTGCCGGCCAACGAACCGGGCAGCTCGATCATGCCCGGCAAGGTCAACCCTACCCAGTGCGAAGCGCTGTCGATGCTGGCCTGCCAGGTCTTGGGCAACGACGTGACCATCGGCATCGCCGCCAGCCAAGGGCACTTGCAGTTAAATGTGTACAAGCCGGTGATCATTCACAACCTGCTGGAATCGATCCGCCTGCTGGCCGACGGCTGTAATAACTTCCAGGAACACTGCGTGGCCGGGCTCGAACCCGACCCCGTGCAGATGGCCGCACACCTGGAACGTGGATTGATGCTGGTCACAGCGCTCAACCCGCACATCGGCTACGACAAGTCCGCAGAGATCGCCAAGAAGGCTTACGCCGAAGGGTTGACGCTTCGGGAGGCGGCGCTGGACCTGGGCTACCTCACCGATGCGGAATTCGACCAATGGGTTCGACCGCAAGACATGCTGGGCGCCTAGCCTAGGACGTCACCCGCAACCGCCGGGCCTTGAGCCCGGCGAGCAACGACGGCGCCAGCGCCACGGTCGCCGAGCCCAGTACCACCACCAACGCCCCGGCATACCCCAGGGCGTTGATTTCTTCGGCCTGCACATATTCGGGCCACAGCCAAGCCGCCAAGGCCACCGCCACAAACGTCACCAGCGGCGTGAGCGACAGCGTCGCACTGACCCGCGAGGCTTCCCAGTGGGCGAGCGCTTCGGCAAAGGCGCCATAGGCCACCAGGGTATTCATGCAGCACGCCAGCAACAGCCAGCCTTGCAGCGGGCTCAGGTCCAGTGCCTCCAAGGGATGTGCCCAGGGCGTGAGCAACAACGCGCAGGTGAGGTAGATCACCATCATGACCTGCAACGAATTCCACACCGTCAGCAGCTGTTTCTGACCCAGGGCGTAGAACACCCAAATAGAGGTGGCGAGCAGGATCGTCAGTACCCCGGCCGTGTAGGCCCCGAGGGACGTCAGCAACTCTTCCAGGCGCTGATTGAAGAACAGGCCAAAGCCTGCGATCAACACAAACAACCCCAGCACCTGTCCGCGACTGAAGCGCTCCTTGAACACAAACACACTGGCGATCATCAAAAAGATCGGCCCCATCTGCACCACCAACTGCGCGGTGCCGGGGCTGAGCATTTTCAGGCCCACCAGGTACAACACATAGTTGCCCACCAGACCACACACCGCCATTCCCACCAGCCAGCCGCCCTTGGGGCCCAGCACCTTGCGGCTGGGCAGGCGTTTGGTAAGCGCCAGGTAGATGAACAGGCAACCACCGGCCACGGTCAGGCGAAACCAGGTGACGGTAATCGGGTCCATCACCTGCAGGACCTGTTTGAGTTTGATCGGCAGAATGCCCCAGAGCAGCGCGGTCAGCAGGGTCAGGAGAAAACCATAGACCCAGCGGCCGGAAGAGATGTGCATGAGCGCCTCAGAAGCCAGAGGAAGTGGAGCGGGCATTCTAGGGGCAAGCGCACAATTGTAGATACGCCGCAGTTCAAAATAGGGAAGCAGGGTGGGTGTAGTGAGCAGGCTTGCCCTGCGCTGGGCTGCGAAGCGGCCCCGACCCAGGCGCCGCGTTCTTTCAGGCAGAACTGGTTGGCAGGTTTTGGGGCCGCTTCGCGCCCCAGCGCAGGGCAAGCCTGCTCACTACACAAATCCGCTTCCGGTTCTAGCGCACGGCTTCGAAGAGCCCCGTCGCGCCCATGCCGCCGCCCACGCACATGGTGACGATGCCGTAGCGCAGATTACGCCGCTGCAACTCACGCACCAAATGCCCGACCTGCCGTGAACCGGTCATGCCGAACGGGTGCCCGATGGAGATCGAGCCGCCGTTGACGTTGTATCGGGCATTGTCGATTTCCAGGCGATTGCGCGCATACAGGCACTGGGAGGCGAACGCTTCGTTGAGTTCCCACAGGTCGATATCCGCCACCTGCAAACCCTTGGCCTTGAGCAGCTTAGGCACCGAGAACACCGGGCCGATGCCCATCTCGTCCGGTTCGCAGCCCGCCACGGTAAACCCACGGAAAAACGCCTTGGACTTGAGCCCCAGGGCCAGGGCTTTTTCCAGGCTCATCACCAGGGTCATCGACGCACCGTCGGAGAGCTGCGAGGAGTTGCCCGCCGTCACCGAGCCGTCCTCGGCGAACACCGGTTTCAAGCCCTGCAAGCTGGCCAGCGTAGTGTCGGGGCGGTTGCAGTCATCGCGATCAACGACGCCGTCAAGCACCTGTACTTCGCCGGTGTTCTTGTCCTCGACCTTGTACTTGACCGCCATCGGCACGATTTCATCGTTGAACAGCCCATCGGCCTGGGCCTGGGCAGTACGCTGCTGGCTTTGCAGGGCATACAGGTCCTGTTCTTCGCGGCTGACGTTGTAGCGACGCGCAACGATCTCGGCGGTCTGGCCCATGGGGAAGTAGAGGCCCGGCACCTGCTCTTTCAACAGCGGGTTGATCAGGTTGTCGGTGTTGACGCTTTTCAGGGTCAGGCTGATGGATTCGACACCCCCGGCGACGATGATATCGCTGCAGCCCGAGGCGATCTGGTTGGCGGCGATGGCAATCGCCTGCAACCCCGACGAGCAGAAACGGTTGAGGGTCATGCCCGCCGTCCCCGTACCCAGTTGCGAGAGCACCGCCACGTTGCGGCCGATGTTGTAGCCCTGCGCGCCTTCGTTGGAACCGGCACCGACGATGCAATCTTCCACCGTGGCCGGGTCGATGCCGTTGCGGGCGAGCAGCGCGTTGACGCAATGGGCCGCCATATCATCCGGGCGGGTCTGGTTGAACTTACCGCGAAAGGATTTGGCCAGGCCGGTTCGCACGCTGTCGACAATCACTACTTCACGCATGGGCTACCTCGATCGTGTGGTGGTTGGATCGAGCATAGAGCCAGCCCCGCGCAACCGCGACGATCATTCACCCGGCGTATACAAAAGCATGGCCCGCGTGCTCGCCCTGCGGTGACCTGGGTTGTTGTGGGGGCGATCCGGGCTTGTTGTTGTGATTGGGGTTGTTGTGGTGATTGAGGCTGTTGTAGTGAGCAGGCTTGCCCTGCGCTGGGCTGCGAAGCGGCCCCAAAACGTGCCAATCAGGTTTGTCTGAAAGGACGCGGCGCCTGGGTTGGGGCCGCTTCGCGCCCCAGCGCGGGGCAAGCCCGCTCACTACAATAGGCGAGCCCCAAAAACTGCCAATCAGGTTTGCCTGATAGGACACGGGCCCTGGGTTGGGGCTGCTCCGCAGCCCAGCGCGGGGCAAGCCCGCTCACTACAATAGGCAAGCCTGACGGCCATTATTTCTTTTTCTTTTTATCGTGCTTGTCGGACTTGGCGAACGCCTCCTCCAAGGCCAGGTTGATGGTGCGCAACACCTTGACGCGCGCCCAGCGCTTATCGTTGGCTTCCACCAGCGTCCAGGGCGCGACTTCGGTGCTGGTGCGGTCGACCATATCGCCCACGGCGGCGCGGTAGTCATCCCACTTGTCGCGGTTGCGCCAGTCGTCTTCGGTGATTTTGAAGCGCTTGAACGGGATCTCTTCACGCGCCTGGAAGCGTTCCAGTTGGGTCTGTTTGTCGATGGCCAGCCAGAACTTGACCACGATCACCCCTGCGTCGCGCAGTTGCTCTTCAAAGTCATTGATCTCGCCATAGGCGCGCAGCCAGTCGGCCGGAGTACAGAAGCCCTCGATCCGCTCCACCAGCACGCGGCCGTACCAGGAGCGGTCAAACACGGTGAACTTGCCCCGTGCCGGGATTTTCTGCCAGAACCGCCACAGGTAAGGCTGGGCACGTTCGTCTTCGGTGGGCGCGGCGATCGGCACGATATGGTACTGGCGTGGGTCAAGCGCCGCCGCCACCCGGCGAATCGCCCCGCCCTTGCCCGCCGCATCATTGCCTTCGAACACCGTGACCAGAGCGTGCTTGCGCATGCGTTTGTCGCGCATCAGGCCAGAAAACCGCGCCTGCTCGGTGATCAGCTGCTCTTCGTAATCGTCCTTGTCCAGGTGCAGCGTCATGTCGAGGCTGTTGAGCAGGCTCATCTGGTCGACAGCCGACGGCAACGGTGCCGGGTTCATGCCGCTGGCCTTGCCCTTGGGCAGTTTCAAGGCGTTTTGCAGGCCTTCGAGCAGGATCTTGCCCACGGTGAGGCTGCGATAGTTGCTGTCGACGCCTTCGATCACATGCCACGGCGCGTAGTCGCGACTGGTACGCCGCAGCACGCGCTCGCCGAAATGCACGAACTTGTCGTAGGTCTCGGACTGCTGCCAGTCCAACGGGCTGATGCGCCAGCTGTGCAACGGGTCATCGGCCAGGGCCTTGAGCCGCGCCTTCATCTGCTTCTTGGACAGGTGGAACCAGAACTTGAAGATCAGCGCGCCTTCGTCGCAGAGCATTTTTTCCAGGCGTTCGGCGCCGGCAATGGCCTGGTCAAGCCGGGCGTCCTTGATCTGCCCATGCACCCGGCCTTGCAGCATCTGGCTGTACCAGTTGCCGAAGAAAATCCCCATGCGCCCTTTGGCCGGCAGTTGGCGCCAGTAGCGCCAGGCCGGTGGCCGGGCGAGTTCTTCGTCGGTCTGCTGGTCGAAAGTGCGCACTTCAATCAGGCGCGGGTCCATCCATTCATTCAGCAGCTTGACCGTCTCGCCCTTGCCGGCGCCTTCGATGCCGTTGATCAGGATGATCACCGGGAAGCGCTTCTGCTGTTGCAGTTCGTACTGCACTTCCAGCAAGGCTTCGCGCAGGGCCGGCACTTCGGCCTCAAAGGTGTCTTTGTCGATGGCGTGACCGATTTCGGCGGATTCGAACATGGGCAGCTCCGTTTCAAGATGGCTCAAGACTAGCGGATTGGGCAACGCAGTGCGGGAGGAAATTCCACGCGTGCTTGCCGTAGGTCAATTCAACGCCTGTTGATCAGCTAGAATGGCCGCCTTGCCTTTGCCTGCTTCTATTGCCTATGAGTCGCCCATGAACCCCGTTACCCACGCCCAGCTCGACTGGGATGAGCAAGGTCGCCCACACTCGCGGGTCTTCGACGATGTGTACTTCTCCGACAAGTCGGGCCTTGAAGAAACGCGCTACGTGTTCCTCGAACAGAACCGTTTGCAGGAGCGCTTCGCCGCCCTGCCGGCCCAGGGCCACTTGGTAATTGGCGAAACCGGTTTCGGCACGGGGTTGAATTTTCTCTGCGCCTGGCAGTTGTTCGAGCAACACGCCGTGGCCGGTGCCCGCCTGCATTTTGTCAGCGTGGAAAAGTACCCGCTGAGCCACGCCGACCTGCAGCGTGCCCTCGCCCTTTGGCCGGAACTGCAGCCGTTTGCCGATCAGTTGCTGGCGCAGTACATCGCCATTCATCAAGGCTTCCAACGGCTGGTGTTGGCTCACGGCCGCGTGACGCTGACGCTGCTGATCGGCGACGCCCTGGAACAATTGCCCCAACTGGACGCCCAGGTCGACGCCTGGTTTCTCGACGGGTTTGCCCCGGCCAAGAACCCCGACATGTGGACCGCCGAGCTGTTTGCCGAACTGGCGCGGCTGGCGGCCCCCGGCTCGACCATCAGCACCTTTACCAGTACCGGCTGGGTGCGCCGCTTGATCAACGCCGCCGGCTTCAAGATGAAGCGCACGCCGGGCATCGGCCACAAGTGGGAAATCCTGCGCGGCGAGTTTCTCGGCTGGCCCGCCGAAACGCCCGCGCCGGAGGCTATCAAACCCTGGTTTGCCCGCCCCGCGCCGCTGCCCGGCGCGCGCACGGCCCTGGTGATCGGCGGCGGCCTGGCCGGCTGCACGAGCGCCGCCAGCCTGGCGGCACGCGGCTGGCAGGTGACGCTGCTGGAGCGTCACGCGGCGCTGGCGCAGGAAGCCTCGGGTAACCCGCAGGGCGTGCTGTACCTCAAGCTTTCGGCGCATGGCACGGCGCTGTCGCAATTGATCCTCAGCGGCTTCGGCCATACCCGCCGGCTGCTCGAACACCTGCACCGTGGCGTCGACTGGGACGGTTGCGGCGTGCTGCAACTGGCGTTTAATGCCAAGGAGGCCGAACGCCAGGCGCAGCTGGCCCAAGCCTTCGCGCCGGAGCTTTTGCACGTGCTGGATCAGGCGCAGGCCCAGGCGCGCGCCGGCGTCGCCTTGGAACACGGCGGGCTGTTTTTCCCCGAAGGCGGCTGGGTGCATCCGCCGGCACTGTGTGAGTGGCAAGCGTCACATCCGCTGATCACGCTGTTGCAGCATCGCGAGGCCCTTGAGTTGCGCCAGGCCGATGGCCAATGGCACGCCCACGACGGTCACACCCTGCTGGCCAGCGCCAGCGTGGTGGTGCTGGCCGGCGCCGCCGAGATCAACCGCTTCCCGGTCAGCGCCGAGCTGCCCCTCAAACGCATTCGCGGGCAAATCAGCCGCCTGCCGCAAACCCCGCAAAGCCAGGCACTGGCCACGGTGGTGTGCGCCGAGGGTTACGTCGCGCCTGCGCGCTTGGGGGAACATACGCTCGGCGCCAGCTTCAACTTCGCCAGCGAAGACCTCACCCCCAGCACCGCCGAACACCTCGGTAACCTGCAGATGTTGCGGGAAATCTCCGTTGACCTGCTGCAACGCCTGCACGCCGACACCCTCGACCCCGAGCACCTGCAAGGCCGTGCGGCCTTTCGCTGCACCAGCCCCGACTATCTACCGATTGTCGGGCCACTGGCCGACCGCGAGGCGTTCCACATGGCCTACGCGGCGCTGCGCAAGGATGCTCGGCAAGTCCCGGACATTGCCTGCCCCTGGCTCGATGGCCTGTATATCAACAGCGGGCACGGCTCACGGGGCCTCATCACCGCCCCGCTGGCGGCAGAGCTGCTGGCCGCCTGGCTGAATGACGAACCGCTGCCCGTCCCCGCCAGCGTCGCCCACGCCTGCCACCCCAACCGTTTTGCCCTGCGGGGATTGATCCGGGGCACGTCCTGAGGGTTTTACACACTGCACGCCTGGGCAAGTCGCTCGACGGTCTCCAGGGCATCCTGCGTCAAGCTGTTCGCCAAGCTATCCAGCGACGCCCTGCGTTCAACCTGTAACGCAACGGTGTCATCAAGGTAGCCGTCGTCATTCACCGAAAGCGTATCCAGGCGCGTGCTGAAGCGGTCTTCGACGGCCTGGAACTCGGTGACGTATTGGCGTCTCAAGTACTCCAGCCAGTAGCTCTGGTCCGCAATAAATGTGGCCAGGCTCGATGACATCTCCCGTGTGGTGACTTGCTGCACCGCCTCCTGGATATCTTCATCGCTGACACCACCCACGTGCTGATAGGCAATGTTGGAGGACTGCCCAGGCAAATCCAGCGTCTCGGCCAGCCGACTGCGGTACACCAGCCGAACCTGCAGTTTGTCGATCACTTTATTGCGCAGGCTGTAGTCGTCGGAAATCATGTCCAACTGCGCCATGCGAAACAGCTGGCGCCCCAGTTTCAACTGTGTCGCCACATCGAGCTGATCGGGCTGGATCAGACCCGCCTCGCCCACGGCCTGGTCAAGCAACACGGCGACCTCCATCTCACTGAAACAGTAGGCCGCGCCATCGATGCAATTGGGCAGCCCCTCTGGAAGGCTGAACAGAAAATCGCGCAGTTTATGGTCCTTTGCCGCGGCATCCAGTACCCCCCAGACCCGGCGTCGCAATTCGACCGGCACCTGCCGGAATTCATTGGAGCGGGTCATCTGGCGTATCACGCTGAAGAACGCTTCGGAATTCCATTCGTCTCGCAACTTTTGCCACGTGTCCTGGCGCTGCAAATAGGTCGCGGCTGAATCACCTTGCACCAGCGCTTCCCTGGCGAACTGTTCGCTGAGCATGCCGATCTCGTCGTCCATCAGGCCCATTCCCACTCCCGTGCGCTGCTGGTACGCCTTGAGTTTTGCCAGGCTGCGCGAGGAGACGGGGTTATGCGACAGTTGAATTTTTTCGGTGACCGCAATCGGGGCACTGAACAGCGCCTCGGGCAGCTCGACGATATCGTTGCCCTCCAGCATGGCGCTTTCTAAATGCAGGCGCGTCAGCAACCCAGAGGGCAGCTCTCGGGCCCGTGTTTCGCTCAGGTTCAGCTTACGCAATTGCTTCATGGCGCTCACATCCGGGGTTTCGCCTAACGGGTTTTTTGCCAGGTTCAAGGTGTGCAGGTTGCTCATGGCTGCCAACTTGAGCGCCGCCTGGCCGGAAAGATTGATCCGATTATTGGCCAGGCTCAACGACTCCAGCTTCGGCATATGGGACAACACCTCCGGCAACCAACGTATCTGGTTACCATCGAGCCGTAGCTCCCGCACGCTTTTGAAGGCTTTGAGAAAGTAGGCCACATCAGACTCCAGGGCCATGTTGCGCAGGGACAGAATCTGCACATGGTCGAATGCCATATCAGCCGGCCATATCGGCAAACGCCCCACGCGCATGTCGTCAAGCACCAGCCCCGGGTACGAAATCTGCCGATAGCTTTTCGCCCGAGTCATCTGGCTCCAACAATCGCGCAGCCGATCAGCGACCTGTTGCCGGCTTTGGCGATAGTCATGGGGGGACCCGCCCTGGCGCGGGACGGTCACCTCCTCACTGACCCAATCCTTGAGTGTGCGATCCAGTATTGCCTTTTGCCGATGGCGTTGCTCAAGGGCTCGGGCCCGTTCCAGATCCGTATTTCCCAGCCCTTTTAGAAACTCATCGACCTGTCGGTCGGTGAACTCGGGGTAGAGCTTTCGGACCTTGCGCACCATGCTACGGGTGTAGTGGATGGCCGTCCCAATGAGCGGTGAATCGGCCTGCACGCAGCTCGGTACCACGCGCCGTGGCTTGCCTTCAAACGCCCGCAGGGCGTCCGCGCGTCGGGTACTGGAAACGTCAAATAGCCGATAGCGCAACAATTCGGCGTTTACTCCGCTGGGCACGCTCACGCTCAATGCCGCGCGCTGTTCGGCGGGCATGGCCTGCAGCAGGGCCTGGTAGAAACCGGCGCCCCCCTCGCCACCCTCGCCGAGTTTCTGGCCTGCGACGCCATACGCCTGGAAGTGGGTACCGGTCTGCACGACTACGTTACCCGGCTCTGCGCCTGGCGCCTCTGCGCTGGCAAGCAGCGGACCTTTGAGCGAGCCTTCTCGCAACTGTACGGCCCCCTTGGCCGGCCAGCCGGGCATATGCGGCAATAATTGCGTGGATAAGCGCCATGTCTGCGCATCGGCCAGCGCCGGCAGATAAAAGCTGGTATTGATGCGGTCAAGGCGGATGCCGGCCTGGGCCTCCTTCGCCGTCTGCGAAAGGCTCAGGGGGACCTTGCGGGAATAGCGCAAATAGCTGCGATCGACACTGGAGGCGTTTTCGATCAACGCCTGGGCGACCCGTACCGGCAAGCCCGGCACCTGTTCCGCCAACAGGGCCTGCCAGCCGCCGACAGGCTGGTCGTATTCCTGATAGAGCCGGTTAAACAGGGGTTGCCGGTTGGCTTTGAGCGACCGTGCCAAGCGTGCGGCCAGGAGCCGCGACTTGTCACCCGTCACTCCGTTGCCCAGCAATGTGTCCAGTTCCTGCGCAGACAAGCCATCGACCACGGTACGCAGCAGGTTGCCCGTGCCCAACTGATCCCGTGCGACGTGAATGCTGAGGGTTTCATCCACCCGGGCTTCGGCGGGGTACCTGACGACCTCGTTTGTGGTGTCATCCAACACTTTGATATAGCGCCCCTCTGGCCACTCACGCATCAGGGGCAACGCCTTGAGCTGCAGTTCATCGCTGGCAACGGTGGCGGTGCTGCGACTTTCCAACTGGGTAATCAGTTCGCTGATCGTGTGATCCAGGCGGAAGCGTTCCGCGCAATCGTTGAAACTGGCCGGCAACCGCAGATTGCGTCCGGCCAGTTGGCGCAGCGGCTCGACCTCGGTACCGGTTGCAATCAACGCCTGCTCCAGGCGTCGCGGCTCGACGGCCTCAATACGCGGCTCCAAGCGCCCGAGGGTGTACAACGCGCCCCAGTCCTCGGGACGCTCGTAGATATGTTTCCAACCACCCGCTCCGTTGTGCTCCACCGGGGGGGCAAAGGCATCGCTGCGCACCGGATGTCGGATGCGCCAACTGTCTATCTCGGGATCAAATGCCACCCGGTACGTCTGCCCGGTGTGCTTGATGAAGGACAGCCCATCCACGTTGTACACGACCTCGGCGTCGGACAACTGTTCGGAACCGATCCTCATGGGATGCTGGTAAGGCATCAGGGTCGACCGCCACAGACGGCGCTGACCATTGACGCTCTGCACGGCCTCAAAACTGTCGAAGAATTCCAGGCTGCGGGTAAAACTGCGTTTAACGGCACCCCCGACTGACACACCGGCGGAAAACAACACCATGTCCGCGAGGCTGTCCACCACAGCGCGCAAGTGTTCAAATGCCCGCACCTTATCCTTGTGCTGCCAGTCCTCCACGCCGTCGTAGACTTCACCGAGCATTTGCCCGATCGCCACTCCCATCATCAACTGGCCTATCACCGGGACGAAAAGGCCGGCGATATTGGCGATGGTCAACCCGGTGCTCAAGTAACCCAGGCGCCGCTCTTCACGCGCCTGCTCGTCAATGTCCTCGGTCGGCACGGCGAGTATCCGTGCGTCTTTCTGCATCTTGCCGATCAAGCTCTCGAAAAAGAACTGAAACAGCCCCTTGGTCATCGGGCATGCATCGATCACGCCCAATGACGAACGGCTGGAAAGTTCCTTGTAAAAATCCAGCCGGATCTCTTCGTCGAGATAACGAGAGAACGATTGGGCATAGGCTTGCACTTTCAAGGTATCGGACAAGTAGGTCTGAAAAGCCTCAAAGCTCGTGTATTCATAGAGGGGCCGGTACAGGTCTCCGGGCATGTAGACGACGCAGGGGGTTTGGGGGTGTTTGTCGATCGGTTCAGCGGAAAAAACCACGACGCCCCAAATGCAGGCGTCGAGTATTTTCAAACCCTGCCAAACCAGCGGCGTGTCGCGGTAACGCACGGCCTCCACCTGCTCGCGCGTGATGTCTTCGCCATTGTGGGTCAGCGCCAGCAACATGCCATAAGCCTCGACACCGATGACGCCCTGGGAGTAGGCGATAAAAACGTCGGTGCGCATTTCATGCACTTTCAAGCGCTTGATATCAGTCGCATCCGGGTTGTACACCGACTCCTGCGCCTGGGGCGTCAACAGGTTGATCGACGCTTTCAGGTGTTTCTGGTAACGATCGCCCAGGTTCAACTTCCGGCAAAACCGCACAAAACCTGCCGCGCTGATATCAACGACAACCGTCGGGGTACCGCCTTGATGAATATTGGCATTGGGCGCAAGCACCACCGTACGCGTCTCGTCCTCCGAGAAGTTGCGCATGGCTGCCTCGAGCAGCGTCTGTTTTTCCACGCTGTAGGTCACGTAGCGTTGGGGATGCGGCAAGATCGCATCCACCTTCACATGGGCTCGCTTGATCCACAACTCGTCAGACTCGACATTCAGTGACACGCCGTACTCGGACAACAACGCAGCGGTCAACGTCTCGACACAAAACCGCTTCAGGCTTTTCAGCCGGGCAAAAATCCTTCTGACCTTGTCGTCATAAGGGCCAGCGCTCTTAAAGTTATCCTCCATTTGCGCCAATACCTGAGGTTTAGCCTTGTACATCCAGCTCGGTATTTTTTGGTGCAGTACGTCGGCTTTGTCCAAGTCGCCGGTCAGTTGTAAAAGAGCCGCCAGCTTCATCTCGGGGCTCAAGGGTTGGGGAGTGGCAGGGGTCACTGCAGGCATAGCAATCGTCCGTATGGCGGGTATTTCGCCAGACCTTATCAACGGGCTCAAGGCTATTGCGCCTAGCTATCTAACACCCCTCCCTTGGCTCATTAGCGCACTGATGCCCAATCGCCTTATAACCGATCGTTCTAAAACTCCCATCCACCACACGGGTCAGTTTCTCAACGCCCGGCCTTTTTGGCGTGCAGTATTTCATCCCTCCCCAACGGAAAAACCGGTAAGGAATTTATGTGCGGATTAGCTGGAGAGTTACGTTTCGATGCCCAACCTGCCGACCTGGCAGCTATTGAGCGCATCACCCATCACTTGGCCCCGCGTGGGCCTGACGCCTGGGGCTTTCATGCCCAGGGGCCTGTGGCGCTGGGCCATCGGCGCTTGAAAATCATGGACCTGTCGGATGGCTCTGCCCAACCGATGGTCGACGCCCAACTGGGGCTGTCCCTGGCGTTCAACGGCGCGATCTACAACTTCCCTGAACTGAGAGAAGAGCTGGAAGCCCTCGGCTACGCCTTCTACTCCGGCGGCGACACCGAAGTGCTGCTCAAGGGTTATCACGCCTGGGGCGAAGCGCTGCTGCCCAAGCTCAATGGCATGTTCGCGTTCGCCATCTGGGAACGTGATGCCCAACGCCTGTTTATTGCCCGTGACCGTCTGGGCGTGAAGCCGCTGTACCTGTCGCGCACCGGCCAGCGCATGCGCTTTGCGTCGGCCTTGCCGGCGCTGCTCAAAGGCGGGGATATCAACCCGATCCTCGATCCGGTGGCACTCAATCACTACTTGAACTTCCACGCCGTGGTGCCCGCGCCCCGTACCTTGCTGGCAGGCATCGAAAAACTGCCGCCGGCGAGCTGGATGCGCATCGACGCCAACGGCAAGACCGAGCAGAAAACCTGGTGGACCCTGCCCTACGGCCCGCATGACGACGAACGCAACCTGAGCCTGGAAGACTGGACTGACCGCGTACTCGACAGCACCCGCGAAGCCGTGGCCATCCGCCAACGCGCCGCCGTGGATGTCGGCGTGCTGCTGTCCGGCGGCGTCGATTCGAGCATGCTCGTGGGCTTGCTGCGTGAAGTCGGCGTGCAAGATCTGTCGACCTTCTCCATCGGCTTTGAAGACGCCGGTGGCGAGCGTGGCGACGAGTTCCAGTACTCGGACCTGATCGCCAAGCACTACGGCACCCGTCATCATCAATTGCGCATCGCCGAAAGCGAGATCATCGAGCAACTCCCGGCGGCGTTCCGTGCCATGAGCGAGCCGATGGTCAGCCATGACTGCATCGCTTTCTACCTGTTGTCACGGGAAGTGGCCAAGCATTGCAAAGTGGTGCAGAGCGGCCAGGGCGCCGACGAACTGTTTGCCGGTTACCACTGGTACCCGCAGGTGGACGGCGCCGCCGATCCCTACGCCGCGTATCGCGATGCGTTTTTCGACCGCAGCTACGACGACTATGCCGCCACCGTCGCGCCCAAATGGCTGACCGCCAACGACGCCGCCGGTGACTTCGTGCGCGAGCACTTCGCCATGCCCGGCGCGGATGCGGCAGTGGACAAAGCCCTGCGCCTGGATAGCACGGTCATGCTGGTGGACGACCCGGTCAAACGCGTCGACAACATGACCATGGCCTGGGGCCTGGAAGCGCGTACGCCGTTCCTCGACTACCGCTTGGTTGAGCTGTCGGCCCGTGTACCCGGCAAATTCAAGTTGCCCGACGGCGGCAAGCAGGTGTTGAAAGAGGCCGCGCGCCGGGTGATCCCGAGCGAAGTGATCGACCGCAAGAAAGGTTACTTCCCCGTGCCAGGCCTCAAACACTTGCAGGGCGATACCCTGAACTGGGTGCGTGAATTGTTGCTGGACCCGAGCCAGGATCGCGGCCTGTTCAATCCCGCCATGCTCGACCGCTTGCTGACCGACCCGCAAGGCCAATTGACCCCGCTGCGCGGCTCCAAGCTGTGGCAACTGGCGGCGCTGAACCTGTGGCTCAGCGAACAAGGAATCTGAGTAATGAAACCTCTCGCAGCGGCTTACAGCCAACGCTTGTTGAAGGGCCAGGCGCCGACCTATGAGCGCCTGCAGGCCCGCCTGGCGGAAGATGGCAGCCCCTTGGCCGCCGAGCCGATTGCCGTGCATTGCGGATGGGGCCGCTTGTTGATCGGGCACACCTTTCCCGACCCGGCGACCCTGGCCCAGGAACTGCTGAATGAACAGCCGGGCGAGCGCGACATCGCACTCTATGTGGCTGCACCGCAGCAGATTCTCGGGATCGATCCGCAGCAACTGTTCCTCGACCCGTCAGACACGCTGCGCCTGTGGTTCACCGACTATCGGCCGGCCACCCGGGTATTTCGCGGGTTCCGCATTCGTCGGGTGCAGACCGAAGCCGATTGGCTGGCCGTCAACCAGCTCTACCAAGGACGCGGCATGTTGCCCGTCGACGCCGAACGCCTTACGCCGCGCCATGCCGGTGGGCCTGTCTACTGGCTGGCGGAAGATGAAGACAGCGGCGCGGTGATCGGCAGCGTCATGGGCCTCAACCACCAGAAAGCCTTTCATGACCCGGAAAACGGCTGCAGCCTGTGGTGCCTGGCCGTGGACCCGCAGTGCACCCGCCCTGGCGTGGGTGAGGTGCTGGTGCGCCACTTGGTGGAACACTTCATGAGCCGTGGCCTGAGCTACTTGGACCTGTCCGTGCTGCACGATAACCGCCAGGCCAAGAACCTTTACGCCAAGCTGGGGTTCAGGGCGCTGACCACCTTTGCGATCAAACGTAAGAACGGCATCAACCAGCCGCTGTTTCTCGGCCCGGGTCCGCAGGCAGGCTTTAACCCTTATGCCCGGATCATCGTCGAAGAAGCGCATCGGCGCGGTATCGATGTGCAGGTGGATGACGCCGACGCGGGCTTATTCACCCTCAGTCACGGGGGGCGCCGTGTGCGTTGCCGTGAGTCGTTGAGCGACCTGACCAGCGCCATCAGCATGACCTTGTGCCAGGACAAGAGCCTGACCCACAAAGTGCTCAAGGCGGCCGGTTTGAAACTGCCGTCGCAACAACTGGCGGGCAGCGCCGATGACAACCTGGAGTTCCTCGACGAGCACCAGCGCGTCGTCGTCAAGCCGCTGGACGGTGAGCAAGGCCAGGGCGTGGCGGTGGATTTGCAGAGCATCGAAGAGGTGCAGCAGGCGATTGAAGCGGCGCGCCAGTTTGACAGCCGTGTGCTGCTGGAAAGCTTTCATGAAGGCCTGGACCTGCGCATCCTGGTGATCGGTTTCGAGGTGGTTGCGGCTGCGATTCGTCGTCCTGCGGAAGTGACCGGTGACGGTCAACATTCCATCGGCGCGTTGATCGAAGCCCAGAGCCGTCGTCGCCAGGCGGCGACTGATGGCGAAAGCAAAATCCCTGTCGACGCCGAAACCGAACGCACCCTGCACGCGGCCGGCTATGACTACAGCAGCATCCTGCCACGTGGCAAAACCCTGGCCGTGCGCCGTACCGCCAACCTGCACACCGGCGGTTGCCTGGAAGACGTCACCGCCATCCTGCACCCCACGCTGGTGGACGCCGCCGTACGCGCCGCCCGCGCCCTGGACATCCCCATGGTCGGCCTGGACCTGATGGTGCCTGCCGCCGACCAGCCCGAGTACGTGTTTATCGAAGCTAACGAACGGGCCGGCCTGGCCAATCATGAACCGCAGCCTACCGCGGAAAAATTTGTGGATTTGCTGTTTCCCCATAGCTGAACGATCCGAACCCCAGGAGTCTTTATGAGCCGAACCATCCCAGAACCGGATCTGAATTACCTGCAAAAAGTCCTACTGGAAATGCTCGCCATTCCCAGCCCCACCGGATTTACCGACACCATCGTGCGGTATGTCGCCGAGCGCCTGGAAGAACTGGGCATCCCCTTCGAGATGACCCGGCGCGGCACCATCCGCGCCACCCTCAAGGGCCAGAAAAACAGCCCTGACCGTGCGGTGTCCGCCCACTTGGACACCATCGGCGCCGCCGTGCGTGCGATCAAGGACAACGGCCGCCTGAGCCTGGCGCCCGTAGGTTGCTGGTCGAGCCGGTTTGCCGAAGGCAGCCGCGTCAGCCTGTTTACCGATAATGGCGTGATCCGTGGCAGCGTGTTGCCGTTGATGGCCTCCGGGCACGCGTTCAACACCGCCGTGGATGAAATGCCGGTGAGTTGGGACCACGTCGAGTTGCGCCTCGACGCCTACTGCGCGACCCGTGCCGATTGCGACTCCCTGGGCATTGGTATCGGCGACTATGTGGCCTTCGACCCGCTGCCGGAATTCACCGAGAGTGGGCACATCAGCGCCCGCCACCTGGACGACAAGGCCGGCGTCGCCGCCCTGCTCGCCGCGCTCAAGGCCATCGTCGACAGTGGCGAGCCCTTGCTGATCGACTGCCACCCGCTGTTCACCATCACCGAAGAAACCGGCAGTGGCGCAGCGGCCGCCCTGCCCTGGGACGTCAGTGAATTTGTCGGCATCGATATCGCTCCGGTCGCTCCCGGCCAGCACTCCAGCGAGCATGCGGTGAGCGTGGCCATGCAGGACTCCGGCGGGCCGTATGACTATCACCTGTCCCGTCACTTGCTACGTTTGGCGTCTGACCACGAACTGCCGGTGCGCCGCGACCTGTTCCGCTATTACTTCAGCGATGCGCACTCGGCCGTGACCGCCGGGCACGACATCCGCACTGCGCTGCTGGCGTTTGGTTGCGATGCGACCCACGGCTATGAGCGCACCCATATCGACAGCCTCGCGGCGCTGAGTCGCCTGTTGGGCGCCTACATTCTCAGCCCGCCGGTGTTCGCCAGCGATGCGCAACCGGCCCAGGGCTCGCTGGATCGGTTCAGTCATCAGATCGAGCACGAGACGCAGATGGAGAGCGACACACGCGTGCCCTCGGTGGACAGCCTGGTCGGCAATAAGTCCTGACGCTGGCAACTCTGATCCCGGCGCAGTAGGATCGCCGGGATCCATCACCCGAGGCTTGTATGCTGATTCCCTACGATGCACTTGAAGTCGACACGCTGACGCGCCTGATCGAAGACTTCGTCACCCGTGACGGCACCGACAATGGTGACGACACGCCCCTGGAGACCCGCGTGCTGCGCGTACGCCAGGCGCTCACCAAGGGGCAGGCGCTGATCGTGTTCGACCCGGACAGCGAGCAGTGCCAGTTGATGCTCAAGCACGACGTGCCCAAGCATCTGTTCGACTGAGATCAGAGATTGGGCACCGGCACCGGATGGGTCGTGGCGCCCAGCCGATCGCGGATCTTCTGGTAGACCTCGGCACGGTGTACATGCACCCCGTTCGGCGCCTCCACACCGAATTTCACTTGGCTGCCGTTCAATTCAAGAATGTGTACGGCGATGTCATCACCGATAGAGATGACTTCGCCTACGGCGCGGCTTAAGACCAGCATGGCGGATGTCCTTATTAGCAATGAAAGGACCTCGACCATGCGCGCTCGGTGTCGGAGCATCAATGGCTTGCGACGAAATCAGGCAGGCCCTACGTACGCAGGTAAATTACCTGACAGACCGCTACCGGCTCAGGCCTTGGCAGCCTGAGCCTTGGCGCGCATCTTGTCGGCCATAGTGGTCATTTCATCATAGAGCAACTGCGGATTCTTCTGCTTCAACGCCCAGGCCATGCGCCCCTGTTCGTGGGGCAGGATCATGAACTCACCCGCCGCGACGCGTTGATAGATGTAATCGGCGATATCCGCCGCCGAGATCGGCGAACTCTCCAGCAGCTTGCCCACTTGGGCCTTCATCGCTGGGGTCGGTCCACGGAACGAGTCGAGCAGGTTGGTCTGGAAGAACGATGGGCAGACCACATGCACGCCGACCTCCTGTTGCTTGAGTTCCACCAGCAGGCTTTCCGACAGCGCTACCACGCCAGCCTTGGCCACGTTGTAGTTGCTCATCGCCGGCCCCTGCATCAGCGCGGCCATGGACGCGATGTTGATGATACGGCCCTTGCTCTTTTCCAGCAGCGGCAGGAACGCCTTGCACCCCTTGACCACGCCCATCAGGTTGATTGCGATCTGCCAGTCCCAGTCCTCCAGGGACAGTTCGGCAAAGAAGCCTCCCGAGGCGACGCCGGCATTGTTGACGATCACATCAACCCCGCCGAGCTTTACCTCGCAGGCTTGGGCGAATGCAGTGAGCTGGCTGTAGTCGCGCACGTCGCAACGCTGGACGAAGCCATCACCCCCGGCTTCACGCACCCATTTGAGGGTTTCCTGCAGCCCCGGCTCGCTGACATCCGACAAGGCCAACTGCCAACCCTCGCGGGCCCAACGCAGCGCGATTTCACGACCCAGGCCGGACCCGGCGCCAGTGATCATCATGCGATTTTGCATAGAAAGTAGCCTTGTGGTTCACGGAAGAAGTGACCGGCAGTGTAGCGAAGGTTTTTCCAGCCCCCACCCACCATCAGATTGATGAATGCCCCTGGCAAACCAGCGGCTGGGTCGGAGGGTTGCGTATAGCCTAAGTTCAATATTTTTCAACTAATCGGGCGCAGTTGCGAACTGCATTAAAAGAAATAAGCAAGTGTGCGAAATGCTTTAAAAAAATACTGAATTTTCCACCAGGGGCACCAGTCGGAGTTGTTAAGGCGTTCGTTAATAAACTGCGGGCCTATCGTTAAATAACCGGTCTTTGCAGAAGGCCAATAAGGAAAAAAAACCATGAGCCTCATTCTGATCATTATCTTGATCCTCCTGCTGGTCGGTGGTCTGCCAGTGTTCCCTCACTCGCGTAACTGGGGTTATGGCCCGTCGGGCATCCTGGGTGTGGTACTGGTGGTCCTGCTGGTGCTGTTGTTGCTCGGTCGGATATAAACGCCGGGCAAAAAAAAGAGGCCTTTTAAAGGCCTCTTTTTTATTGCCGGTTAATTAATCCGGCTTGCCGTCAATCACACCGGCGGTGTTATCCAACAGGCTCTTGGTAGCCGTCTGCAGGAACGACTCAAGTTTCTGCCTCAGTGCCGCCTCGTCCGGCGATTCAGCAATCACTTTACCGGTCGGGTTGGCGCCCAGTTCGTATTCCCACAGCTTCGGTGGCATTTCCTTGGGCAGTACCAGTACACGGTCGCCGGTGAGCAATGCCACGGTCTGGTCGCTGCCCGATGGCTTGATCACGCCGAAACCTTTATCGCCTTCCGGCAGGTTCAACAGGTCACGGCCCCAGCACTGGTGCAGGGTCTCGCCGCCCAGGCGCCCCATGATGGTCGGCACGATGTCGATCTGAGTACCGACGGTATGGTTGCGCTCGCCGAACTTCTCCTGCATGCCCGGCGCGATCATCAGCATCGGCACGTTAAAGCGGCCCAGGTCCATTTCGGTGATTTGCTGCTCGTTGCCGAAGCCGTGGTCGCCGACGATCACGAACAGGGTTTCCTTGAAATACGGCTCTTTGCGGGCTTTCTCAAAGAACTGACCCAGGGCCCAGTCGGAGTAGCGCATCGCGGTCAAATGCTCGTCGAGGCTGCCACGGCCAGTGACTTTGTCCACCGGCAACGGGGTCGGCAAAGCGTAAGGCGTGTGGTTGGACAGGGTTTGCAGCAACGCGTAGAACGGCTTGCCGCCTTCACGGGCTTTCAACTCTTCCAGGCCACGGTTGAACATGTCCTGATCGGACACGCCCCAGGTGGGGTCAGAGAACACCGGATCGACAAAGTCGTTGCGACCGATGAAATTGGTCATGCCCTGGTTGCTGAAGAAGCCCGACTGGTTGTCCCAGGCGAAGTCGCCGTTGTAGACATACACGTCGTCAAACTTGCGTGCGCTGAGCAACTGCGGCAGGCCCGACAGCTTGTGGCTGCCTTCCGGGGTCTGCATCAGGTATTCGAAGGCGGGCAGGTTCGGGAAGCACGCCATGGTCGCGAACATACCCTGGTGGGTATGGGTGCCGTTGGAGAAGAAGCGGTCGAACAGCAGGCCTTCCTTGGACAGTTTGTCGAAGTACGGCGTGATATTGCCCGGACGACCCAGCGCCCCCACCGAGTGACCGGCGAAGCTTTCCATCAGGATCACCACGACGTTTTTGATCGGCAGGGTTTTCTCGGCCGGTGGCGTGAACTCACGGCGCACGGCGGCGGTGTCGGTATCCACCAGTTTTTCTGTCGGCAGCACCAGCATGTCGCGCACGGTCTGGGTTGCCAGCGGCTGCTCCAGCGTGGCTTTCCAGGTGTTATCCCGGTGTTCCGAGAAGCGGGCCTTGGCCGCGCCGATCAGCGACAGCGTGCCATTGAGGCCCAACTGGTTGGCGAAGTTCGAGTCGGTGGTGTACACGTCACCCCAACGCAGCGGCGGGCCCTGGCGCAGGGTGCCACGAGCGGCGACCACGGCGATCAGCAGGCAGACCACGAACACCGCGATGCGCGAGTACCACGGCGCGACCTGGCGGGTGCCGATGCTGCCACCGCTGAAGGGGCCGCGCGGGCGTGTCGCACGGTCGGCACCTTTGAACGCCATGCTGAGGATCAGCGTGCCCACGGCCCAGGCCAGCAGGTAGCGCACCACCGGGAAACCGTACCAGAGCATGCTCATCACGGTTTTCGGGTCTTCCTTCACGTACTGGAAGACCAGGCCGTTGAGGCGCTGGTGGAACTCACGGTAGAAGTCCATTTCCATCAGGCCCAGGAACAGGGCGATGCTGGACGCCACGGTCAGCCAGAAACGAAAGAACCCGCGGGCTGCCATTGCCCGTACGCTGAACAGTGCCAGCAGCAACGGAATGATCAGGTACACCACCAGACGCAGGTCCAGGCGCAGGCCGTTGGCGAACGCTTCAAGGAAGGTCGAGGCCGGCGTATCAAGGATCATCTCGCGGTTGTAGACCAGCAGCGCCAGGCGCAGCAGGGAGAACATCACCATCATGACCAGTGCGCAGAGCAGCGTGTACGCCAGATGGGATTTGACGGTCGGTTGCAGCAGGCGATTAGAAGCTCGCTGCTGACTCAGGGCGTCCGGGTTTGCCATGTCGTTTCAGGACCCATTGGAAGTTTAAGTGACGAAGTGGTGCAGTGGCGCGAATGGTGCCCGATCAATCACAGCAAGGCTATTAATTACTGAACGAGCAGCGCCGTCCCGCGTTTAAGACACCTTGAGGCAGGGCCTTGGCAGGGAGATTCAACCGGCGAATTGTCTTGGATAAGATGTGAAAATTGTGTGCAGCGAATATTTCGATACACAAATCTCAGGGGTGTGGTGAGGGTTTACTGTAGATCGGATGGGGCTGCTTCGCAGCCCAGCGCGGGGCAAGCCCGCTCACCACAACAAGCGCGGTCACCACAGCGAGCCCGCGCCTACATGGATTGTGCTCACTCTAGAGCCGCACATTTCCCCGTGGCCCGGCGATCGCCCAGATGATCAGGCCCAGCACCGGCAGCAGGAGGATCAACAGGATCCACAGCACCTTGGCGCCCGTGCTCGCGCCGCTTTTGAATACGTTGATGATCGCCCAGATATCCAGCGCCAGGATAATCAGCCCGATCAAGCCATTAAAAGTGGAACCCATGGTGTTGCTCCTAAAGTGAGGGCATGCACCTTTAGGATAGCCAGCCCTGGCCGGGGTTCCGTTTTATTTCAGACGTGGACGGCAACTTTCAGCGCTTCCAGGGAGGGTTCGGCCTTGATGCCGACTTCGGCACACAGCTCGAGCACGCGCGGCAGGTCGTTACCGTAGACCAACACGGCCTGGATCTCGTCATCCAACGGTTGGCTGAAGTTGAGCAGCACATAGCCGCCGTCTTCCGGGCTGAGCGCGCTCATCTGGATCTGGATACGGTTCAGGGCCGTCAGGGCTTCGGTCTTGGCCAGTTGCTTGGGCGTGAGATTGAACGCCACGCCTGGGCCGAACGACGCGACGATCTGCGCGAACAGGTCGCCGTAGGTGTCGGCCTGGAACACCACGGTGTCCGGCAGGCTGCCAACCACGACCCACTCCCCCAACGGAATGGGGAATGTGTCGTCGTAGTTGATATCCGGGTTGGCCGCCAGAAACGCCACCGGGTCCGCGTAGGCCTGCGCCGCTTCATCGGCGATACGCGCCACCTCGTCCTCGCCCATGACGCCGGCGCTGATGTTGCTGATAAGTTCGACGAGGGCGGCTTTCATGGGGTGATCCTGTAGCGGGCTGGTTTTCGAGGGCGCAAAGCCTACACCAGTTTTTGCAATTGCGCCGCCGTATCCACCGCGCCCATGGTTTGCGCGGCGGCCAATGCCGTCGCGCCCTGGGCATCGGTGGCCTTGGGGTTCGCGCCCTGGCCGAGCAGGTAGTCGACCATTTCAACGCGATTGAACATCGCTGCCATCATCAACGCGGTACGGCCGTCGGAAGAGGCCGCCTCGACCGGCGTACCGCCTTCGATCAGCGCCTTGACCACTGGCAGGTTGCCCTTGAACGCCGCACCGGCGATCGGCAATTGGTTCTTGTCATTGGCGATCAGCGGATCGGCCTTGAATTCCAGCAGCACTTTTACCGCCTCGGCATGGCCGTGGTAGGCCGCGAGCATCAGCAAGGTGTCGCCATTGTGGTTACGAAAGTTGGCCGGCAAGCCTTTGGCCAGCAACGCGGCGAGCATGGCGGCGTCGCCTTTGCGGGCAACGTCAAACACCTGCTCGGCAAATTCTGCGGCTTCGTCGTCGGTCATCTGTTTGGCTTGGTCTGACATGTGGGACGGCTCCGTGTGTGGTCCTTTATAGGCGCCCAGTGTCGCGATGGAGTTCCCACCTGTCATGGCTTTTTTGTCAAAAGCCCCCATAGGCATATTCAATAGCGCTGCCTTTAGTAACGAAAGTGCCCACCCTGAATCTGCGCCAACAACTGGCCGGTCACTGGCACGTAGCAATCCGACCCCGGCAGCCAGGCGTAGACTGGATCATTGCCCGCCTTGTCCGGGTCGAACGCTTCCTCCTTGAGCCGTACCTTCTGGTACTTGAAGGTGCCCGTGGTTTCCATCTTCACCTTGATCCGCAGAAACAGCGGCACCGCATAGTGCGGCAACTGACCGTGGGCAAATTGCAGTAACTCACGCATGTCCAGCGCGGCCAGGGATTCGCTCGGGGTGATGGCAACCATCCCGGCGCGACCATTGGTGTTTTCGATTTCCACCCCATAGGCCACTGCTTCGGCGATCTGTGGGTGCTGCAACAGGACGTTTTCCACTTCGGTGGTGGAGACGTTTTCGCCCTTCCAGCGGTAGGTATCCCCCAAGCGGTCGACAAATTGCGCGTGGCCGAAGCCAATACTGCGCACCAGATCGCCGGTGTTGAAATAGCGGTCGCCCTTCTCAAACACGTCAGTGAGGATCACCTTGCGGTTTTTTTCCGGGTCGGTGTAGCCGTCATAAGGAGATTTTTCATCGATCCTTGCCAACAACAGCCCCTGCCCGCCCTTCTTCACTTTACGCATGAAACCATCGCTGCCACGCAGCGGCTCACCGGTGTCGTGGCCGTAGTCCACCAGCGCCCAGTGCTGCAGGCAAAAGCCGACGGTGTTGTCAAAATTCAATACGTTGGTGAAGCCGATATTGCCGTCGCTGGCGGCATACAACTCGCACACATGCTCGACGCCATAACGCGCCTTGAACTGCGCCCACACGCCAGGACGCAAGCCATTGCCGACCATCTTGGTCGCGCGGTGATCACGGTCGTTTTCGCTGGCTGGCTGATCGAGCAAGTACCGGCACAACTCGCCGACATAACCGAGGGTGGTCGCCTCGAATCTGCGGACATCGCCCCAGAACTGGCTGGCACTGAATTTACGCCGAATGGCGAAGCCCGACGCCCCGACCACTGCCGAGCCCCAGCACACACACAGGCCGGTGGCATGGTAGAGCGGCAAGGTGCAATAGAGGACGTCGTCCGGCCCCATGTCCAGGGCAATGCGGCCGAAGCTGATGGCGGTCTTGGTCCAGCGGCCATGTTTCATGATGCCGGCCTTGGGCAATCCCGTCGTGCCGGAAGTGTAGATATAGAAGCAGGGATCGTTAAAGAAGATCTGCGCTGCGCTGGCGAGGTTCTCCACCGGACATTCAGCGCTGGCGGCCATCAGGTCGCTGTACCCCTCGGGCACCGCCGCGCCCTGCTGCTCCGCGACGAACCAGCTGCGCTGCGCAGGGATCGCCACCTGATCGCGCACCGCCTCATAGGCGGCCACCAATTCCGCCCCCACCACAATCGCCGCCGGGCTCACCAGCGTCAGGCTGTGCACCAGCGCCCCGTGGGTTTGCGCGGTATTGAGCATGGCGCAGACACCGCCCAGCTTGGCCACGGCCAGCACGCTCAACAATAATTCGGGACGGTTTTCAATAAACATCGCCACCACATCGCCCTTGCCGATGCCTTTTTCTTGCAGGTGGCGGGCGATGCGATTGGCCTGCTGGTTGGCTTCGGTGTAACTGATCACACGGTCGCCATACAGCAAGGCGGTTCCCTGCGGGTTACGCAGGGTGGCTTGTTCGAAGTGCCAGCCCAGTCCGCAGGGCTGCTCGGGGTCGGTGACATTGGCAGCACGCATCCCTCGCACCACGCGCGGCAAGGCACGCACAATCGCGGGCACCTTACGCAGCATCATGCGCCAGGTGATCATGTCATTTTGCGAGTGGCTCATGGAGGAACGTCCTTTTTCTTATTCTTCGAATGATCCTGTAACACCCGCGCGCCCATAGGCGAGAGACCGAGTGCATTGCAGGAAAATACGTCAGCCCTTCTTCGGCTGTACACGCGGGATTTGAAAAGTTTTGTATCCCAAGGGGCGACCGCTGATAAAAGGAATTTCGCGGTGCTGGCGCAGTCATTTAAGAATGAGGCGCGCCCACTCAACCCGGCTGAGCCACGCAAAATGCAGGATGCATGATGGCCATTCATGCAAATTGCACGAAATCGAAAATTTGTTATTTTTTTAAGTGATTGTTTTATAACGATATTTTAGCTAACCGCTAGATGGCACAATCACTGCACCTATCACTCCATGCTTGCCAACTTGAGCCAACGGAGCTGATAGACATGAGCCTGATCCAAGATAAATTCGCTTCAGTATTCTCCAACTACGACGTCACCACCCAGCCTCGCCCAGACGGCGGTATCCTGCTGACGCTGCGCAACAGCGAAGGTAAACAGGTCAAGCGTTCGATTTCCTATCAGCAGTTGCACACTGCCGATCAGCTGACCTGGGTGATCAGCGCCATTCGCCGCGACCTGGCGGAACAAGCCAGCGAGCTGCCGCAGATTTCCATGCTGCAAAGCCAGAACCGCTTTGCCCTGCCGACTTATCATTCGGCTTAAACGCCAGGCAGTAAAAAGGGCCGTGACACCGTTGAGTGTCGCGGCCCTTTTTTTGCCTTCAGCAAAGTCCCTGACGCGCCGCTTCGTTCATCGCCTGCACACGGTTACTGACTTCCAGCTTGCCGTAGATATTGCGCAAGTGAAATTTCACCGTGGCTTCGGACGTGGTGCGAATCTGGCTGATCTCCCAGACGGTCTTGCCTTCCGAGGCCCAGCGCAGGATCTCTAACTCCGCCGGGGTCAGCGGTTTTCCCGCCAGGTTCAGACGTCGTCTGACCGCATTGGGCACCGAATACGGTGGTATCAATAATTCCGTTGGGGCGCTCATTCAATCCTCTCCTTATTTTCTGTCTCTGCCGCGCCACATTCGGATTCCTCCTATTGACAGGCGACATAAACGTTGATGCCGGAGAGAGTTACATAACGAGTGGTATTAAGGCGCAGGGCCCAGAATAAACAGCCGAGCCTTACAGAAGTTTAAGTTTCTTCCCACAGCAACTTCCAACCTATAGGGATTGTAGTTTCTGATAAATCGCGGTTAGTCGTCTAAGCCAGGGAAGTGCCGGGCGATAGTGTCGCCCGTCAATAGGGGCACCTGCCCTTGTGCGGTATTGAAACACCGCAAGGCAACACAATGCGGGTTCTCGCCCATATCGAACCAGTGCTTGATACCGGCCGGGATCACCAACAGGTCATTTTTTTCACAGCGCACGGCGTACACGTAGTCGCCAATGTGCAGGGAAAACAAACCCTGCCCCGCGATGAAAAAACGCACCTCATCTTCGCTGTAGCAGCGCTCGTCAAGAAACTGCGCACGCAGCTCATCCTTCTGCGGGTGATCGCTGGTCACGCGTACCACCTCAATAGCCTCGTAGCCGAGGGCATCAATGTGCATCTGGTACGCCGCAATCATTTCAGCGTCACTGGCCCCTTGCCCTATCGGGCTTGGCTGCCAGCGCTCAAAGCGCACGCCGTGCTCCGCCAGGGTCGCGGCGATATCGTCAAAATGGGTCAGGACCTTGTTCGGCGTGTCCGGTGAAGCGGCGGAGTAAACAGCGACATAGCTCATTGAAGGGTTCCTTGGTTCTGCTCTTGCAATCGAAAACCGATGATAGCGGCGGCGGCCAGGGCCGCGACGCTGGCGATGCTGAAGGTCAGGGTCGGCCCCAACAGGTTCCAGCTGTAACCGGAATAAAGGGCACCCAGCGCACCGCCGGTCCCCGCCAAGGCCGCGTACAACGCCTGGCCCTGGCCTTGTTGCTTATCGCCAAAACTGCGTTGCACAAAGGCAATCGCCGCGGCATGGAAACTGCCGAAAGTGGCGGCGTGCATCACCTGCGCCACTAACAACACCCAGAAAAACTCGGCAAACGAGCCCAACAGCAACCAACGCAGCGCCGCCAACAGGAAACTGGCCAGCAGCACCCGGCGCACCGAAAAGCGCGAGAGGATGCGGCTCATCGCCAGGAACATCAGCACTTCCGCCACCACGCCCAAGGCCCACAGCAGGCCGATCACGCCACGGGTGTAGCCCAGGTGCTCAAGGTGGAGGGTCAGGAAGGTGTAATACGGGCCATGGCTCATTTGCATCAACGCCACACAGGCATAAAACGCCAGCACGCCAGGGCTGCGCAATTGTTTCAGGAAGCCATCGCCAGCCAGGCGATTGCCGTGGGTGGTGGGCTGCGCATTCGGCACCCACAGGCTGGCGCCAATGATGCCGGCCATGATCACCACGACGACGACCGGGTAGATGTCCAGGCTCAGCCAATCGAACAGGCGACCCATGATTACCACGGTGAGGATGAAACCGATGGAGCCCCACAGGCGGACCTGGCTGTAGCGGGAGGTCTGTTTTTGCAGGTGCGCGAGGGTGATCACTTCAAACTGCGGCAACACCGCATGCCAGAAGAACGCATGCAAAGCCATCACCAGGGCCAGCCAGGCGTAGGTGTGGCTGACGAAGATCAGCGAAAAACTTGCCAGGGTGCACACCGCGCCAAAGCGTACGATCGCCAGGCGCCGACCGGTGTAGTCGCCCAGCCAGCCCCACAGGTTGGGCGCCACGCAGCGCATCAGCATAGGGATGGCCACCAGCTCGCCGATGCGCGCGCTGGAGAACCCCAGGTGATCGAAGTACAGCGCCAGGAAAGGCGCGGTCGCCCCGAGGAGGGCGAAGTAGAAGAGGTAGAAGCTGGAGAGGCGCCAGTAGGGAAGTGGGGGCGTCATGTCGATTTTTGGGGCTGCTTCGCAGCCCAGCGCGAGCAAGCTCGCTCACTACAACGACAGCAAGCGCGCCTGCCATGACAGGCTGTCACAGCTGGCCCAATACCGGCGTACTCACGCGTACATCGGCGTTTTGCCCACGGTTGCGCAGCAAGTGGTCCATCAGCACGATGGCCATCATTGCTTCGGCAATCGGCGTGGCACGGATGCCGACGCACGGGTCGTGGCGGCCCTTGGTGATCACGTCCACCGGGTTGCCGTGCACATCGATCGAACGGCCCGGCGTGGTGATGCTGGAAGTCGCCTTGAGCGCGAGGTGCGCCACGATCGGCTGGCCGGAGGAAATACCGCCGAGGATGCCGCCTGCGTTGTTGCTGAGAAAACCTTCCGGGGTCAGCTCATCGCGGTGCTCGGTGCCGCGCTGGGACACGCAGGCAAAGCCGGCGCCGATCTCTACACCCTTGACCGCGTTGATGCTCATCAGCGCGTGAGCCAGTTCAGCGTCGAGGCGGTCGAAGATAGGCTCGCCCAGGCCGGGTTTAACGCCTTCGGCCACCACCGTGATTCGGGCACCGACGGAATCCTGGTCGCGGCGCAGCTGGTCCATATAGGCCTCCAGCTCCGGTACTTTGTCCGGGTCGGGGCTGAAGAAAGCATTGTCTTCGACGCTGTCCCAGGTTTTGAACGGGATTTCGATCGGGCCCAACTGGCTCATGTAGCCGCGAATAATGATGCCCTGGGTGGCCAGGTATTTCTTGGCGATGGCACCCGCGGCCACACGCATGGCCGTTTCGCGGGCCGAGCTGCGGCCGCCGCCACGGTAGTCGCGTTCACCGTATTTATGGTGGTAGGTGTAGTCGGCGTGAGCCGGGCGGAACAGGTCCTTGATCGCTGAGTAGTCCTTGGACTTCTGGTCGGTGTTGCGAATCAGCAGGCCGATGGCGCAACCGGTGGTGCGGCCTTCGAACACGCCAGAGAGAATTTCGACTTCGTCGGGTTCCTGGCGTTGGGTGGTGTGGCGGCTGGTGCCGGGCTTGCGGCGGTCGAGGTCACGCTGCAAGTCCTCCAAGGACAGCTCGAGGCCGGGCGGGCAGCCGTCGACAATGGCGACCAACGCCGGGCCATGGCTTTCGCCCGCGGTGGTGACAGTGAACAGCTTGCCGAAGGTATTGCCGGACATGCAGGGCGCTCCGTGAAATCAGTTGAATCAAGTCAACCGTAATAACTTAAGGCGGCCAGTATACGCAGGCTAACCGACTAGTTCATCCTCGAAACCTTACCGGTAGACCTTGGTCCAACCGGCACCTTCCTCATGATGGCGCGATGATGCTTCGAGTTCTGCTTTTGACCCTCACTCTGTTTTCCAGCCTTGGCTTCGCCGCCTCCCCTGTCGTGCTGCAACGGCCCATCAGCCTGGACACCGGCAGTGGCGAGCTGTTTGGCTCGCTGTTGCTGCCCCAGTCGGACACCCCCCTGCCGGTGGTGCTGATCATCGCCGGTTCCGGCCCCACCGACCGCAATGGCAACAGCGCCGACGGCGCGCGCAACGACAGCCTCAAGCGCCTGGCCTGGGTACTGGCGCGGCATAACATCGCCAGCGTGCGCTACGACAAGCGCGGTGTGGCCGCGAGCCTGGCCGCCACGCCGGATGAACGCAACCTGACCCTGGACGCCTATGTGGCCGATGCAGTGGCCTGGGGCAAACTGCTCAAGGCCGACAAACGCATGGGCCCGCTGATTGTGCTGGGCCATAGCGAAGGCGCCCTGGTGGCCGCCCTTGCCGCGCCGCAACTCGATCCGGCAGGCGTTATTTCATTGTCCGGCAGCGCTCGCCCCGTGGACCAGGTGATCCGCCAGCAACTGGCTGATCATTTGCCCCCGGCCCTGTTGCTGCGCAGTAATGAGATCCTCGATCACCTCAAGGCCGGCCAGGTGGATGCCGATGTGCCTGGCCCGCTGGAAGGTATTTTCCGACCCAGTGTGCAGCCCTACCTGATCAGCCTGTTTCGCGCCGATCCCTCGGCAGCCTTCGCCAAGCTGCGTATGCCCGCGCTGATCATCCAGGGCACCAACGACATCCAGGTGGGCGTCGGCGACGCCCAACAGCTGAAAAAAGCCAAGCCCGACGCCCAGTTGACGGTGATCGAAGGCATGAACCACGTGATGCGCATCGTGCCCAACGACGTAAAGCAACAATTGGCCTCCTACAATGACCCGCAACTGCCTCTCGCCGCCGAGCTGGGCAGTCGCCTGGTGCGCTTTATCGACGGACTTCAGCCCCGTTAAACGACAAATTGCCTCCAGTCCTGACAAAAACGGCCGATAAGCCCAGGGTCGACAGTAAAAAGACTGTCGACTGGCTGGGTTTGGACAGGATCGCACGCATGACAACCACTGAAGCAACACCGGAACCGACTGCCGAGAGCCCGGCTGAAAAAACCGAGGCCGTCGACACGGCGCCCCTGCCGTGGGCGGAGGTTCAGGCCGAGCATTTCAAGATGCTGCGGTTGGCGCCCCTGGCCATCGACCGCGCCACCGGTGTGCGGCCGTTGCGGTTCGTGCAGTTCGGCTATGCCGAGCGCAATGACAAACACCACAGCCTGTTGCGCATGGTCATCCAACTGCCGGGCCAGCGGGTGCGCCGTGAGCAGAACCACTTGGACATTTGGGTCGATCACGACAAACACCGCGTGCACTTCGGCCCTGGCAACAGCCTGGAAATCGAACCGGCCAACCGAGGCATCGGGCGCTTCCTGGTCGCTCAAGGCGCCGCCTGGGCGAAGAAGAAGTGGTCACATTACCGCGTCGACGGTGTCGACCTGGCCAACAAAGACGCGTTGAACGAAGCCACCCGCCTGCGCCGCGATCATTTCCTGCGTGTCCAGGGTTTTGATGTGGCCTACGCCGATGTGCAGCACCTGAAGGGCAACGTGCAGCCCGGCAAGGTCAGCGATGTGCTGGACAGTTGGAACACCGAAAAAGTGCAGTTCGTGGAGATTCTCGAAGCGGCGCAGATGCTGCAACAGGCCGAGCAGAACCTGATGGAGCAGGAAGTGAAGCTGCGCAAGGAAGAGGAAAAGGTCACCAAGTTCAAGCGTGAAGACAGCGGGCTGCGCTTTACCATCACGTGCCTGGTGGCGTTCACGGTGTTTCAGGCCGGGCTGTTGATCTGGATTGCCACGCACCGGTAAGTCGGGGCGTACCTGACTGTACCGGTTCCAGCGGTGGGAGGGGGCTTGCTCCCTCCCACATTGACCGGTTTAAACGCGGGCGGCGAAGACGGCCTGATGCTGGCGGCACTGCTCCGCCGTCAACATGAACACCCCGTGCCCACCGCGCTGGAAGTCCAGCCAGGCGAAGTCCACTTCCGGGTACAGCGCCTCGACATGCACCTGGCTGTTGCCCACTTCAACAATCAGCAAACCCTTCTCGGTCAAGTGGTCCGCCGCCTCGGCCAACATGCGCCGCACCAGGTTCAAGCCATCATCACCGCAGGCCAGGCCCAGTTCCGGTTCGTGCTGGTATTCATCCGGCATGTCGGCGAAGTCTTCGGCATCCACATACGGCGGGTTGGACACAATCAGGTCAAAGCGCTGGCCCGGCAGACCGTCGAAACCATCACCCTGCACGGTGTACACGCGCTCGTCGACGCCATGGCGCTCGATGTTCTGGTTGGCCACTTCCAGGGCTTCGAAGGACAAGTCCCCCAGCACCACTTCGGCGTCCTGGAACTCATAGGCGCAAGCGATGCCGATGCACCCGGAGCCTGTGCACAGGTCGAGGATGCGTGCCGGCGGTTGGGCCAGCCAGGGTTCGAAGCGGTTTTCGATCAGCTCGCCGATCGGCGAACGCGGGATCAGCACGCGCTCATCAACGATAAACGACATGCCACAGAACCAGGCCTCTTTCAGCAGGTAAGCGGTGGGCACGCGCTCATGGATGCGGCGATGCAGCAAACGCTGAACGTGGGAAATCTCTTCTTCTTCCAGGTTGCAATCCAGGTAGCTGTCGGCAATTTCCCACGGCAGGTGCAAGGCGCCGAGCACCAATTGCCGGGCTTCGTCCCAGGCATTGTCGGTACCATGCCCGAAAAACAGCTCTTCCCCATGGAAACGGCTGATAGCCCATCGGATGTGGTCGCGCAAGGTGCGCAGGCGGGAAGTGATCACGGGGGCAAACTCCTGGAAAAAACGACTGGCGATTCTAACAGTCTTCACCGGTACCGACGATGTACGAAACCCCTTCGCCATCCGTCGGAATTCATCCAAATTGCCATCATTGGGTTAAACACGCACACCTCTTGACATGGCTGCACGCCAACAACGGCGTACCTTACGATGGTAGCGATTCACAGAACCGCTCAGCCAGTGGACAATGTCACAAAAGCCCCCCTCACAGGAGCCCCAGAATGTCCGTTCCAAAGACGATGTTTCAACTCAGCGGTCGTGGTTACGCAGCAGCGAACCTCAGCCATGCGACCCTCGTGATCATCGACGCCCAGAAGGAATACCTCAGCGGTCCACTCGCCCTCTCGGGCATGGACGCAGCGGTTGGCAATATCAAGCAACTGGTCGCCGCAGCCCGCAACGCCGGGCGCCCGATCGTGCATGTGCGCCACCTGGGCACCGTTGGCGGCCTGTTTGACCCGCAGGGCGAGCGCGGCGAGTTCATCCCGGGGCTCGCGCCTGAAGGCGACGAAACCATCATCGGCAAGCTGCTGCCCAGCGCGTTCCATGGCACCGGGCTGGAAAAGCACCTGCAGGACCTCGGCTCGCTGGACCTGATCGTCTGCGGTTTCATGAGCCACTCCAGCGTCAGCACCACCGTGCGCGCCGCCAAGAACCTGGGCTTTCGCTGCACCCTCGTGGAAGACGCCTGCGCCACCCGTGACCTGCCTTACAAAGGCGGCATCCTGAGCGCCGAACATGTGCAACAGACCGAAATGGCCATCATGGCCGACAACTTCGCCACCCTGGCGCTGACCAAAGATCTGATCTGATCGTTCTTCTGATGAGCGGCGCGACCTGTTTATGTCTCCGCTCATCAGCAAATGCCTGTCATTTGCTGCAATTGCCTCGGGTACAGGAACAACCTGTGTATTGTCCGGTCGAAGGGCCGATACCCTGGAGGAAAGGTCGGAATGAAGATATCCGATGGTTTTGATGCTCGTCGCTTGCGCCCTAAGGGCCCGAGCAACTGGCGTCTGCGCCTGGTGGCCGGCATTGCCGCGCTGCTGGCGATTGTAGGTGTGCTGTTGGCCGGCGCTGGTGGCGCCGGTCTGTTCGGTCACTCGCCGGCCCTTGGCGAACTGAATGCCAGCCCAGGTGGCTCGGCAATCCTGGCAGTGATCGGACTATTGGTGCTGTGGTTGGGCGTGTGGTTGTGGCGCCGTAGCCGTCGGAAGATGCGTCAGCCGTTGTCGCTGAACATCGCTTCACACCTGATGAAAAAGCACGACTGATGGCGCTTGGATAGCGTTTCCTGCGCCCTGGCCGCCGCGATTTAGGTAAACTGCCCGCCCTTCGCGGAGGCTGACATGCAAGACGACGATTTTTCCCTGTTCAAAAATGAGCTGCGCGGCGTCAAGCCGATCAAACACGACCGCGCCGACACGGGCAAACCCAAGGCTGACCGTGCGCAGATCGCCAAGCTGCGCCAGGCCGCGACCGTACGCACCGATGCCACCACGGTGGACGGCCTGTCGGACCAGTTCGTGATCGACGTCGGCCCCGAAGACGAGCTGATGTGGGCCCGCGACGGCGTACAGGAAAGCCAGATGCGCAAGCTCAAGGTCGGCCAGATCCCGTTCGAGGGCAGCCTCGACCTGCACGGCATGACCGTGGAGAAAGCACGGGAAACCCTGTGGGCCTTCCTCGCCGAAGCGACCAAGTTCGAAATCCGCTGCGTACGCGTTACCCACGGCAAGGCGGTGCGGCTGGACGGCAAACGCCCCATGATCAAGAGCCACGTCAACACTTGGTTGCGCCAGCACACGCAGGTGCTCGGCTTTACCTCGTGCCAGGCCCGCCACGGCGGCGCGGGTGCGGTGTATGTGATGCTCAAGCGCACCATGATGGAAGGGCGCGACGAGTAACAAGTGCCATCGTCAGGCTTGCAGCGATGTGTCCGCCACCGTAACCTTGCGCTTTGCGAAAATCCCACAGGTAGTTTCATGTCCCTGGAACAGAATTACACCGCGATCCTCGGCCAACTCGGCGAGGACGTTTCCCGCGAGGGCCTGCTCGACACGCCAAAACGTGCCGCCAAGGCCATGCAGTACCTCTGCCGCGGCTATGAGCAGACACTGGAAGAAGTCACCAACGGTGCCTTGTTCAGCTCCGACAACAGCGAAATGGTGCTGGTCAAGGACATCGAGTTGTACTCGCTGTGCGAACACCACCTGCTGCCGTTTATCGGCAAGGCTCATGTCGCCTATATCCCGAGCGGCAAAGTGTTGGGCCTGTCGAAGGTCGCGCGGATTGTCGACATGTATGCGCGCCGCCTGCAGATCCAGGAAAACCTCAGCCGCCAGATCGCCGACGCGGTGATGCAAGTGACGGGTGCCCTGGGCGTGGCCGTGGTGATTGAAGCCAAGCATATGTGCATGATGATGCGCGGCGTGGAAAAACAGAATTCGTCAATGATCACCTCGGTGATGCTGGGTGAGTTCCGCGAAAACGCGGCCACCCGTAGCGAATTCCTCAGCCTGATCAAGTAACAGGCTGCGTAGGAAAAGACCGGCGTTCATCGCCGGTTTTTTTTCGCCTGCAGAATTAAGGTAAGCTGCGGCCCCATCTGTCATGGGCAAGAGGTTTCAGCCATGTTCGTCAAAGCACTTCGAGTCGGCCTCGGCCACGTCATCATCGCGGGCGACTACCTGACCCGCCCGCGCAAAAAACAGCGCCCCGCCGAACAGCAGGCGCAGGTGAACGCAGCGGCCAAGGAATTGACCCTCTACCAGTTCCACGCCTGCCCGTTCTGCGTGAAGACCCGCCGCACCCTGCACCGCCTGAACGTACCGGTGGCCTTGAAGGATGCGAAGAATAATGAGCAAGACCGCCAGACCCTGCTGGAGCAAGGTGGCAAGATCAAGGTGCCATGCCTGCGCATTGAAGAAAACGGCCAGACCACCTGGATGTATGACTCCAAGGTGATCATTGATTACCTCGACAAACGTTTCGCGGCGGTCTGACAGACACTGGATAACCAATGTGGGAGGGGGCTTGCCCCCGATAGCAGAGTGTCAGTCACACATAAGTTGACTGATACACCGCCATCGGGGGCAAGCCCCCTCCCACAGTTACGGTATTTACAGGTCGAGATCCAATAATGCAGAGCCCAGGCACTTGCCATGGGCATCCAGCGCCAGCGAACGCGTGACGCCCCCCCGCAAGATCCCCGGCAGCACGAAGTTCAGTGCCTGCACGTTAGGCAATTCATAACGCCGCACCGGTGCAGCGCCGGGCTCCAGCTGGTCCGCAAAAAACTCAGCCACGCGCTCGGCGGTCAGCGTTTCGCACAGCAGCGGATAGTCCTCGGCACGGTACGCAATAATCGAAATGTTCGACGTATCGCCCTTATCCCCGGTCCGGGAATGGGCCAGCGTGTGCAGCTTCATGCTTCGATCCTCGGGTTGACCACGTTACGCGGCAGCAGCAACGATGCCACTGCCACCACCTGGCGTACGCTTTTGCTGGCGCCGCCGCCACCAGACGGGCCGTTGGTGTAGAGCGTTTCCACTTCATTGCCCACACGCACCGCTTCGCTGCGGGCTTCACAGCGGGCCGCCACGCGCAGGCGCACCTCCCAGGGCTCGACCGTGCTGCGCGGTCCGTGGAGCGCGTCCATGCCGATCAGTTCGGCACGCACGTCCTGCATCTTCACGCCCGTCAACTCAAGACGCTTGAGGACGACATCCCGCGCCAGCTGCGCTCGTGCGACAGCACCGGGGCCACCGTAGGACATCTGCCCTTCGCCGATCCAACCGTCCAGATAACCGACGCTGACCTTTAACTGCTCGGGTCGCGCACGGCCACCCGCACCCACGGCGCGAACGCGATCAGCGCTTTCTTCGACAAATCCCACGTGGGAAAAATCAGCGGTCACGTCAGGCGTGAGGTACGCCGCCGGGTCGTGCACTTCGTAGATCAGTTGCTCCGTGCACGTGGCGCGGCTGACCCGGCCACCGGAGCCGGCGACCTTGGTGATCAGCGCTTCACCCTCGGCATCGATCTCGGCCAAGGGGAAGCCCAGGCGGGCCAGGTCCTCCACCGCCTTGCGACCAGGGTCGGCAAAATAGCCGCCACTGACTTGCCCGGCGCACTCGAGCAAATGCCCCACCAACGTACCGCGTCCCAGGCGCTGCCAATCGTCCGCTGCCCAGCCGAACTCAAACATCTGCGGCGCCAGGAACAACGAGGGGTCGGCCACACGCCCAGTGATCACCACATCCGCATCCGCGCGCAACGCCTCCAGAATGCCATCGACGCCCAGGTAGGCATTCGCAGAAATGATCCGCTCGCCCAGGGAACCGACAGTCTGGCCGTTATCCAGCAGAAACTCGGGCTGCAGCACCGCCAACACGTCGTCGCCGACCACGGCAACCACCTTGAGATCAAGGCCCAGCTCGCCGGCAATCCGCCGCACTTCAACAGCCGCCGACAGCGGGTTGGCCGCGCCCATATTGGTGATCACCCGCAGACGGCGACGCCCGGCGCTTATCCCCACGAAGGGCAGCACACGACGCATGCGTTCACTCAACAACGGGTCATAACCGCCAGCGGGGTCAGTGATCCGCGCCTGCTGCGCCAGGGCGATGGTGCGTTCGGCCAGGCACTCGAAGACCAGGTAATCCAGGTCGCCCTGCTCGGCCAGTTCCACGGCAGGTTCGATACGGTCGCCGGAGTAGCCGGCGCCGGAACCGATGCGCAAGGTTTTCATCTCAAATCACTCCCAGGAGCAACGCGGTCAGGGTCATCAACACCGACGCGGCAAACAGAAAAGGGATGGTAAAGCGCTGGTGATCGGCCAATTCGACCTTGCACAAGCCCACCAACAGAAAGGTCGCGGGGGTCAGCGGGCTGACCGGGAAGCCGGTGGTGTGTACGCCCAGCAACGAGGCCTGGGCCACTTGCAGCGGGTCGACGCCGAGGGCCTTGCCGACTTCGGCGATCACCGGCATTACACCGAAATAGTAGGAATCGGGGTCGAATAGCATGCTCAGAGGCATGGAAATAAAGCCCACCACGGCCGGGATCAGCTTGCCGTGGCCGGCGGGAATCTGTGCCACTGCCACTTCGGCAATCGCCTTGAGCATCCCGGTGCCTTGCATGATCCCGGTAAACACCCCGGCGGCGAGCAGGATACTGGCCATGGTCAGGGCGGTTTTTGCATGGGCGTCGATGCGGGCGCGTTGGGCATCCACGTTCGGGTAGTTGATGCACAGTGCCAGCACCGTGCCGAGCATGAACATCACCACCGGGTCGACCCAGCCGGCGATCATCACCACCATGACCAGCACAGTCAGGATCAGGTTGACCCAGAACAGCCGAGGGCGACGCAGCTTGATGTCATCGTCGCTGAGTACCCGTTGCGGCACCGCATCGACGGTTGAACCGGCGCCCAGGCCCAGGCGTTTTTCTTCGCGACGGCCGAGCCACCACGCACAGCCGAAGACGAAGACCAGGCCGACGATCTGCACTGGAATCAGCGGTTGGAACAGGTCGGCTACCGGCACATGCAGCGCCGCCGACGAGCGCAACACCGGACCGGTCCATGGCAGAAAGTTGACCCCGGCCGCCATCGCGCAGACGCAGGCGAGGATACGTTTGTCGATGCCCAGCCGGGTATACAGCGGCAACATCGCCGGCACCGTCACCAGGAAGGTCACCGCACCGGAGCCATCCAGGTGCACCAGCAGCGCCAGGGTCGCGGTGCCGACGACAATCCGCGTAGGACGCGTGCCTACCGTACGCAGGATGCGGTCAATGATGGGGTCGAGCATGCCGGCATCGGTCATGATCCCGAAAAACAGGATCGCAAACACAAACATGCCCACCACGGGGGCGACGTTCTTGATACCGGTGATGATGAAGGCGCTGGTCTGCAGGCCGAACCCACCAAGCAGCGCGGCGATGATCGGTAAAGCGATCAGCGCCACCAGCGGTGAAAGGCGTTTGCTCATGACAGCAGCGAGCAGGCACAGGATGGTGATGACACCCAGGGTAGCGAGCATGGGTTACTCCAGAGCGGCCTTGGTGGCCGGTTATTGTTTTCCCTGGAGTATTGGAAGCGAGGTAGTCTTTGTAAATTGGAATATTCACCAGCTAGTGTTCGGAAAAACAAAATGAAGAACAGTATCCAACACATTCAAGCGTTTCTTGCGGTGGCTCGCACAGGCAGCTTCACCAAGGCGGCCAATGAACTGCATCTGTCGCCTTCCGCACTGACGGTGCAGGTCCAGCAACTGGAAGACTGGCTCGGCGTTGCCCTGCTCGACCGCAGCCCGCGCCATGTGAGCATCACCGCCGCCGGCCAGGAAGCCCGCGGGCCCATGGAAAAACTGCTGCTGGACCTGGACAACATCGTCACCGGCTCCCGCGATTTGGCCGCCCTGCGCCGGGGCGTGGTCACCATCGCCGCCCTGCCCTCGGTCTGCGCCGGCACCCTGCCGCCGGCGCTGCGCCTGTTTCGCGAGCGTTTTGCCGGGATCGAAGTGCGCCTGCATGACCTGGTGGCCCACCGGATTCATGCCCAGGTGCGTTCCGGCGAGGTGGATTTCGGCATCGGCGTGCGCGCACGGCTCATCCATGGCCTGGAGTTCGTGCCGGTATTGAATGATCGCTTGTGTGCATTCGTGCCGGTGGATCATCCCCTCACTCGCCACCGTCAACTGAGCCTGGAACAGTTGGCGGACCAGCCGATCATCCTCACTGGCCGTGACAGCAGCGTGCGGGAGCAAGTGGATGCGCTATTCGATGAGACACGCCTGACGATGAACGCCGGCATGGAAGCCAACTACATGTCGACAGTGCTGGCGTTGGTGCGCCAGGGATTGGGCATCAGTGTGCTGCCGGAATCGGCGGCGGACAGCCTGGAAGGGTTGAAGCGCATCAGCATCGATCACCCCGGCGTGAACCGGGAGATCGGGTTGATCAGCCGCAGCGGGATGGGGTTGAGCCCGGCGGCGCAACGCTGCTTTGACCTGTTGAAAGAACAACTCTCTGACACACCACTGAGCTGAATGTGGGAGCTGGCTTGCCTGCGATGCAGACGACACTGTCTGCCAGTTGCACTGCGGCGATACTATCGCAGGCAAGCCAGCTCCCACATTTTGACCGAGTGAATCAGTCCAGCATGGCCACATGCTTAGGATGACTGGCAACACGTTTCAACCACGCCTGCACACCCGGATAAGCGTCCAGCTCAAAACCACCCTCATGGGCCACATGGGTATAGGCATACAAGGCCACGTCCGCGATGGAGAACTGATCACCCACCAGGTACGGCGTCAGTTGCAGTTGGCGCTCCATGACCTTGAGCGCCTTGTAGCCACCCTTGTGCAGCTTCTTGTATTCCTCCAGGCGTTCCTCGGGCAGCCCCAGGTAGAACTGGATAAACCGCGCCACCGCAATGTACGGCTCGTGGCTGTACTGCTCGAAGAACTGCCACTGCAACACTTGGGTACGCAGGCGCGGTTCGGTCGGCAGGAACTCGCTGCCATCGGCGAGGAAGTTGAGGATCGCATTGGACTCCCACAGGCAGGTGCCGTCTTCCAGTTCCAGTACCGGGATCTTGCCGTTGGGGTTCTTGGCCAGGAATTCGGCGGTCTGGGTGTCGCCCTTGAGGATATCGACATCGATCCATTGGTACGGGATGCCCAGCAGACTGAGCATCAATTTGACCTTGTAGCAGTTGCCCGACTTGTAATCGCCATAAACTTTGTACATGGGGCTCCCCTTATGCCGCTTGCGCGTGCTGTGCTTGACGGACCACCGCGGCCAGGCGCTTGAGACCTTCGTCCAGGCGGGCCGGGTCGATATGGCTGAAATTGAGCCGCAGCGAACCCAGGTGTTGGTCCGGCTCGGAAAAGAACGGTTCACCGGGCATGAACGCGACGTTCTGTTCTAACGCTTGCGCCAACAAGGTGCGGGTGTCGAGCGGCTGTTTCAAGGTCAGCCAGAAGAATAATCCACCCTGGGGCACCTGCCAGTCGGCCAGGTCAGCGAAGTGATGCGCCAGCGCCACTTGGAATGCGTCACGGCGCTCGCGGTAAAAGCTGCGCAGTTCTACCAAGTGCTGTTGGTATTTTTCCGTGCCGACCCATTGCATCGCCTGCCATTGGCCGACGCGGTTGGTGTGCAGGTCCGCCGATTGCTTGAGCTTGAGCAAGTGCGGGAACAGGTCCGGGCTGGCGATCAGGTAACCCACGCGCAAACCGGGCAACAACGTCTTGGACACAGTGCCGGTGTAGATCCAGCTGGCTTTTTTCAGGCGGCCAACGATGGGATTGGCACTGCCGCCGTCAAAGGTCAGTTCGCGGTAGGGCTCGTCTTCGATCAGCGTCACCCCAAACTCGTCGAGCAAGGCGGCGACCGCTGCACGCTTGGCCTCGCTGTAGCGTACAGCCGACGGGTTCTGGAAGGTTGGAATCAGGTAGATAAACGCCGGGTGGTGGCGTTCGAGGTTAGCGCGCAACGCGGCCAGGTCGGGACCGTCGGTTTCCAGTGGCACGGTGAGGCAGTCGGCACCGAAGAGTTGGAAGATCTGTAAAGCAGCCAGGTAGGTCGGGCCTTCCAGCAGGATCTGGGTGCCTTTGTCGATGTACAGTTTGGCGGCCAGGTCCAGGGTTTGCTGGGAGCCGCTGACCACCAGCACCTGGCTGGCCTGGCACGGTACGCCCAAGGCGCGAGCTTGCGCAGCGAGCAGTTCGCGCAAGTGGGGTTCGCCTTCGCTCATGCCGTATTGGCCGATAGTGAGCGGCATGTCATCCCAGTCCAGGGCGGGCAGCATGGCTTGCGCGGGTAGGCCACCGGCGAACGACATCACTTCCGGACGCTGGGCCGCCGCGAGGATTTCACGGATCAGGGAGCTTTTGAGGCGCGTAACACGTTCAGAGAAGGCCATTAGGGTCACCGGTAGCGAAGACTGTAGAAAATACGTCAAACTGGTTGACCGAAATTACGACGACTTCAGTGGATACGTCAATATGCTTGACCTTAAAAACCCGACCAGCCAGCAAACAGCCATGGAGGCGTTCTTCTTCGGCTACCAGGCCTTTACCGCCAAGGCCGACGAAATGCTTGAGCGCCGTGGCCTGAGCCGGGTGCACCAGCGCATCGTGTTTTTTATCGCACGCTACCCCGCCCTGAGCGTGAAGGAACTGCTCGAATTGCTCGGGGTGAGCAAACAGGCGCTGAACATGCCGTTGCGTCAATTGCAGGAAATGCACCTGGTGGACAGCGTTGCGTCCGAAACCGACAAGCGCAAACGCCTGCTGGAATTGACAGAGGAAGGTCGGCGTTTCGAGCAGTCATTACGCCGTGAACAGGTGAAGCTGTTACAGCGCGCGTTCAGTGAAGCGGGCGAAGACGCGGTGGCGGGATGGCTGGCGGTGAATCAGGCGTTAAGTGCGGCTAATTAGCCTTTCATCCCCTTTTACGCAGACAATCGAAAACATTATTTGCTTTATTTGTATACAAAAGCATAATCCGCTTCGTGCGAGTTCCTGACCTATTGGTCAACAAACCCGCCAGTACCTCTCAGCGCCTACGCGCTGGCCATAACAATAAAATGCTTGAGGAGTACTCGCTGTGGATAGCCGCAAATCCGAAGCCTCACCCCTGGACCTCCAACCCACCCACACCGGCTGGCTGGAACGCCTGTTCAAACTGCGCTTGCATGGCACCACAGTGAAGACCGAGCTGATCGCCGGCCTCACCACCTTTATCACCATGGCGTACATCATCTTCGTCAACCCGAACATCATGGCCGACGCCGGCATCGATCATGGCGCGGCGTTCGTCGCCACCTGCATCGCCGCCGCGCTGGGTTGCCTGTTGATGGGCCTGTACGCCAACTGGCCAGTGGGTCTCGCACCAGGCATGGGGTTGAACGCGTTTTTCACCTACACCGTGGTCGGCACCATGGGTTACACCTGGGAAACCGCGCTGGGCGCGGTGTTTATCTCCGGCGTGTTGTTCATGGGCCTGACGCTCTCGCGGGTGCGTGAGTGGTTGCTCAACAGCATTCCGGTCAGCCTGCGCCATGCCATGGGCGCGGGCGTCGGTTTGTTCCTCGGGGTGATCGGTTTGAAAACCGCCGGGATCATCGTCGACAGCCCGGCCACGCTGATCAAGCTCGGCTCGCTGCATGAACCCGCGCCACTGCTCGCGGCCGTGTGTTTCCTGCTCATCGCCATTCTCAGCTACCACCGCGTGTTTGGCGCGATCCTGATCAGCATCATCGCCGTCACCCTGGCCGGATGGGGGCTGGGGCTGGTGCACTACAACGGCATGATCTCAACCCCACCGAGCCTGGCGCCGACCTGGATGGCCATGGACGTGAAAGGTGTGTTCAATGTCAGCATGATCAGCGTTGTATTTGCCTTTCTTTTTGTACACATGTTCGACACCGCAGGTACACTGATGGGCGTCGCGCAACGAGCCGGGCTGGTCAATGCCGATGGCAAGATCGATAACCTGTCCCGCGCGTTGAAGGCCGACAGTGCCTCCAGCGTGTTCGGTGCCATGGTCGGCGTGCCACCGGTGACCAGCTACGTGGAAAGTGCTGCCGGTGTCGCCGCCGGTGGCCGCACCGGGCTGACGGCCGTGACCGTGGGCGTTCTGTTTGTGGCGGCGATGTTCTTCGCGCCGCTGGCCGGCATGATTCCTGCGTACGCCACGGCCGGCGCGTTGATCTATGTCGCAATGCTGATGATGAGCGGCATGGCCCATATCAACTGGGACGACGCCACCGACAGCATCCCGGCGATTGTTACGGCGATCATGATGCCGCTGACCTTCTCGGTTGCCGACGGGATCGCCCTGGGTTTTATCACCTATGTGGCACTGAAGGCCGGTACCGGCAAGCATAGGGAAATTTCTGTCAGCCTGTGGGTGCTCTGCGCGATCTTCATTGCCAAGTTCGCGTTCCTGTAGGGACACCGGTTTGACCCCGCCTCACCCCGTCGGGTGGGGCTTTTGTATGAAGGGAGGAACGCAATGAGTCTGGAAACCTGGCTGCTGTTCAGCGGCGCTGCGCTGGTAGTGATCCTGATCCCAGGACCGCTGTCATTGCTGATGATCAGCAACAGTTTGAATTTCGGTCTGCGCCGCTCCTACCCGGCATTTCTCGGTGGCGTGTCTGCCTCGATCTGCCTGTTGAGCGCATCGGCATTAGGCCTGGGCGCCCTGCTGCTGGCGTCGGAACACCTGTTCAGCGCGTTGAAAATTGTCGGCGCGGTCTACCTGTTTTATCTCGCCTGGCAGAGTTGGCAGCAATCGCGCCAACCGGCCCAAGGTGCCGTGGTACCGCAGGCCGTCGCTACGCCGCGCTTTCGCACGCTGTTTGGCCGCGCCTTTATACTGGGCGCCAGCAACCCCAAGGACATCCTGTTTTTTGCCGCCTTCCTGCCGCAGTTCCTCAGTGCCCAGCAGGCGTTTGTGCCACAGCTGTTGATCATGATCGCCACGTGGACCGTACTCGACCTGCTGTGCAAGCTGGCCTACGGCCTCGGCGCCCATGGCGCAGCGCAGTACCTGCGCAGCGGCAAGGGGCAACGCTGGTTCAACCGCATCAGCGCAGGGTTGTTCAGTGGTGCGGGCGCGGCGTCACTGCTCAGTCGCTGATCGTTACCTAGTCCGTCACCTTAATCATGAACACCGTAAAGTAACCCGCGCTGCGGTTGTGCTGTACGCCCACCAGCATTTTGACCAGGCGTTTGTCCTTCATGGCTTGCTTGACGGACTCGTACAGCCCCTTCTTGCTGGCAGGGCTATGGGTCAGGGTTCGTCGAAACCAGGTGTCGGACAACTGCAGCACATCCGTGGACTGGATATTCAGGCTGCTCGACTCCGTCCAGCGCGTCATCATGAAGTACACATTGCTGGATTTGGGATGGGTGCAGATAAAGTTGTACTGGTTGCCCATCTTGCGTTTCTCCACTGCCGTGACGGTAAAACCCTGGCGCTCAAGCACTTGCCTGACGGCCTTGCGCACGGTCAAGTTTTTGGTGTGCGTACTCGCGGTGCCTTTTGGGCCAGACAGTGCAGGAGGCAGTCGAAAAGGCACGATGAAGTCCACGCGGGCAAACCCCATCCCAGTGCTTTCAGTGGCGATGTTGATGCTCGCTCGCTTCTCCAGTCGCAGCGGCTTGAGCATCCTTAACAGGTCATCCGTCTGCCCCAGAACGCGGGGCACCGGCGGCAGCCAATCATCGAGGGTCGCGCGAATATTGAGCAGGCGCGTGGCGGTCATTGAGTTCCCCGTATCGGCCAGTTCTACCAGACGATGGGCTACGGCGTACTGACTCGAACGGGTCAAGCCAGGAAAAGCCGTAGCCACCGACTCGACCAAGGGCCCAACGAACAGCGGTTGACGCGGCGTCCACAGGCCGTCGGCCCCCAAGGTAAAAGGAATGGGCTGGGAAGCCAGGTCATCGCTGAGCCAGTGGACCAGTTCGTCATAAGACCCTTCTCCCATGCGTACGCTACGCCTCACGAAAACCAGATCGTCCGGTGCCTTCGCGCCTGCGGGGAGGATCTCGTAATATTTGTTGCCCAACAGCAGTGCGTCGTAAGGTCGGGGGCCAGGCATACGGTACAAGCGCTTGGACTCGGATATCGCCTGCGGTGGCTCGGCCGGTACTTCCTGCCCCCAGCCCTGCCAGGCATGATCCGCCAGCACGGCGCGGTCCCGATAACCGGTGCGGGGAGGAGCCTGCGGTGCCGACCAGCCGGTGTTCCCCTCCGTTGTATCCCAAGGCCTCCACCGCCCGGAGCTGGGACCGGGCGTCGGTTCCGGAGCGTCGGCCCCCAGTAGCCACTCGGAGGGTTCTTGAATACGTAGCACCAGTTCGTTCTCACCGCCGGCCTTGGTGTTTTTCATGCGCAGGTCGCGCTCCCCTGGGCGACGATAAACGGCGTAGCGCTCTGCACCGTCGACCACAAACTGTTCGCCGCCTTTCACATAACTGCCCTTGCTGTGGCCACGAAGGGCAATCGCACCGTCGACGGTGGTCGAGGTGCTATAGCCGTCAAGGCCCTTGAGCGAACGCGCGCCGGGCGACGAACGCAAATAAAAGTGGCCGCCATGTGCCATTCGCTGCTGGCGGTGCAACTGCTTGAGTGCCTGGCGCAGGGTCGCGGTGCTGAGGCCACGACTGCCCCGCGCCAGGATGCCGGGGCTTAAGGTCATGAGCGCTTCGACCACGGCCATGTGGACACTCGACACTAGGTCGAACACTGCATGTGGCGAGGCGCGTTGATACACCCGCCTGGCAGCCAGCAATACTTCGTACACCTTGACACCCAGGCCCACCCCCGGCACGTAGGACAATAGCCCGCGCCGCCTGGCGTCGACCTGTTCACCCAAGCGCCATTCGCGATAGGCCTGCAACTCTTCACGGGAGTTGGACTCACTGCGCGCCTGGCGCTGGACACCGAGTACCCGAGCATGGGCCACCATGGCCAACAGGTGACAGCCGTTGCTGAGGGTAATCCCCAACCACTGACGCGGTGCTGCGGCCTGTTGCTCACTGATTTCGGCTTCGATCTCCGTCAAGGCTTTGGCCGGCTGTACGCGCCAGGTCATGAACCATCGCCGCACAGCCTTTGCGATGCCCGGCCAACCGTTGCTTGCAAACCCGTGGATGACCCTCAACCAGCTCAATGGTTCGGCAACACGGTGCAGGACTTCCGGGTAACTGCCGAGGGCCTGAGCCTCCCAACCCGGCGCGATTTTGCGGGCAATGTCCAGACAGATGTCCGGTTCAGCCGCAAGGTCGATCAGTGCCTGACGAGCTCGCGCCAGGTTCAGATGCTCGGTTAACGCCGGGTGCCCTGTTGCCTCGGGCCAATACACCAAGCACCGGCCATCGACTTGATCGAGGATCACCACAATGCCGGCCACATGTCGCGGCTGGGGTAACGTCAACGCCTCCAGCCGAACGCAACACAACTGAACCCGATGACCGTTACGTTCCAGGTCAGACACCGAGCGGGCGCTCAGCGCAACGTCAAACAGGCTTTGCGCACGGGCACTCAACCCCGCGTTGACGGCACTGAACAGCTCCCATCGCGCCGCCAACCGAAACGCCCGTAACAGGACAGCCCGCAGGCCAGTCGAACCCTCGCCATCGCCATAAAACGCCTGACTGATCTGGTGGTCGTACTGCCCGCCCAGGTCCAGGGCCGAAATCGTTTCAAGCAAATAGTCAGGGGTCAGGCGAGTCTTCCAGGAGGGTTCCAAGTAACGCCCATGGCGCAATCTCTGTCGTGTCCAGGGCGCCTCGGCATCCAGGTTGCTCAGGGCCAGTTGTAACAGGCTGAACTGGCTGCGTTGCTGGCTGACCACCGTCTTGATCCCCGACCCGCCCGCCGGGCGTTGTGGGTGGCCTTCCCAGTGGGTGCTGACATCATCGGGCAACTCCAGCATCGGTTGGTCGATGTTCACCTCGGGATAAAAACCATCGGCGGTCAACTGCGCGATCAGCGCTTGGCGAGCAAACGTCGCCAGCGCCGGCAACTGGTGCAACAGGCCGCGCTCGAGGGCCTGGCGCGCACTCAGTGCCTGGGTTTGCAGCCGTCCATATTGCCTGCGTTGGGCCACTGCGGCCTGGGCCATCCAGGCGGGCAAACGCTTGACCTGCGCCGCCGCCAGGCGCAAGACCTCGACATTGGCCAACGCCTGGTCCCGCGTGTCGTTGGGTGGGATCTGCAAGCTGCTGGCCGCTTCATCGGCCAACAGCATTTTGGCCAAGGCGGTGTCACTGACTTCGCCAAAAACTTGCTCGCCTTTTTCCACGCTCACCCGCAGTTGATTGAAGCCTTCGAGCTGCTCACGAATCGCCAGCATCAGCGCGTGCCCTTCAATCACCGACCAGGTCACCGTCAACGGCTGGTCGGTCGCCAAAGCGTTGACTTCAGCCATGGCCCGTGCGCGCTTCGGACGGTGAACGCTGCGCCACAGGGGTGAGCCGTCCGCGTCTTTAAGACTGGCGTCCAGCGCGGCAGACAGTTGCTCCAGTGAATTGAACCCTTGAAGCCCACCGTGGATACCCGGCAAATAAAACAGCACCGGCTCTTGGCGAATCGGCCGAGCCACAGACTCGGCAGTGGTGATGACCCATGCTCCGAGCAAGCGATGGCCGCTGCCGATCGAGACACCCAGCCACCGCGTTGTACTGCGTGCATCGGCGGTGGCTGGTTTTTTTTCCAGGGCTTCAAGCCCGACCTTCAGATGGCGGGGCCCAATCAGCTTCAACTGGTGTTGCAGGCGCACCTCGGCATCCAAAGCCGTATGGCATGCCTTCAGCAGTTGCGAAGCCCGTGAACGCTGGCCTGCGGGGCTATACTTCCAGTATTCGAGGTCTGCCAGGCGCGAGTCAGAGACCAGCGTTTGCGCAGCGGCAAAGGCCTCCTGCCACTGCCGGTGCAGCGCTTGGAAGTCGCTATGCGCGGAGGTCTCCTGGTTCAGGTCCGTGGGGTCCAACAGCCCCGACAGCGCTTTCTCATAGCGCAGCAGCTTGGCTTCACGGGTTTTGATCGCCAGGTCCAAATCCAGGCTGGCAAAATCGATGTGCTGCAACCGACGCAGCCGGTCCCATTCCAGCATTTGCTCCAACGCAGCGTGAAGGTCCGGTCGTGGCTGGATCCACTGCTTGCGCTCCTGCTCAACCCGCTGCAAGCGCTGGATAATACTCCCCTCGCTGCCGCGTGCCGCGTCGCGAGGAAACACCAGGACCAAGTTGATCTGCCGGACACAATCGCGCTCATTTTCCCATTGGACGCGCACCACGCTATCGGCGCTGTGGTGCAGTGCGTTATCCGTCAGCGGTTGCGGGGGCTGGACGGTGAGAGGAACGGCATCCTGTGAGACAACGTCCGGTAATTCGTGTCGACGACTCAGGGGCAAACGTGGCCACACGGCCTCCAAATACCGATTGATCAACCTCGGCAGTTGCTCTTGCAAGCTGATCAAGGAGCCAAATTCGTGAAACACCTGGGCCAACCCCGGCAGAACAATCACCTGCCGCTGATGGCTGCGCCCCTCGTCCTGATAGATATGCAAGGCGCCGCCCAACAGCACGCGGACCGCTCCCTTGGCCGGCCAAAATAGCGGTGAAACCTGCAAACCGCCCCAAAACCCACCCGCCTGCTGCCGCGCCGCCAAGGTGGGCGCGTCGAGGATGCCCTGGACCATCTCCACGCCATGATCCGACAGCTCCAACACGCCGTGAGCCAGCAACGCCTGGTCGGCTAACCACTCGCTGTAGACCTCACGCCAACGTGCCTGGCGTGACAGCCAGGAGTCGCCCGCCAATCCCGTCCAGTAATCCGCCTGGGCCTCATCAAGCTGCGCGTGGTCCCACTCTCCAAGAGCATCCAACAAGGCCGCCTGGGACGTGTCATCCAGCGTACACGGGGGCACGCCATCATCATCGGGCTCCGACGCCAGCAACCTCAGGCTCGCCTCGATCAAGTCCGGCAGTGAGCATACCTGGCCCTCCGGCATCGGCACTTTGCCCGTTAGGGTTTCAAGGTTAACGCCGAAGGCCTTTTGTAATGCCACGCGCGTAATCCGGCGAATGCGTGGGGCACGGCTCAGTAAGGTGTTCAGGCGTTTGGTCGATGCCCGGGCTCGCAGGCTGGCGGCGTGCAGCTCGTTGATCGTGCGGCTGGGCGAAGCGCTGGAATTGATTCGGCGGGTCAAGCCGTCCTTGATAGGGTCATCGTCGACACGTCCTGCCTGAGAGTCGGGTACCTCGCTCATCTTCGCCTCCGTTGCTCTGAAAAACACGAGGCTACGCAGATCGACGACTGCTCCCGATGTACATAAATAACCTTGGCCTAATAAAAATATCGCGGGCGCTCTCCCTGTTCGTATGCCAGGGAAACCTTAGAAAGCGCCCGTGCCGGATCGCCCTCCTTGAACAACACTCGAAAAAAAGCCCGCAGTGTGGGCGGGCCAAAACCAACGAAGTCAGTGGTGTACGTTAGTCAGCTACCGCGGTAAGTCGAATAGCTGTAGGGCGAAATCAGCAGTGGGACGTGATAGTGGTCCTGCTCGGCGCTGATGCCGAACCGCAGGACCACCACATCAAGAAACGCAGGCTCCGGCAATTGCACGCCTCGAGCGCGGTAGTAGTCACCCGCACTGAACTGCAGCTGATAGACACCGCTGCGGTAGTCATCACCTTGCAGCAGGGGGGCATCGCAGCGGCCGTCGCTGTTGGTCTGTGCGGTGGCAACCAGTTCCAGCTGCGCGCCTTCGACGCGATACAGCTCGACCTTGATTGCGCTGCCGGGGCAGCCGTGTGCGGCGTCCAAAACGTGTGTGGTCAAACGTCCCATGGCGTCTGTGCGCCTCCCGTGGTCAGTAATAGAGGAAACCGCACTCTTTCAGGGCATCAAAAAAGCCGGCGACGAACGATTAAGACACTTTTCAAAAAACTTGTACACAATAAATTTAACAAACACCCGGTCCCCGTGAGTCACGACCAGGGTGGCGACAGGGGTGCACCTGCTATACCCAGTTAGAATGCTTGCCGGTAAGCTGACGCCTACAGGTGGGCGTCTACCAAAAAGTTTTTAGGCTTTAGCTGACCAGTCAGGCAGGTTTCTTGCAGTAACTTAAACGCATGCCATTCGGAAAAAATGCAGAAATGCAGGCTTACAAACTGAGCAATAAGTTGTATACAATCACTCATCGCTACTTCGACGAACAAGAAGGAAGACTGCAGTGAGCGCTGACTACCCACGCGACCTGATCGGTTACGGCAGTAACCCTCCTCACCCCCATTGGCCGGGCAAGGCGCGCATTGCGCTGTCTTTCGTACTCAACTACGAAGAAGGCGGCGAGCGCAATATTTTGCACGGAGACAAGGAATCCGAAGCCTTCCTCTCGGAAATGGTCTCGGCCCAGCCGCTGCAAGGTGCGCGTAACATGAGCATGGAGTCGCTGTACGAATACGGCAGCCGTGCCGGCGTATGGCGCATCCTCAAGCTGTTCAAAGCATTCGATATCCCGCTGACCATCTTCGCCGTGGCCATGGCCGCCCAGCGTCACCCGGATGTGATCCGCGCGATGGTCGAGGCCGGCCACGAAATCTGCAGCCACGGCTACCGCTGGATCGACTACCAGTACATGGACGAGGCCCAGGAGCGCGAGCATATGCTCGAAGCCATCCGCATCCTCACCGAACTGACCGGCGAACGCCCGCTGGGCTGGTACACCGGGCGCACCGGCCCCAACACCCGACGCTTGGTGATGGAGGAAGGCGGCTTCCTCTACGATTGCGACACCTACGACGACGACCTGCCCTACTGGGAACCCAACAACCCCACCGGCAAGCCGCACCTGGTGATCCCCTACACCCTGGACACCAATGACATGCGCTTCACGCAGGTGCAGGGTTTCAACAAGGGCGATGACTTTTTCGAGTACCTCAAGGACGCGTTCGACGTGCTCTACGCCGAAGGCGCCGAAGCGCCGAAGATGCTGTCCATCGGCCTGCATTGCCGCCTGATCGGCCGCCCTGCCCGCCTGGCCGCCTTGAAGCGTTTTATCGAATACGCCAAGGGCCATGAACAGGTGTGGTTCACCCGCCGCGTCGACATTGCCCGTCACTGGCACGCAACCCATCCGTACACGGGAGCAGCGAAATGACTGCGTTCCAAACGCTGAAACCGTCGACCCTGAGCCGCGACACCTTCGTCCAGGCTTTCGCCGACATCTACGAACATTCGCCATGGGTGGCCGAAAAGGCCTTCGACCTGGGCCAGGACGCGTCGATCGACCAGATCGAAACCCTGCACCAGCGCATGAGCGACATCCTGTTGAGCGCCGATCATGCCAAGCAACTTGCACTGATCAACGCTCACCCGGACCTGGCCGGCAAAGCCGCCGTCCAGGGCCAGTTGACCGAAGCCAGCACAAATGAACAGGCTGGCGCCGGTATACACCAATGCACGGCCGAAGAGTTCTCGCGCTTCACCGAGCTGAATGATGCCTACAAGGCCAAGTTCAAGTTTCCCTTCATCATGGCGGTAAAAGGCAGCAACCGGCATCAGATACTCGCCGCGTTCGAAACGCGCATCCACAACGCGGTGGACACCGAGTTCAAGTGCGCGCTGGACGAGATCAACAAGATCGCGTTGTTCCGCTTACTGACCCTCTAAACGACCATCCCCAGCCACTTTATCTAAGGCAGACAAGAAGAATGAAAGCTTACGCCGCACCTTTCGAGAAGTTCGTCAACCTGGCCGACGCCCGCTTGGGCACCAAGATCATCTCTGTCACCGATGACTGGTTCGCCGACGCCAACCGCCTGTTCCAGCCGACCCCGGCCGTGTGGAAGGAGGGCGTTTTCGATGACAACGGCAAGTGGATGGACGGCTGGGAGTCGCGCCGCAAGCGCTTCGAAGGCTACGACAGCGCGGTGATCCGCCTGGGCGTACCGGGCTCGATCAAGGGCGTGGACATCGACACTTCATTCTTCACCGGCAACTACCCGCCGTCGGCCTCCCTGGAAGCCTGCTTCCTGGCCTCGGGCGAGCCTGACGAAACCACCCAGTGGGTGGAAGTGCTGTCGGCCGTCGAGCTGCAAGGCAACAGCCACCACTACCACGAGATCAACAACGACCAGGCGTTCAGCCACCTGCGCTTCAACATCTACCCGGATGGCGGCGTGGCGCGTCTGCGTGTGTACGGCGTGCCGTTCCGCGACTGGTCCTCGGTGGGCGACAACGAACAGGTCGACCTGGCTGCCGCACTTAACGGTGGGCGTGCCCTGGCGTGCTCCGACGAACACTTCGGGCGCATGAGCAACATCCTCAACCCAGGTCGTGGCGTCAACATGGGCGACGGCTGGGAAACCGCGCGTCGTCGTACACCGGGCAATGACTGGGTGATCGTCGCCCTGGGCCACCCGGGCGAGATCGAGAAGATCATCGTCGACACCCTGCACTTCAAGGGCAACTACCCGGACACCTGCTCGATCCAGGGCGCGTTCGTGAAGGGCGGCACCGACAGCCAGATCGAAACCCAATCGCTGTTCTGGCGCGAACTGCTGCCGGCGCAGAAGCTGGAAATGCACGCCGAACACACCTTCGCCGAGCAGATCAAGGCGCTGGGGCCGATTACCCACATCCGCCTGAACGTGTTCCCGGATGGTGGCGTGAGTCGCCTGCGCGTACTGGGTAAAGTTTCGAAGTAAGCGGTGAACCCTGTAGTGAGCGGTCTTGCCCCGCGCTGGGTGGCGAAGCCGCCCCAATCCAGCCACCGCGTTCTGTCAGACAGAACTCAGGCGCCTGGTTTTAGGGCGGCTTCGCCACCCAGCGCGGGGCAAGCCCGCTCACTACAGAAGCAAAACAAACACACAGAATCCGGATAAGAAGACAGCCATGCGCACACTGATGATCGAACCCCTGACCAAAGAAGCCTTCGCCCCTTTCGGAGACGTTATCGAAACCGACGGCAGCGATCACTTCATGATCAACAACGGGTCGACCATGCGCTTTCACAAACTGGCAACGGTCGAAACCGCCAAGCCGGAAGACAACGCCATCATCAGCATCTTCCGCGCCGACGCGCTGGATATGCCATTGACCGTGTGCATGCTGGAGAGACACCCGCTGGGCAGCCAGGCTTTCATTCCGCTGCTCGGCAACCCCTTTCTGATCGTGGTCGCGCCACTTGGCGATGCACCTGTATCGGGCTTGGTCCGCGCCTTCGTCACCAACGGCAGGCAGGGCATTAATTACCATCGCGGCGTCTGGCACCACCCGGTGCTGACGATCGAAAAGCGGGATGACTTCCTGGTGGTTGATCGCAGTGGCACAGGCAATAACTGCGATGAGCATTTTTTTGAAGAGGATGAGCGGTTGATCCTCGCCCCCCACCAATAAGAGAAGGCCGGATCACCCGACAACAAGGGTGACAGGCGAGAGGTAAAGACTGTGGAAGCACATTTGATGGAATGGCTGAACCTGAGCGTGCGCTGGGTTCACATGATCACGGGCGTCGCGTGGATCGGCGCTTCTTTCTACTTCGTCTGGCTGGAAAACAACCTTAATCGCGTCAACCCCAAGAGCGGCCTGGCCGGTGACTTGTGGGCGATCCACGGTGGCGGTATCTACCACCTGGAAAAATACAAACTGGCCCCACCGACCATGCCGGACAACCTGCACTGGTTCAAATGGGAAGCCTATTTCACCTGGATGTCCGGGATAGCGCTGCTGTGTGTGGTGTTCTACTGGAACCCCACGTTGTACCTGCTGGCACCGGGCAGCAGCCTCAGTGGTCCGGAAGGCGTATTGCTGGGCATTGGCTCATTGTTCGCCGGCTGGTTCATCTACTCCTTCCTCTGCGACTCGGCCCTGGGCAAGCGCCCTGCCCTGCTCGGTTTCATCCTGTTCGTGCTGTTGATTGCCGCCGCGTACGGCTTCAGCAAAGTGTTCAGTGGCCGTGGCGCCTACCTGCACGTGGGTGCGGTGATCGGCACTATCATGGTCGGCAACGTGTTCCGCATCATCATGCCGGCGCAACGCGCACTGGTCGCGGCGATTGCCGAGAACCGCACACCGGACCCGGCGCTGCCAGCCAAAGGCCTGCTGCGTTCGCGACACAACAACTACTTCACCTTGCCGGTGCTGTTCATCATGATCAGCAACCACTTCCCGAGCACCTACGGCAGCCAATACAACTGGCTGATCCTGGCCGGTATTGCGGTGGCGGCGGTGTTGGTGCGGCACTACTTCAACACGCGGCATAACAGCCAGAAGTATGCGTGGACCTTGCCGGTAGGCGCCTTGGCGATGATTTGCCTGGCGTACGTGACCGGGCCGAAACCGGTGTCGACGACCCCGGAAGTGGCCAAGGCGCCGGCGGCCATCGAGTATCAGCCGTTGCCGGAAACGGCGTTGGGCGGAGGTTTGAAACCCGCCGCGCCCGCTGCGCCTGCCGAACCGGCTACCGCCCCTGCGGCACCTGCCCAGGCGACGATTGATTTCGACAAGGTCCATGGCGTGATCCAGGAACGCTGCGCCGTATGCCATTCGGCCAAACCGACCAGCCCGTTGTTCAGCACCGCACCGGCCGGGGTGATGTTCGACACCCCGGCGCAGATCCAGCAGCAGGCCGCGCGTATTCAAGCGCAGGCCGTGGCGAGCCAGATCATGCCGCTGGGCAACATCACCCAAATGACCCAGCAGGAGCGGGATCTGATCGGCACCTGGATCAACCAGGGAGCGCGCACCCATTAACTGATTCACAGAGATCCAGTGTGGGACGGGCTTGCCCCCTCCCACCTTTGGGCCTGCCGTGTTTTGAAGATCGAGTTACACCCGGCAATTGAATGCCGAACAACACAACAATAAAAAGATCCGAGGTGTTGCATGACCGAGTTAGTCGAACCGCAGATTCCTGCCGCGCCCGCCATGGTGCGGCTGCCCCTCTTGCAACTGATTCTGGTAGGCCTGCAACACGTCTTGCTGATGTACGGCGGCGCCGTCGCCGTGCCCCTGATTATTGGCCAGGCCGCCGGCCTGAGTCGTGAAGAAATCGCCTTTCTGATCAACGCCGACCTGCTGGTGGCCGGCATCGCCACCCTGGTGCAGTCGTTCGGCATCGGCCCGGTGGGCATTCGCATGCCGGTGATGATGGGCGCCAGTTTTGCCGCCGTCGGCAGCATGGTCGCCATGGCTGGCATGCCGGGTATCGGCTTGCAGGGGATCTTCGGCGCAACCATCGCCGCCGGGTTCTTTGGCATGTTGATCGCGCCGTTCATGTCCAAGGTCGTACGCTTTTTCCCACCGTTGGTGACCGGCACGGTGATCACTGCGATCGGCCTGTCGCTGTTTCCGGTCGCCGTGAACTGGGCCGGTGGCGGCAGTGCCGCTGCGACGTTTGGCTCCCCCATCTACCTGGCAATTGCCGCGTTGGTACTGGCCACCATCCTGCTGATCAACCGCTTCATGCGCGGATTCTGGGTGAATATCTCGGTGCTGATCGGCATGGGCCTGGGCTACGCCTTGTGCGGGGCTATCGGCATGGTCGACCTGAGCGGCCTGGCCCAGGCGCCGTGGGTGCAAATGGTGACGCCGCTGCACTTCGGCATGCCCAAGTTCGAGTTGGCGCCGATACTGTCGATGTGCCTGGTGGTGGTGATCATCTTTGTCGAGTCCACTGGGATGTTCCTCGCGTTGGGCAAGATCACCGGCCAGGACGTCACGCCGAAGATGCTTCGTCGCGGCCTGCTGTGTGATGCCGGTGCGTCGTTCTTTGCCGGCTTCTTCAATACCTTCACCCACTCCTCGTTCGCCCAGAACATCGGCCTGGTGCAGATGACCGGCGTGCGTTGCCGCTCGGTGACGATGATGGCCGGCGCATTTCTGATCGTACTCAGCCTGCTGCCCAAGGCCGCCTACCTGGTGGCATCGATTCCACCGGCGGTACTGGGGGGCGCGGCGATTGCCATGTTCGGGATGGTGGCGGCCACCGGGATCAAGATCCTCCAGGAAGCCGACATCGCCGACCGTCGCAACCAATTGTTAGTGGCGGTGAGCATCGGCATGGGCCTGATCCCAGTGGTGCGCCCGGAGTTCTTCGCGCAGCTGCCGCTGTGGATGAGCCCAATTACCCACAGCGGCATCGCCATGGCCACCCTCAGCGCGTTGTCGCTGAATATCCTGTTCAACATTTTCGGCGGCGCAGAACGACCTGCCGTTGCTCACACGCATTGATTCCTTTGTTAGTAAAACAATAACAAGACAGGGAACCCTCACATGCACACCCTTCACCTGGGGCCGGCCACAAGCCGTGCCCCATTCTCGCCCCACGCGCGCTGTTACAGCGCACTTGAGCCCAAGCTTTGGAGCCAGTATTCTCCGCGCCCGCTCGAATCAACTCAAAAAAAAACAGCGAATGTAAAAGCTGACTGCAAGGCCAACTTATCCCGGCCTTATGTCTGCGGCCAACGTGCGCAAACGTCCTCTGAATTCGACTGCATCCGATGCAGCCGACGGGGATTTTTTGGCTTTTTAAACACCTTGGCGCAGCTCTTGCTAAAAGCACTAAAGCTGACCAAACAGACGATTTTTGCAGCGAAGCCAAAGGCGCCACACCAGAGCGCCTGCGTAGAAGAAAAACCATAAAACTTTAACTCGGGAGCAACCGAATGAAACCTATGTTCCAAGGCCTGATGCTGGCGGGATCCCTGCTGGCCGGTGGCCAAGCCGTGGCCGGTGACCTGTTGCAGTGGCAGAACAACAGCCTGACTTACCTGTGGGGCAAGAGCTTTACCGTCAACCCGCAGATCCAGCAAACCGTCACGTTCGAACATGCCGATGCCTGGAAGTACGGCGACAACTTCCTCTTTGTCGACCGCATCTTTTACAACGGCAAGGAAGACGGCAACGTCGGCCCAAGTACGTATTACGGCGAAATCAGCCCGCGGCTATCATTCGGCAAAATCCTGGACAAAGACTTGTCCTTCGGCCCGATCAAAGATGTGCTGCTGGCACTGACTTACGAGTTCGGCGAAGGCGATAACGAGTCGTATCTGGTCGGCCCCGGCTTTGACTTGAACATCCCCGGTTTCGATTACTTCCAGTTGAACTTCTACCAGCGCCAGACCGAAGGCAATCGCCCGGGTGACGGCGTTTGGCAGATCACCCCGGTCTGGTCGTACACGATTCCGGTCGGCAACTCCGATGTGCTGATCGATGGTTTCATGGACTGGGTGACGGACAACGACAAGAACGCCCGTGGCACTTACCACGCCAACCTGCACTTCAACCCACAGGTCAAATATGACCTCGGTAAAGCGCTGCATTGGGGCGACAAGCAGTTGTATGTGGGCTTTGAGTACGACTACTGGAAGAACAAGTACGGGATCGAAGATTCCGGCGCGTTCAAGACCAACCAGGACACGGCGAGTTTCCTGGTCAAGTACCACTTCTGACAGAACACTGCAGATCTAATGCGGGAGGGGGCTTGCCTCCTCCCACATTTAGTCCTGTTTCAAACCGAGGAACCGAGTGATTTCTTCGCGCTTGGCCAACGCATCCCGCCGCCCCAGCTCAATCAACTCGCTGCAATACCCCGCCTCGAACAACAAGTAACTCAACACCCCCGCCCCACTCGTCTTGGTCGCCCCCGGCCCGCGCAAAAACAACCGCAACGCCGCCGGCAATTCCTGGCGATGCCGTGCCGCGATTTCGTCGATGGGCTGACTGGGCGCAATCACCAGCACTTCCACCGCCGCCACCCCAGGCGCGGCATGGCTGAACTGGTTCAAGCGCTCCAGCAATTCGATATCGCTTTCCAGGCTATCAATGAACGTACTGTTGAGCATGTGCCCACCGATCTGCGCCAGGGTCGGTTCCTGGCCGGTGTAGGTGCGTTGCGTCACCGGCTCAATGCCACGCGGGTTGCCACTGACCCCCACCACCAGCACGCGACTGGCCCCCAGGTGCAAGGCCGGGCTGATCGGCGCCGACTGCCGCACGGCGCCATCGCCGAAATACTCCTGGTCGAGTTTCACCGGGGCAAACAGCAAAGGAATCGCCGAGCTGGCCAGCAGGTGCTCCACCGTCAGTTGGGTCGGCACGCCGATGCGGCGGTGGCGCAACCAGGCGTCGATGGTGCCGCCGCCCTGGTAGAAGGTCACCGCTTGCCCGGACTCATAACCGAAGGCCGTCACCGCCACTGCGTGCAAGTGTTTGTGGCGAATAGCCTCGTCGATGCCGTCGAGGTTCAAGCGCTCTTGCAACAGGTCGCGCAGCGGCGAGCTGTTGAGCAGTGCCACCGGCACCTGAGCGCCGATGCCCAGCAGGCTGTGGATGAAAAAGCGGCCCGCCTGGCGAATCACCCCCGGCCAATCGCTGCGCAGCACCAGATGGCTGCGAAAGCCCTGCCAGAACGCGGTCAGGCGTTGGATGGCCGCGGTAAAGTCCATGGCGCCACTGGCCAGGGTCACAGCATTGATCGCGCCAGCCGAGGTGCCGACGATCACCGGGAAAGGATTGGGTGCCCCCGGCGGCAACAGCTCGGCAATGGCCGCCAATACCCCTACCTGATACGCCGCTCGCGCCCCGCCGCCGGAAAGAATCAAGCCAGTAACCGGTTCAGCTGGGCGCATTGCGTCACTCCATGTAGGGAAAGGTCTGTCTTTGTGGCGAGGGAGCTTGCTCCCGTTGGACTGCGCAGCAGTCCTAATCTTCTTGCGCCTAACGCTGGGGCCGCTTCGCGACCCAACGGGAGCAAGCTCCCTCGCCACACGTGCAGTACTTATCCATCTTATCAGCGGCGTTTTTCGTACAACTTGGCTTCACCCGGTGGCCGGCTTTTGAAGCGGCGGTGAGTCCACAGGTATTGCTCGGGGCATTCACGTACCGAAGCTTCGACCCACTGGTTGATACGCAGGCAGTCGACTTCGTCGCTTTCACCGGGGAAATCGGTCAACGGCGGGTGGATCACCAGGCGGTAGCCGCTGCCATCAGCCAGGCGCTCCTGGGTGAACGGCACCACCAGCGCCTTGCCCAGGCGGGCGAACTTGCTGGTGGCGGTCACGGTCGCCGCCTGGATGCCGAACAGCGGCACGAAGATACTTTGCTTGGCGCCGTAGTCCTGGTCCGGTGCGTACCAGATGGCGCGGCCGGCGCGCAGCAGCTTGAGCATGCCACGCACGTCTTCACGCTCCACGGCCAGGGAATCGAGGTTGTGACGCTCGCGGCCACGGCGCTGGACGAAGTCGAACAGCGGGTTGCCGTGCTCGCGGTACATGCCATCAATGGTGTGCTTCTGCCCCAACAGCGCTGCGCCGATTTCCAGGGTGGTGAAGTGCAGCGCCATGAGGATCACGCCCTTGCCGTCCAATTGAGCCTGCTTGAGGTGTTCCAGGCCTTCGACGTGGGCCAGGCGCGCCAAACGCTGACGTGACCACCACCAGCTCATGGCCATTTCAAAGAACGCGATGCCGGTGGAGGCAAAGTTTTCCTTGAGCAACCGTTTACGCTCTTTGGCGGATTTTTCCGGAAAGCACAGTTCCAGGTTGCGCGCGGCGATGCGGCGACGTTCGCCGGCCACGCGGTACATGCCGGCACCCAGCAGGCGACCAATGGTCAGCAGGGCGCGGTACGGCAGTTGGGTAACCAGCCACAGCAGGCCGAGCCCCAGCCATAACAGCCAAAAACGCGGGTGAAAAAATACAGCTCGAAAACGCGGGCGATCCATTACAGATTCCGGTAAAGACAAGGGCCGCGCATTCTACAACGGTTCGACTCGGCTTGCGGCGGGTGAGTGTTCTCGTTATAAGTCTCGACACTTTTCGTGACAAGCCGCTTTTGCCGACCATGAGCCAAACCGAACCGCTAGACCAAGATCCCGTGTTCCAGCTGAAAGGCAGCATGCTCGCCATCACCGTGCTGGAACTTGCCCGCAACGACCTCGACGCCCTGGACCGCCAGCTCGCCGCCAAGGTCGCCCTGGCGCCGAATTTCTTCAACAACGCCCCGCTGGTGCTGGCCTTGGACAAACTGCCCGCCGGCCAAGGGGTGATCGACTTGCCTGGGCTGATGCGCGTGTGCCGCTCCCATGGCCTGCGTACCCTGGCCATCCGCGCCAGTCGAATTGAAGACATTGCCGCCGCCATCGCCATTGAACTGCCAGTACTGCCACCGTCCGGCGCGCGTGAGCGACCGCTTGAACCATTGGTCGGTGAAGAGAAGAAAAAACCGGAAAAACCACCCGAGCCGACGATCAAGCCGACAAAGATCATCACCTCGCCCGTACGTGGTGGGCAGCAGATTTATGCCCAGGGTGGCGACCTTGTCGTGATCTCCTCGGTCAGCCCGGGGGCGGAACTTCTTGCCGATGGCAACATCCATGTATACGGCCCGATGCGCGGACGTGCCCTCGCCGGCATCAAGGGTGATACCAAGGCCCGTATTTTTTGCCAGCAGTTGACCGCTGAGCTAGTGTCCATCGCGGGCCAGTACAAGGTTTCAGAAGATTTGCGTCGCGACCCGCTGTGGGGGGCTTCGGTGCAGGTCAACCTGTCGGGCGATGTGTTGAACATCATCCGTCTTTAACGGATACTGCCGCATTTTCCAAGCATCTCTAGACTCTGATAGCACAGCGAAACCGGCAAGACTTGCGTAGGAATAATTGAAAGTGGCGTTTTTCCTCGGGAAACCCCATCTTTTTCCTACAAAGACTGTCCGCCTGCAGCGAGTTTCAAGAGATGTTTTTCAGGGACTCAAAAGTCCTTTTTCCTTAGGGGTGAAACACCTTGGCCAAGATTCTCGTGGTTACATCCGGCAAGGGTGGTGTGGGTAAGACCACCACCAGCGCCGCTATCGGTACCGGTCTCGCTCTGCGCGGCCACAAGACAGTTATCGTCGACTTCGACGTCGGCTTGCGTAACCTCGACCTGATCATGGGCTGCGAACGCCGCGTGGTGTATGACTTCGTCAACGTGGTCAACGGTGAAGCCAACCTGCAACAGGCCCTGATCAAGGACAAACGCCTTGAGAACCTGTACGTATTGGCCGCCAGCCAGACCCGTGACAAAGACGCGCTGACCAAAGAAGGCGTAGGCAAAGTCCTGGCTGAGCTGAAGGAAACTTTCGAATACGTAGTCTGCGACTCCCCGGCCGGTATCGAAACCGGTGCTCACCTGGCGATGTACTTCGCCGATGAGGCCATCGTGGTGACCAACCCGGAAGTCTCCTCGGTACGTGACTCGGACCGCATGCTCGGCCTGCTGGCCAGCAAGTCCCAGCGCGCCGAAAAAGGCGAAGACCCGATCAAGGAGCACCTGCTGCTCACCCGCTACAACCCTGAGCGCGTCAGCAACGGCGAAATGCTGGGCGTTGAAGACGTGAAGGACATCCTCGCCGTGACCCTGCTGGGTGTGATCCCGGAATCCCAGGCCGTCCTGAAGGCTTCCAACCAAGGCGTTCCAGTCATTCTTGACGACCAGAGCGACGCCGGCCAGGCGTACAGCGATGCGGTTGATCGCTTGCTGGGCAAGACCGTGGAACATCGCTTCCTCGATGTTAAGAAGAAGGGATTCTTCGAGCGTATCTTTGGAGGCAACTAAACAATGAAATTTCTCGACTTCTTTCGCGCCAACAAAAAGCCAAGTACCGCGTCGGTAGCGAAAGAGCGTCTACAGATCATCGTGGCGCACGAACGCGGCCAACGCAGCACGCCGGACTACCTGCCAGCCTTGCAGAAGGAATTGGTCGAGGTGATCCGCAAGTACGTCAATATCGGCAACGATGACGTGCATGTCGCCCTGGAAAATGACGGCAGCTGCTCGATTCTGGAACTCAATATCACCCTGCCTGATCGTTGATCGAACAGGCGGCCGCCACGGCGGCTCGTTCACCCTGATCCCTTTTTGCGGACCGGGTGGGCGAGCCGCCGTTGGCGTTTGTTACGAGGCTGTTTAATGCCGCTGTCCAACATCCATATCCTCTATCAGGATGCCGCCGTCCTGGTGGTGAACAAGCCTACCCTGCTGCTCTCGGTGCCTGGCCGCGCCGACGACAACAAGGACTGCCTGATCACCCGCCTGCAGGAGAACGGCTACCCCGAAGCCCGCATCGTCCATCGCCTGGACTGGGAAACCTCGGGCATCATCCTGCTGGCGCGGGACGCCGATACACACCGCGAACTGTCCCGCCAGTTTCACGACCGAGAAACCGAAAAGGCCTACACCGCCTTGGCCTGGGGCCAGCCGGAACTGGACAGCGGCAGCATCGACCTGCCCCTGCGCTACGACCCGCCCACCAAGCCACGCCACGTGGTCGACCATGAGTTCGGCAAGCATGCACTGACCTTCTGGAAGGTGCTGGAACGCTGTGGTGACTGGTGCCGCGTCGAGCTGACGCCGATCACCGGGCGCTCGCACCAGCTGCGCGTGCACATGCTGTCCATCGGTCATCCGCTGTTGGGTGATGGCCTGTATGCCCATGAACAGGCCCTGGCTGCGTGGCCGCGCCTGTGCCTGCATGCGAGCATGCTGAGCTTCACTCACCCGCAAAGCGGCGAGCGCCTGCGCTTCGAGTGCCCGGCGCCATTTTAAAGCTGTTGTGGGAGAGGGCTTTCCCCCTCCCACATTTGTTCTGTGCACTTCTCACCCTCGAACGGTAAACTCCGCGCATTGCTGTCTGGAGCTATTTATGCGCGAAGCGTTGAATCAAGGCCTGATCGACTTCCTCAAGGCCTCCCCTACTCCTTTTCATGCCACAGCTGCCCTGGCCCAGCGCCTGGAAGCGGCCGGCTATCAGCGTCTCGACGAGCGCGAGACCTGGACCACCGAGGCCAACGGGCGCTATTACGTGACCCGTAACGACTCCTCGATCATCGCCTTCAAGCTCGGCCGCCACTCGCCGCTGCAAGGCGGTATCCGCCTGGTCGGCGCCCACACCGACAGCCCGTGCCTGCGCGTCAAGCCGCAGCCGGAGCTGCAGCGCCAGGGTTTCTGGCAGTTGGGCGTGGAAGTCTACGGCGGCGCGCTGCTGGCACCGTGGTTCGACCGCGACCTGTCCCTGGCCGGCCGCGTGACGTTCCGCCGCGACGGCAAGGTCGAAAGCCAACTGATCGACTTCAAATTGCCCATCGCCATCATCCCCAACCTGGCCATTCACCTGAACCGTGAAGCCAACCAGGGCTGGGCGATCAATGCCCAGACCGAGCTGCCGCCGATCCTCGCGCAGTTTGCCGGTGATGAGCGCGTGGACTTCCGCGCCGTGCTCACCGATCAACTGGCGCGTGAGCATGGGCTGAACGCCGACGTGGTGCTCGACTATGAGTTGAGCTTCTACGACACCCAAAGCGCTGCGGTGATCGGCCTGAACGGCGACTTCATCGCCGGCGCGCGCCTGGATAACCTGCTGTCGTGCTATGCCGGCCTGCAAGCTTTGCTCACCAGCGAGACCGATGAAACCTGCGTGCTGGTCTGCAACGACCACGAAGAGGTGGGCTCCTGCTCAGCCTGCGGTGCCGATGGCCCGATGCTCGAACAGACCCTGCGCCGTCTGCTGCCGGAAGGTGATGAGTTCGTACGTACCATTCAGAAATCCCTGTTGGTGTCTGCGGACAACGCCCACGGCGTGCACCCGAACTACGCCGAGAAGCACGACGCCAACCACGGTCCCAAGCTCAACGCCGGCCCGGTGATCAAGGTCAACAGCAACCAGCGCTACGCCACCAACAGCGAAACCGCCGGGTTCTTCCGCCACCTGTGCATGGCCCAGGAAGTACCGGTGCAGAGCTTCGTGGTGCGCAGCGACATGGGCTGCGGCTCGACCATCGGCCCGATCACCGCCAGCCACCTGGGCGTGCGCACCGTGGACATCGGCCTGCCGACATTTGCCATGCACTCCATTCGCGAGCTGTGCGGCAGCCATGACTTGGCGCATTTGGTGAAAGTGCTGGGCGCGTTCTACGCGAGCCACGACTTGCCCTGATAATTTGGGCTGACTCGGTCAAAAATGTGGGAGGGGGCGTGCCCCCGGTGGCGGCGGATCAGTGACTCTATTTGTAGTCTGACCCTTTGCAATCGGGGCAAGCCCCCTCCCACATTAGATCTGCGTATACCTGACCTGCATCACCTGCACTTTCTGCAATCCGACCTAGACTTGTCAGTATTCCCACTCCGACAAGGCCGTCGCACCATGATCTCCATGTCCTCCTTCCACGCCATGCTTATCCCGATTCTGATCGGCATGATCCTGTTGGCTGTAGGCTTCAACTTTCGTGACAAGCCTGTCGGCGTGTTCGGCATGTGGGTCGGCATGCTGCTGATCCTGGGCACCGTGGTGTACAAGATCCTCGCCAAACTGGCCGAATGACGATTGCACTCGTACACTCGCTCAACCCGTCGTTTTCAAGGTTGACCGCCTCGTGCTTTCCCGTCTGTTTGCCCTGCCCTGCTATTGCCTGATTGCCCTGCTCACCTTGCTGCCGCTCACGCCTGCCCAAGCCGTGGGCCTGCCCGGCCTATTGGGTAACAACAGCAAAACCCAGCCCCAGGCCGACGTGCCGCTGGGGCAGTCGTTGGACGAGGTGATCAAGACCCTGGAAAACGACCAGCAGCGCACTCAGTTGCTGAGCGACCTGAAAAAGCTGCGCGCCGCCACGCAAAAAGCCCAGCCCGCCGCCGAGCAAGGCGTACTGGGGCTCATCGGCAGTACGCTGTCGGGCTTTGAGCAGCAGTTTTCCGGCGAAGACAGCCCGGTGGGGCGTTGGTCCAACGAAGTCGACCTGGCCAAGGAAGAACTCAGTGCGCTGATGCTGCCGGCCAACGAATGGCTGCCGATCATTTTCGGGTTTGCCCTGATCCTGGCGGTGTGGAGCCTGCTCGCCGCCGCGCTGATCTGGCTCAGCCACCGCGTCCGCGAACGCTTCGGCCTGCCCGAAGAATTGCCGCAACACCCACGCACCTGGGACATGGTGCGCTTCGCGCTGCGCAAGCTCGGCCCATGGCTGATCGCCCTGGTGATCACGGTCTACCTGAGCTACGCCCTGCCCTCGTCCCTGGGCAAATCCCTGGCGATGGTCTTGGCCTACGCGCTGGTGGTCGGTACCTGCTTCTCTGCCATCTGCGTGATTGCCTTTTCGGTGCTCGACGGCCCGCATCGCCATCGCGCGCTGTACATCCTGCGTCACCAGGCGTTCCGTCCCCTGTGGTGGATCGGCAGCTTTGCCGCCTTCGGTGAGGCCTTGAGCGACCCGCGTCTCGTCCTGGCTCTGGGCCAGCACCTGTCACACACCGCCGCGACGATCGCCAATGTGATGGCAGCGCTGTCGACCGGTGTGTTTATCCTGCGTTTCCGCCGGCCCATCGCCCACCTGATCCGCAACCAGCCGCTGTCCCGTCGCCTGACCCGCAGGGCCCTCAGCGACACCATCGAAATCATCGGCTCCTTCTGGTACATCCCCGCATTGCTGCTGGTGGGCATTTCGCTGTTCGCCACCTTTGTCTCTGCCGGCGATACCAGCACCGCCTTGCGTCAGTCGCTGCTGTGCACCGTGTTGCTGGTGCTGTGCATGGTCATCAACGGCCTGGTCCGCCGTCACGCCCTCAAGCCGCAACGCGGTCACAAGCGCCACGCGCTGTACTCCGAGCGCCTGAAAAGCTTCGTCTACACCCTGGCCCACCTGGTGGTGTGGCTGGTGTTTATCGAGCTGGGCCTGCGGGTGTGGGGCCTGTCGCTGATTCGCTTTACCGAAGGCGACGGCCATGAAATCAGCGTCAAGCTGTTCGGCCTGGGTGGCACCTTGCTGTTCGCCTGGCTGATCTGGATCCTCAGCGACACGGCGATCCACCACGCCCTCACCCGCTCGCGCAAAGGCCTGGCCAACGCACGAGCGCAGACCATGATGCCGTTGATCCGCAACGTGCTGTTCGTGACCATCTTTATCATTGCCGCGATTGTCGCCCTGGCGAACATGGGCATGAACGTCACGCCACTGCTGGCAGGTGCCGGTGTGATCGGCCTGGCCATTGGTTTCGGCGCGCAGTCGCTGGTGGCGGACTTGATCACCGGCCTGTTCATCATCATCGAAGACTCCCTGGCCATCGATGACTACGTGGATGTGGGCGGCCACCTGGGCACCGTAGAAGGCTTGACCATCCGCACCGTGCGCCTGCGCGACATCGACGGCATCGTGCACACCATCCCGTTCAGCGAAATCAAGAGCATCAAGAACTACTCGCGGGAGTTCGGCTACGCGATCTTCCGGGTGGCGATCCCCTACAACATGGAAATTGACGATGCCATCAAGCTGATGCGCGATGTCGGTCAGAAAATGCGCAACGACCCGCTGCAACGCCGCAATATCTGGTCGCCGCTGGAGATACAGGGTGTCGAAAGTTTCGAGTCGGGCAGCGCGATCCTGCGCGCACGGTTCAAGACCGCGCCGATCAAGCAGTGGGAAGTGTCGCGGGCGTTCAACCTGTCGCTCAAGCGTCATCTGGACGAAGCCGGGCTGGACCTGGCCACGCCGCGCTTGAGTGTGCAGGTGGTGACCGCCGGCACGGTGCAGGAGAAAGATCAACAACAATAAACTCAGGAGAGGTCCTTATGCGTTTAACCGGTCTGACACACACGTGGGTTTTCGGCGCGCTGTGCGCCGTTGCCAGCAGTGCCGTGATTGCCGCCAGCAGCGGCCAGGACAGTGCCCGGGAGGAAATCGCCGCCCAGGCAAAAGCGCTTGAACCGGCGTTGCTGGAAACCCGACGCGACCTTCACGCCCACCCTGAACTGGGCAACACCGAAACCCGTACGGCCGAGTTGGTCGCCAAACAACTGCGCGACCTCGGCCTTGAGGTCAAGACCGGCGTAGCCCGCACCGGTGTGGTGGCCGTGCTGAAAGGCGCCCTGCCCGGCCCGACCGTCGCCCTGCGTGCCGACATGGATGCGCTACCGGTGAAGGAAGTCGCCGACCTGCCCTTCGCCTCCAACGCCAAGGGCACCTACCTGGGCAAGGAAGTCGACGTGATGCACGCCTGCGGGCACGACGCCCATGTCGCCATCCTGCTGAGCACGGCGAAGATCCTGACCGGCATGCGCGAGCGCCTGCCCGGCACCGTGGTGTTCTACTTCCAACCGGCCGAGGAAGGCCCGAGTGATTTCATTCCCGACGGCAAAAATACCTGGGGCGCCAAAATGATGGTGCAGGAAGGCGTGATGAAAGCGCCCAAGCCGGACGCGGTATTCGGCCTGCATGTGTGGGCCGGTGTGCCCGCCGGCCAGATTGCCTACCGCCCGGGACCGACCCTGGCCAGCTCGGATGATTTGCGTATCAAGATCCTCGGCAAACAGACCCACGCCGGTCGCCCTTGGGACGGCATCGACCCGATCACCGTGGGTGCGCAGACCATCGTTGGCTTGCAGACCGTGGTCAGCCGCCGCACCGACATTTCCTCGTTCCCCTCGGTGGTGAGCATTGGCACCATCAACGGTGGCACGCGCTACAACATCATCCCTGAGTCGGTGGACATGACCGGCACCATTCGCTCCTATGACTACGGCATCCGTCAGAAGCTGCACGCGGACGTACGGCAGACCGTGGAAAAAATCGCCGAAAGCGGTGGCGCCAAGGCCGAAGTCACCATCATCGAGAAGTACGACCCCACCATCAACAACCCGGCATTGACCGAGAAAATGCTGCCGAGCCTGCGCTGGGCGGCCAAGGATGACGTGGTGCAGGGCCCACTGGTGGGCGGCGCCGAAGACTTCTCGTTTTATGCCAAGGAGGCGCCGGGGCTGTTTGTATTCCTGGGGGTCACGCCGAGGGATCAGGACATGAGCAAGGCAGCACCGAACCACAATCCGGGGTTCTTTGTGGATGAGTCGGCGTTGGTGGTGGGCGTGCGGACGCTGGCGTCGCTGGCAACGGATTACCTCTACACCCAGTAACCGCCGAAATGCGTTCTTGCGGTTAACAGGATCATTGTAGTGAGCGAGCTTGCTCGCGCTGGAGTGCGAAGCGCTCCCGGCTTCTTTGGGGCTGCTGCGCAGCCCAGCGCGGGACAAGCCCGCTCACCACAGTAAGCGCACCCTCTTCAACCCAGCGCAGCGCCGTCCATCTTCTGGCGCAGGCTCAACGGACGCATATCGGTCCAGACCTCTTCGATGTACGCCAGGCACTCTTTCTTCATGCCGCTCTTGCCCACGGTGCGCCAGCCTTCCGGCACAGCCTTGTAGTCGGGCCAGATGGAATACTGTTCTTCATGGTTGACCACTACCTGAAACAGGATGTCGTCGCGGTCAAATACTGAGGTCATTGCTGTTCTCCATCGCTCAAAGGCTGGCTGCGCAACGCGCGCAGCACTGATACCTGTAGAAACGTACCAAGTTGCAAAAAAATTAGAGGCTGGCAACCGCCGCCGCCAACGCACGTCCGAAGATATCCGCCACGCGGTCCACTTCGGTGGCGGTGATCACCAACGGTGGCAGGAAACGCACGACGCTGCCATGACGGCCGCCCAGTTCCAGGATCAGCCCGCGCTTGAGGCATTCGCGCTGCACCAGCGGCGCCAATTGGCGATGCACGGGCGGGTGGCCCTGGATGTCTGGCGGGCCATTGGGGTCAACCAGTTCCACGCCAAGCATCAGCCCACGGCCGCGGATATCCCCCAGGTGCGGGAAGTCGCGCTGCAGGATGCGCAGGTGTTCACCCAGGCGCTCGCCCATGGCCGCCGCGTGGCCGGCCAGGTCGTGGTCCTTGAGGTAGCGCATCACCGCCGAACCCGCCGCCATCGCCATCTGGTTGCCACGGAAAGTCCCGGCGTGTGCGCCCGGCAACCAAGTGTCGAGCCAGTCGCGGTACACCACCACCGCCAACGGCAGGCTGCCGCCGATGGCCTTGGACATCACCACCACATCCGGGATGATGCCGGCGTGTTCGAAGGCAAACATCTTGCCGGTGCGACCGAAACCGCTCTGGATCTCATCGACGATCAACGCCACACCTGCCTGTTCGGTGATGCGGCGCAGACCGCGCAGCCAGTCCAGGTCAGCCGGAATCACACCGCCCTCGCCCTGCACCACTTCGACAATCACCGCCGCCGGCAGCAAAACGCCAGCCTCTGGGTCATTCAGCAGGTTTTCCAGGTAGTGCAGGTTGACCCGCACCCCTTCCGCGCCGCCCAAGCCGAACGGGCAACGGTAGTCGTAGGGGTACGGCAAGAATTGCACGCCATTGCCGAGCAACGCGCCCAAGGGTTTCTTCGGCCCCAGGCTGCCCATCAGGCTCAAGGCGCCCTGGCTCATGCCGTGGTAACCGCCCTGGAAGGACAACACTGTGCTACGCCCGGTGGCAGTGCGCACCAGCTTCAACGCGGCTTCCACCGCATCGGTGCCGGTGGGGCCACAGAACTGGATTTTCGCTTCGCGCGCCAACGCTGGCGGCAACAGGCCGAACAAGTCCTGCACGAACTGATCCTTGACCGGCGTAGTCAGGTCCAGCGTGTGCAACGGCAGCTCATCGGCCAGCACTTGCTGGATCGCCTCGATCACCACCGGGTGGTTATGCCCCAACGCGAGGGTGCCGGCGCCGGCCAGGCAGTCGATGAAACTGCGGCCCTCCACGTCTTCCACGTAAATCCCCTTGGCGCGCTTGAGCGCCAAGGGAATGCGCCGAGGGTAGCTGCGGGCGTTGGACTCCTGCTGGCGCTGACGGGCGAGCAGCGGGTTTTCGTCAAACTGGTAGAGCGTTTCATGCACCTGGGCGTCTTCGATACGGCTGGTAGCGACTGACATTTCTCGATCCCTCAATACGCTGATGATGGTGACCAAACTGCCGATCCGCTGGCGTCTGGCCCAAGGGGGCATGCGCACGGATTTCCTGTTCTGGAAACGCACCAGCAGGGGAGGGATTTAGTCACCACCGATCTTTAACTGATGGATGAGGAGCCAAGTATGGGAATGGGCCTGCTCGCTCCCACATTTGACCGAGATCAGCAGCAAGAACCCGGTCGGCTCTAAGGCCGCCGCGCTTTGGCTTTTGATCTCAGGCGGCCCCCCAAATACCTGTCGGATTACGGGCACACCGAGCCCAGGCGAGGTGCCGAGTGTTGGGGCGAAGCGTTTTGGGTTACTTTTGGCGCTCTTCCAAAAGTGACCCGCTGTAAGAGCGGAACCCATAGCAGCCGTTACCCAAATAACGGATATGTACCCTGTCTGATCCAACATCCAGGTCCGCTGTCAGGCCGCTTTCGCGAGCAAGCCCACACATTTGAACCGCGCCAAGCTTCATAACCCAAGGTATTTTTCATTCAGCGCATACAAAATCGCGCAAGTCTCCGCATCCAGGAACCCACAATAATCCCGCGGCCGAAAGTGCATCTGAAACGCCCGCGTCCTCTGCTCGAATGCCTGCCGATTCTTTGCCGGCGCATACCCATAACGCTGAAACGCCCGCTCCACCTCGACCTCGGGCGGTAACCCAAGGCAAAACCGTCGCTGGTACATGGCCCGCGTCACCTCATCAAACCAGGCTCCAACCCCCGCCTCATGCAAACACTGCCACGGTAGCCGAGGCCCCGGATCGCTCTTGCGCCCGTACGCCACGTCCGAGTGCCCGAGGATGTCGGTGGGGCCGATCTGCGGGTAACGCCCAAGAACGTCGCGAACCAGCGCAATCAACACCTCGATTTGTTCCTCCCCGTAGGCCGGAAAGGTAAACACCCCGCCGTCATCCCGCGCCAGGTTGACGATCTCGATGCCAATCGAGCGGCTATTGAGGTTATCGCGGCCCGCCCAATGGCTCACACCGGCATGCCAGGCACGCTTGCCTTCCTCCACCAGGCGAAAGACACGCAACTCTTCATAGCCAGCAGCCCGGTAACTGGGCTCATCAGGGTCGGGCAGCAAGTAGTGCGCACTGACCCCATCCTGAGTCAGGGTGCGCAGGGAGGAGCCAAAAGGTGCGGCGGTGTAATGCAGGATCACCTGCCGCACCGGCTCGCCGTTACGTTCGTTAAAGCCTTTGGCTGGGAAACTGGTATCGATGACCAACATAAGAACCGTCCTTTTCAATACAGGCCGAGTCGTTCAGCCCGTTCAAGCGCAAAAAAATTACCGCCATCCTGAAGATTTGAACCCCAGGAGGGCGGTAACTATTTGGCACGTGAGAGAAAAGTGATCAGCGCCGCAGCGGCATGCCCAAATCGACGCGCAGGCCGTCGGGCTGGCTGTCGAACTTCAAGGAGCAGGAACAGCGCTGCACAATCGCTTGCACGATCGCCAGGCCCAGGCCGCAGCCTTCGCTGTTGCCATTGCGCCAGAAGCGTTGGGTCAGGTATTGCAGGTCCTCGGTGGAGATCTGCTTGCCGTGGTCACGCACGCGGAACACCACGTTATCGGCAGAGGTGAACACACTGAGCTCCACCCGGGTGTCCGCCGGTGTGTGGCGCAAGGCGTTGTCCAACAGGTTGCGCAAGGCGGCGACCGCTAGGCCCACCGGCATTTCCACGGGGGCGCCGGAGAGGTTATCCGGCAGAATCAGGTCAATGCGCGAGTTGTCGCCGGCGTTCGCATCCTGAATGGCCAACCGCGCCACTTCCTCGGCACTCGATTGCAACCCATCGTCGAAGGACAGGCTGCCTTCCACCCGTGCCAGTAACAGCAATTGCTCAAGGGTCCGGTGCAGGCGGTCGGCGCCCTCCTCGGCATGGGCCAGGGACTGGTCGCGGGCCGCGCCTTCGGTCATGCGCGCCACTTGCAGGTGGGTCTTGATCGCCGTCAGCGGGCTGCGCAGTTCGTGGGCAGCGTCGCCGGTCAGGCGGCGTTCGCGTTCGATGGTCTTGGCGATGCGTTGCAACAGTTGGTTCTGGGTGTCGAGCAGCGGCTTGAGTTCGCTGGGCAACGGGTGGATCTGCAGCGGCTCCAGGGAATCGGCACTGCGGCGCATCAAGGCGTCACGCATGCGATTGAGCGGCAGCAGGCTCTGGCCGATACCCAGCCACAGCAGGCACAGGCAGCCGAGCATCGCCACGCCCACCGGCACCGACGCCGCCAGCAGGATCGACAGGTTCAGCGCCTCACGTTCCACTTGGCGGTCGGCGGTGGTGATCAACAGATCGCCACGGGACAAGGTAAAACTGCGCCAGCCCACGCCATCGATGACCTGGTCCCGGAAACCGCTCTTGCGCGACTCCAGCCCCTCCTCCGGAGTGGTATGGCTGCGCGCCAGGACTTCGCCACGCAAGGAGCTGACCTGACAGGCCATGCCGCCGGGTACGTGCAGCTGTTCGGCGCTGAAATGCGCACCGCCGCTCACACTGGCCAGCCCCGGCATCTGCTCGGTCAGGCCTGCCACCATGCGCGCCGACGCCACCAGGCGCTGGTCGAGAGAGAACATCATCTGGTTGCGCAGATCGTTGAGCATCCACGCCGCCGCCAGGGCCCAGATCAACACAAAAGCGGCGCCCAGCTTGAACGTCAGGCGCAGGCGCAGGCTTTTCACGATGCGTCCTCGCCCCCGTCAGCCGGGCCCAGGCGGTACCCGAGGCCGCGCACGGTCTCGACGATGCCATTGCCCAATTTGCGCCGCAGGTGGTGGATATGCACGTTGAGGGCGTTGCTTTCCAATTCGTCGTTGAAGCCGTAGACGCTGTCCTTGAGCTGCTCGCTGGACAGCACCCGACCTTTGTTGTGCAGCAGGGCTTGCAGCAGCGCCTGTTCGCGGCGCGACAGGTCCACCGGCTGGCCGCCCAGGAACGTTTCGCGGCTGCTGGGGTTGTAGGCCAGGCGGCCATGCTCGATCAGGTTGACGCTGCGCCCCGCCACCCGACGCAACAGGGTTTGCAGGCGCGCGGCGAGTTCACGCAGGTCGAAGGGCTTGAGCAGGTAGTCGTCGGCGCCGGCCTGCAGGCCGTCGACGCGGTTGGTCACCGAGTCCCGTGCGGTCAGGATCAGCACCGGGATTTCCAGGCCCTGGCTGCGCTGCTGCTGCAACAGCTTGAGGCCGTCTTCATCCGGCAGGCCGAGGTCAAGCACCATGATGTCGAAGGTGGCCGCCTTGAGCATCGCGCGTGCAGCGCCCGCCGTGGCCACGCGCTCGACGGTAAAACCCTGGGCGGTGAGGCCGGCCACAATGCCGCTGGCGATCAGTTCGTCGTCTTCACAGACCAGTACGTGCATGGTGAACCCTTCATGAAAGATGGGGGTGATTAAAAGTGCAGCGGATTAAGCGCAGATTATGCCGCTAAACGATCCACACTCCCTCTAGAATAGCCTGGGTTAATCATCGGTTAATCAACGCCACACATTGTGTGCCTACTTGCAACGAACTAAGGCTTGACGATGCGGTATCTGTTTACCTTCCTGCTGGTTTTTTTCGCGGGGTTCGCCCAGGCTTCGCCGGGCAACCCGTTTGAGACCAAACCCGATTTCCTCCCGGTGGGCAAGGCCTTCACCTTTACCTCCGAACGTCTTGAAAGTGGCGAGACCCAGCTGTATTGGCAGATTGCCGACGGTTATTACCTGTACCAACAACGCATGAAATTCGACGGCCTCGCCGAAAAACCGACGCTGCCCCAGGGCGAAGCCCATAGCGATGAGTTCTTCGGCGAGCAGCAAGTGTATCGCCAGGGCCTGGAAGTGAAGATTCCGGCAGGGGTCACCGGCCAGGTCAAGCTGGGCTGGCAGGGCTGCGCCGATGCGGGCCTGTGCTACCCACCGCAGTCGATCACCGTGGACCTGGGCGGCAACCCGGCAGTCGCCGCTACCGCCCAAGCCCAGGACCAGAGCCTGGCCAGCGGCCTGCAACAACGCAGCCTGGGTTGGAGCTTGTTGGTGTTCTTCGGCCTTGGCCTGTTGTTGGCGTTTGCCCCGTGCTCGTTGCCGATGCTGCCGATCCTGGCCGGCCTGGTGGTGGGCAGTGGCGCCAGCCCGCGTCGCGGCTTCGCCTTGGCCAGCAGCTACGTGGTGTGCATGGCGCTGGTGTATGCCGCGCTGGGCGTATTGGCCGCGTTGCTCGGCAGCAACCTCGCCGCGCTGTTGCAAACCCCCTGGATCCTCGGCAGTTTCGCCGCGTTGTTTGTGATCCTGGCCCTGCCGATGTTCGGCTTCTTCGAACTGCAACTGCCGGCGTTCCTGCGTGACCGCCTGGACAACGTCAGCCGCCAGCAAAGCGGCGGCAGCCTGATGGGCGCGGGCGTACTCGGCGCGCTGTCCGGCCTGCTGGTCGGCCCCTGCATGACCGCGCCACTGGCGGGCGTGCTGCTGTATATCGCGCAAAGTGGCAATGCACTGCACGGGGGCTTGATTCTGTTCTACATGGGCATCGGCATGGGTATTCCGCTGTTGCTGCTGGTGACCGTGGGCAATCGCTTCCTGCCCAAACCCGGCACCTGGATGAACGTGCTCAAGGGTATCTTCGGCTTCCTGTTCCTCGGCACCGCTGTGTGGATGATTCGCCCGGTGGTCGGCGAAAACCTGTGGATCGGTTTATGGGGCGCACTCGCGCTGGTGATGGCCTACAGCGGCTGGACCCTGGCCCGCGAGTACGGCCTGGCCGCCAAAGTGTTCGGCGCCGGCTCCCTGGTGCTGGGCCTGTGGGGCGCCGTGCTGGTGGTGGGCGCCGCGGGGGGCAGCGATGACCTGTGGCAACCGCTGAAGGTCTACAGCGGCTCGCGGGCCGCCGCCGCTCCCACCGCCCACGACGCCTTCATGACCCTCAACGACCCGGCCGTGCTACAAAGCCAACTCGACAGCGCCAAGGCCCAAGGCCAGTGGGTGCTGGTCGACTATTACGCCGACTGGTGCGTGGCATGCAAGATCATGGAAAAACAGGTGTTCGGCAAACCTGAAGTACTCGATGCCCTGAAGGACGTGCGCTTGCTGCGCCTGGACGTCACCGCTGACAACACCGCCAGCCGCGAGCTGCTCGGCCGCTACAAAGTCCCCGGCCCACCGAGCTTTGTGTGGATCGGCCCGGACGGTGAAGAACGCCGCGCCCACCGCATCACCGGCGAAGTGGATGCCGCCACTTTCCTGCAACGCTGGACGCAAACCCGGGACGCCCTCTGATGCTGACCCTGACCATCGGCACCTTCGCCATCGCCCTGAATCACATCCTGCTGATCAGTGCGCTGATTATCGCCACCCTGGTGGGCTGGCGCGTGGCCAAGCGTGGCGGTGAAAACCCGGAATCGGTGCTGTTCAGCCTGTTCCTGCTGGGCATGCTGGTCGCCCGCGTCAGTTTTGTGCTGATGTACTGGAGCGACTACAGCTACGACTGGCTGCAGATGGTCGACCTGCGCGACGGCGGTTTTCTCGCCTGGCCCGGCGTGATCGCGCTGGTCCTGGGCGCACTGGCCTACGGTTGGCGGCGCCCGGCGCTGCGCAAGCCGCTGAGCGCCGGCGTAATCACCGGCCTGGTGTTCTGGGGCATGACCAGTGTGTCCCTGAACCTGTATGACAAAGGCTCGCAACTGCCGGACATCACCTTGCGCAATGCCAATGGCGACGTGGTGCAACTGGCCGACTACAAGGGTGGCCCGCTGGTGATCAACCTGTGGGCCACCTGGTGCCCGCCGTGCCGCCGCGAAATGCCGGTACTCGAACGCGCTCAGCACCAACGCCCCGACGTGACCTTCCTGTTCGTCAACCAGGCCGAAAGCATGCAAAGCGTCAGCACCTTCCTCGCCACCCAAGGCCTGACCCTCGACAACGTGCTGTTCGACGCCAGCGGCCGCCTCGGCCAGGCCGTGGGCTCAATGGCCCTGCCCACCACCTTGTTCTACCGCGCCGATGGACGCCTGATCAACAGCCACCTGGGTGAACTGTCCCAGGCCAGCCTGGCCCGTGCCATGGAACCCTTCGACACCGCTCCCGCCGCCACAAGGAAACCGACATGCCCCGCCTCCGCCACCTGCTGACCCTGCTGCCGCTGACGCTTGCCGCCACCCTGGCCCAGGCCGACGACTGGCCGGCACCGATCAAACAGATCGAGGCCAAAGGCGCCAGGATCCTCGGCACATTCGACGCCCCCAGCGGCCTCACCGGCTACGCCGCCCAATACCAGAACCGGGGCATGGCCCTGTACCTGACCGCCGACGGCAAAAGCGTGATCGCCGGCAACCTGTACGACGCCCAGGGCAATGACCTCAGCAGCGCACCGCTGGAAAAACTGGTGTACGCACCGATGGCCAAGGAAGTCTGGGCCAAGATGGAAAAAAGCAGCTGGATCCAGGACGGCGACGTTAAAGCCCCACGCATCGTCTACTTGTTCAGCGACCCCAACTGCCCTTACTGCAATATGTTCTGGGAACAAGCCCGTCCTTGGGTAAAAGCCGGCAAGGTGCAATTGCGCCACATCATGGTCGGCATCATCCGCGAAGACAGCCCAGGCAAATCCGCCGCGCTGTTCGCGGCCAAAGACCCGCAGAAAGCCTTGGAAGAACACGAAGCCGCCGGCAAGGGCAGCAAGTTGCAGGCGTTGGCCAAGATCCCGGCGGATATCGAGGCCAAGCTCGATGCCAATATGAAGTTGATGGATGAACTGGAATTGTCGGCGACGCCGGCGATTTTCTATCTGGATGACAAGGGTGGCTTGCAGCAACAGCAGGGGGCGCCTTCGCCGGATAAGTTGGTGAAGATCCTCGGGCCTAAATAAGCCTGCAAAGAAAAGGCCTCCCTCAAATGGAGGCCTGTCCTGATTCCTTCCGCGTTATCTGATCAGACCTCCTCTATGAGAAACGACTCAACGTCGTAATCATTGCCGGGCGCAATCCCCATTCGGCGATTATCAAAACTGAGCCGAGTTGAGGTTGACCTGGCGGTGAACACCCCCTCGATGAATTGCCAAGCAAGGCCCGGCTCTACAATCGGGCTAATCTCAGTTCCGTTCGCCAGCAGTACCAAGCGGGGTTTATAAGCAAAGCCGTAACTGTCACGAACTCTGGCCCTGAACGTGTAAGTACGCCCCTGTTCAAGTTCATTGAACTCCTTGTACATTTTCTCACTCTGGGTAGCAGGATCCCTCGTGTCGGTATACCCCCAGTCCTTCAGGAAATGTACCGGGTTCGGCCCTGGAGGCGGCCCCGCTTCATGCTCATGTACCAAATCAGCCGGGGAGGCGGCGCCCAAGCCTCTTTGCCAGCCGTTCCAACCTTTACCGTCCGGATCAAAATCCGTGTAGTCGTAAAACGCCTTACGAAATTCCAAGTGCAAAAGTGGAAACTCGACTGCGTTCCCGGCATGGCCGCCGACCTTTGTGGTGCACTTGAATACGACGTCCAACGGCGTCCTGTTGCGCAGTTTGTTCAACTCATCGCGTTTGAGCACGCGTGACAACCCATTGGCCAGATCATTCGCGTTGATCGGCTGGTTGACCATCACATGAATGGTGTAGGAAGAGCCATCTTCCTGGGTGCCTCGGCACTCAAGCCAACCCACCTGCCCTAATAGGATGAACCACCATTTTTCCACGGTGATGCTGGCATCGCCTGCAAAGGTACGCAGGTCCAAAATACCGCCCTGGGTCGCTGGCGGCGTTGCCTGTGGCACCCCAGGCGTGGGCAAACGCACCGGCAGGCTGATGTGCAACGCCAGACACTCGGAGGTCGCAAGTTTGCACGCACTCGTTACCGTGTAGTTGATCGTGACCGTTTCACCGGCAGCCTCAATCACCGCCTCACGCGGGATGCTGAAGTCCACATGGCCCAGCGCATGATTACCTGGCTGGGAGGCCAGGGGCAGGCAGGTTCCGTCTGTCCGTTTCCAGCACACGCGGATTTGCTGGTGATCACTGATGCTCGGATATTTCACCCGCACCGTCACGCCCTCTCTGCCGTTGTAAATCGTCAGTTGGTTACCCACGGCTTCGCGTACGGTCGGTGCGACCAAGACCAGGTCTTCCTGCACCATGGTGAAGGTTCTCGACGGGAACTCAATAGCCGTCGCGCGTTCACACTGCCCATCAAAGCTCGCCGCGAAATGCAGTACGAAATCGCTGCAGTCCGCCAACGTTTGCAGATCAGCTCTAGAGATCGGCGTGTTCACCCCATCATGCAGCCACTCGGACGTAAGCGGCTCATCCTCAAACACGTCAAACCGATAGGCACCACCGCCCTCAAGCGTGCCGGTGATCCACATCCAGCAGCATTCTCCCCGCGCCGCGTACTCCCAAATGGGCACCACGCCTGTTGCGTTACCATTGAAGGTATTGAGGTCCACAATGCCCGCTGTCGCCTCTGCGATCTCCGGCACGGTCAGCAAAGGCTCAAGGACCTTGATGACACGTTCGGGGGAGTGCTGCGGATCGCTCCCGTTGGAACTCACGGTATAGGTCAACGTTAACGTCTGGTTGAACAGCGCAGCGATAATCCACGGCACGACCTCAAATGCCAGCGAGGTTTCGCCCTTTTTCACGTCCTTGCAGCCGAGCGGCTGTGTCTCCAGCCCCGGGCCGGATGCGTAGGCGCAAACGTGGTCTCCCGGTGCTATCCAGTCGTAGGTAACGTCCGCATGCCCACCGGAAGCACTGTTGACCGGGTTGAGCACCCAGTGACCTGGCGTGCACTCCGTTGATTCACGCAAATGCGGCGGCGGTAAATCCAACCCAGGGTCAACGCGCAACAACGTGGTGGTACGCAGGTGAATATCCTGCGCATTGATGGGCAACGGGTTTTCCCGAAGAGGATCGTCCCTCTCCGGCATCACGGGCTCCGTGCCGTCCCAGATCACCCCAAAGTGGATCGTCAGGGCCGAGTAGTCCTGGCGCTGTGACATCCAGCGGCGCGACAGTTCAAGTTCAAACACATGCTCGGCATGCGCTTCGGCCTCCGTCACCACATGGTCATAGACTACCCAGATAAAGGGGTAAGGCGCCTGATGCTGATCGCCGGCCACGGTAACAAACAAGCGCTGCCCGGGCTGGATCATCGGCCAGGCGTCGATCGTGATCGTCTCATCGCCCTCGAAATCACTCATCCACAGCCACCACGTGCTCCACTCATACTCAGCGTGCACAAACTCCGGCCGGGAGACAATCAGGTCTGCTTCGCGAACCTGCTGGATTTCCAAGTCCCGTACCTGTGAAGACTGAAGTTCGCCATCCACCACAGCCGTATAACTGATCAGCACGGTATGGCCGATACTGGTACTCACCCATTCCCAGGGAATATCGACAGTATTGCCGCTTTCCACCGTGAGCGGCAGAAACGTCGGGGGTGTCGGGAAATTCGGATGAGGCTTTATGTCCCAATAAAGCTGCACCTCGGTACTGCCCGCATTCAACGTGAGCGTTGCTGTGGTACCGGCGATGGCATCAATGGGGTAAAGCACACTGCTGTTGTCAGGAGCATGCTTAATTATTACGGGTTTAAGCAGTGTTTTACTCGAAGGGGAGGATGCAATGTGCTTCGATTGCGCGGAGGGCGGCGTTGTAGGGATCGGTTTTTTAGCCACGGTAAGACTCCTGTTCAGCAGTAGATAACCATCGATCGGGCTTAGCCCGGTCGACCAGAAACTCCGGTTATCTAACGGCTGAAACAGAAACCCTGCCTACTGTCAGAATTGACAGTTCTGACGGAGCGCCCTGCTTGCCCTCCTTATAAAATGAATGTCCGCACCACGGCGGGTGCCCAACCCGGCTCTGCAACGCCGAAAAATACCGACGTTGCAGGGTCGGTGGCCAAACAGGCCTCAGTTGCCCCCAGATAACCTTTCGTCACTCCCAAAGAACAAAAGAATCAAGATAGGCGTAATCACCCACTTCCATGATCATCCGCTTTATTTTTGTTCCTGCAGGAGCAGAAAAGTCTACAGTCTGATTGGTCGAGCCGCCTACAGACCCACCGACCAATGCATGCACACCTATTTCCTCGTCTTGCTCATCGAAAAAGATCACTCGGGCATGGAGGTGGAGATAAAACACGGAAAACTGAATACGCGCATACAACGATCTGAAATCCAGTTGTACCTTCTGCTGTGGATTTAAATCCGGCTCATTAAAGGCTACAACTATCGCGGGTCCTGCTGGGGCATATATGTATTTATGTATCCCAGACACGCCTGGCGATCCCGGCAACAGCGTGATTTTCATCCTCAACCCTGGCTCATCAATACTACCCCCTGCCTCAATTAATCTATCGGGGTGATTGTCGAAGTTTTCATAGTGAATTTGTTTTTTGGTCCTAACCTTCAGCGTCAGTGTCGGAAACACGATGGCTTCACTTTCAACCACATTGCCATCTACGGTGACCTTGCACAAAACTGTCAGGTCACTTTCATCTTTTAATAACTCAATTTCGTTCCGTGGTAATAAATCTACCAGCCCCTCGCCCGCTTCTGCGTCCGTCAGCGCTTTGCTCGACGACACCGTAATGGTGTAAGGCTTTCCGTCCTGTTTAGTACCTATGCAGCGCAACCAGACTTTTTGCCCCGCCAGGGCAAACCACCATTTTTCCACGGTGATGGACGCATCGCCTGAAAAGGTGGCCAGATCCAGAATGCCACCTTGCACGACCGGTGGCGTGGCCTGTGGGACAACCGGCGTCGGCAGACGCACAGGTTTGCTGATCTTCACATTCAACGGCAGTGATGTCTGCACCTTGCACGCCGTGGTCACGGTGTAGGTGATCGCCACTGTTTTGCCCATGCTCTCGATAACCGCTTCCCGCGGTAGTGAGAAAATGACTGCACCCACAGCACTGCCGGGCTTGGAGGCCAACGGCCAGCAGGTACCCTCCGGTCTCTCCCAACACAGGCTGATACTGTGCTTGGGGTGTTTGCCGGTGTAACTCACTTCGACATGGACGCCCTCGCGCCCATTCCAGGCAGTCAAGTCGGTGCCGACCGCTTCCGTCACTTTGGGCGCCGCCAGCACCAGAGGTTCCTGCTCGATGTTGAATGCCTGCGCAGGAAACTCATGGGCGTCCGCCAGGGCGGTGGCTTCACAGAAGCTCGCCGCGAAGTGCAGTTTGAATTCACTGCAATCGGCCAACTGTAGCAATACTTCCCTTGGGATCCGCGCATCCACGCCATGCACCTTCCAGTCCTCGTTGACAGGTGCATCAGACAAAATGTCGAACCGGTACGCGCTGCCGTTTTCACGTTCGCCCGTGATCCACATCCAACAAAGATTCGAACACTCGGCATAGTTCCAGACAGGCACAAACGCAGTCGCACCTTCCAGGAATGTCCTGAGGTCTACCGTACCGTGGGTGGCCTCTTCAATCTCCGGATGATGGAACTGAGGCGTCAAAACGCTGATCACCCGTGCGGGTGATGATTGTTCATTGTCATTGAACGCAACGGTGTAGCTCAGCGTCATTTCTTTTTTGAAGAAACACGCAACGACACAAGCCGGCAATTTGACGGACGCCAGGTCCTCATCGTTTTCAATCGTCACACAGCCCAGCGGCCTCTTCGCATAACCGGGTCCACTCACATGGAAACAGACATGGTCACCGACATAGGTATCCAGGCCGGGGGCATCTACATCCCCACCGTCCTTGGTGAGTTCAGGGTTCAGGTACCACTCATCCTTGTACAGCACTGACTGCCGTAGATGGGGAGGCGGCGGGTTTTCAAGGCGAGGATCCTCAATCAATCTACTGGAAGGACGAGGACGGCCTTCAAGAGCGTTCTTTGGGAGACGCGTCTCAAGGGTAGGAACGACTTCAGCCGGAGGCAGTGGGGGGCGACCATCGCAGATCCAGCCCCAATGAATAGTCAGCGATCCCCAAGGCCGCCGACGCCCCATCCAACCGCGTGGCAGAGAAAACCTGAACACATGACCCGGCACCGCCTCCTCCGGAGTGACAACGCGAGAAGCAGCCACGATGTTGAAAGCGAAAGGCGTCTTGTCCTGATCACCCGCCACGTTTATGAATAGTTGATCGCCTGCTTTAACGAGAGGGTGGGCAAACGCGAGGATCGTTTCGTTCCCGGTAAATTTGTGCATATCCAACGTGGGCGTATTGTCAACGAGCTCGGAATGGACAAACTTGGGTACATAACCTTCAAGATCTTTTTCATCATAAAACCGAACGCCCACCTCGGCGACCCGGGACTCTGCGACCTGCCCGCCCACCCTCCCTTTATAGGAGAAAAAGAGTGTGTGCCCCATGCCAGATGTTATGTAACTCAGAGGAAAGAGGATGCGCCGGACGCCGCTGGTTCCACTTTTATCCACAATGTCTTCAAATACCGTTTCGCCCCCATGCTGAAACTTAACTGATACGGTGACGGTAATATCCGAATCGTCCATGTTCGAATCCGTGGTCAGATACGGCCCCTCTTTCACATCCAGCGGATAGAGCGTTCCTCCCTCGCCTTTGTAGATGACCGGAGCGCCAACCTCGACTGCCTTAGGGGTTCGTGCATTGTCTGTATTTGAAGAAGTATTAGACGTAGGTTTTTTTTGCGGCATGGTGAGAACTCCATGTTCCATAGGCTATTAACCTTGACCTGCCTCAGGCCAAGGGCTTTCTCCTAGTGAGCGCTTTTGCTACGCCTTCGCCTACTGTCAGAGTTAACAGTTCTGACGAAATCCCACGCCGTAGCCGACCAACGGCCGCCTCAAAACCCCTCCAACTCCGCCATCAAATCACTCAACCGATCCACCTTCTCGGCACTGATCTCATTCGCCGCCAACCCCTCGATATACTCAGCCAACTCCGCCACCGTGCTGCACTCGAACATCGCCCGCAGCGGCACATCCCGTTGCAGGGTTTTCTGCACCCGCGAGGCAATCTGCGTGGCCAGCAACGAATGCCCGCCCAGTTCAAAGAAGTTGTCCTGCACCCCTACCCTATCGACTTTCAGCACCTCGGCCCAGATAGCGGCCAGGGTGGTTTCCAGTTCGTTGCGCGGCGCCAGGTAGTCCTGGCTGTGCAACTGGCCGATCTCCAGCGCCGGCAGGGCCTTGCGGTCGAGTTTGCCGTTGGCGTTGAGCGGCAGGCGGTCGAGCCATAGCCAGTGCAGCGGCACCATGTATTCCGGCAGTTCGGCCCGCAGGCGTTGCTTGATGCGGTCCAGGCGCTCGCCTGGGTTCAGTGCTGCATCCGCGGCCACCAGATAGCCGACCAGATGCTTGCCGTTGACGCCTTCCTGCACGCCCACCGCCGCATCGCGCACTTCCGGTTGTTCGTGCAGGCGCGCTTCGATTTCACCCAGTTCGATGCGGTAGCCGCGAATCTTCACCTGGTGGTCGACGCGACCAACATACTCCAGCACACCGTCACTGCGGCGGCGCGCCAGGTCACCGGTGCGGTAGAGGCGTTCGCCGGGTGCACCGAACGGGTTCGGCACAAACACCGGCGCGGTGCGCAGCGGGTCGCTGACGTAACCGCGACCGACGCCGGTCCCGGCGACACACAACTCGCCGACAGCACCTTGCGGCACCAGCTCCAATGCACCATCGAGCAGGTACAAACGGTTGTTGTCGGTCGGCGTGCCGATCGGCAGGTAAGTGCCACGGGTCGAGGCCAGGTCGACGCGGTAAAACGCCACATCGTCCGAGCATTCCGCCGGGCCATACGCGTTCACCAAACCTATCTGCGGGTAGCGCAGCAGCCATTGGTGCGCCAGTTCCGGCGGCATGGCTTCACCGGTCGGCAGCATCCAGCGCAGGCCGTCCAGGCTGATACGGTCCTGGGCCAACATACCCTGGATCAGCGACGGTACGCTTTCCAGCACGGTGATGCCCTGGGCCTGCACATGTTCCAGCAGGCCCTGTGGATCGTGGGCGAGGGTGTTCGGCACAATATCCACCCGTGCGCCGAACAGCGGCGCGGCGAGGAATTGCCACACGGAAATATCGAAGCTCTGCGAAGCGGTTTGCGCAATCACATCCGCGTCGCTCAAGGCCAGGTACGGCACCTTGCTCAACTGGTTATTGAGCATGCCGCGCTGTTCCACCATCACACCCTTGGGCAGGCCGGTGGAGCCCGAGGTATAGATCACATAGGCGAGGTTGTCCGGGCCGCTGTAGAGGCCGGGGTTTTCGCCACGCGCCGGTATTTCTTCCCACACCAGCAGCTGGCAATCGAAACCGTCCAGCAACTCGATGGCCTGCTCGCGGCACGCCTCGGTGCACACCAGCAACGGCGTGCGGCTCAAGTCGATGATGCTGCGCAAACGCTGGCTCGGCAGGCCCGGGTCGAGCGGCAGGTAGCCGGCACCGGCCTTGAAGCTGCCGATGATCATGCCCAGCAGGTCGAGGTTGCGTTCGGCGAGCAGCGCCACCGGTTGATCGAGGCCGACCCCCGCTGCGATGAGCGCGTGGCCCAGGCCGTTGCTGCGACGGTTCAGTTCGTCATAGGTCCATTGCTGGTCGAGGCAACTGGCGGCGACGCGCTGCGGATGCGCGGCCACCTGCTCTTCGAACAGCTCGATGTAGCTGCGCTGCAGCGGATACTGATGTTCGCTCTGGTTACAACCGTCCACCAGGAACTCGCGCTCCTGCTCGCCAATCAGCGGCAGGTCGGCCATGTCGCCGTGGAAGCCCTGCACCAGCGCCAGCAGCAGGCGCTTGAACTCGCCAAGCATGCCTTGCACGGTGGTTTCGTCGAAGTAGCGTTGGTCGTAGGACAGGTGCAAACCGAGGTCATCGCCTGGATAACACACGGCGGTCAGCGGGAAGTTGGTGTGGGTGCGGCCGGAGTCCGAGGTGGCATTCAGGCTGTGTGCGCGGTCCAGCACCGAGACTTCCACCGGGGCATTTTCGAACACGAACAGGCTGTCGAACAGCGGCTGGCCCTTGGGCAGTTCGCTGTGTTCCTGGATCGTCACCAGCGGCAGGTATTCGTACTCGCGCAGTTGCATATTGCTGTCGAGCAGGCTGTTCAACCACTGGCGCACGCTGCAAGGCTGGTCGTCCTCGGGCAGTTTTACCCGCAGCGCGATGCTGTTGATGAACAGGCCGACGGTGCGTTGCATCTCGGGCATCTCCACCGGGCGCCCGGCCACGGTGACGCCGAACAGCACGTCGCGATCACCGCTCAGGCGTCGCAGCACCAGCGCCCACGCCGCCTGGGCGAAGGTATTGACGGTCAGCTGATGGGCCTGGGCCAGTTCGCGCAGTTGTGCTCCATCGCAGGCGTCGAGACGGGTGTAGCAATCGCCCACCACCATGCCGCCGCTGTGACCCGCGTGCTCACGCAGGAACGGCCGGTCGCTCGGGATCGGCGTGGTGCGCTCGAACCCTTGCAGGTTCTGCTGCCACCACTGGCGAGCCTCGTTGAGGTTCTGGCGTTGCAGCCAGGCGATGTAGTCGCGATAACGCGGCGGTGTGGCCAGTTGCGCTTCGCGGCCTTCACCGAGGGCCATGTAGATCTCGAAGAAGTCATTCATCAACAACGAACGGCACCAAGCATCGATGAGGATGTGGTGGTTGCTCATCATGAACCAGTAGCGTTCGGCGCCAACACGGATCAGGCGCAGGTGGAACGGTGCCTGGTTGAGCAGATCAAAACCGGCCTCGCGCTCTTGCTTGAGCAGCGCTTGCAGACGCGGTTCCTGTTCGCTTTCCGGGTCAGCACTCCAGTCCAGATACTCGATCGGCGTGCTGCCCGGTTTGTGGATCACTTGCAGCATGTCTTCGCCGACGTTCCAGCAGAACGAGGCACGCAGGGCTTCGTGACGAGCGATCACCGCCTGCCAGGCCTGGGCGAAACGCTCGGGGTCCAGGCCGCTGTTGATGCGGTAGCGGTCCTGCATGTAGTAGAGGCCGGTGCCCGGCTCCAGCAGGGTATGCAGCAGCAGGCCTTCCTGCATCGGGGTCAGCGGGTAGACGTCTTCGATAACGGTGGCCGGTACCGGCAAGCTGTCGAGTTGCACCTGGCTCAGGTGGGCCAGCGGGAAGTCGGACGGCGTAAGACCACCGGCATCGTCCTGCAGGCAGTGCTGGGTCAGGCTGTGCAGTTCGGCCAGATACGCCTCGGCCAATTCGCGCACGGTAGCGTGATCGAAGCGTTCACGGCTGAAGGTCCAGCGCAGCACCAACTCGCCGCCGTAGACCTGGCTGTCGACGCTCAACTCGTTAGGCAGCGGCGCGTCCGGGTCATGGGCCAGGCCTGCGGATTCATCCAATGGGTGGAACAGCGCATCGGCGCCGAAGCTCTGGTCGAACTGGCCGAGGTAGTTGAAGGTGATCTGCGCGCTCGGCAAGACGGCCATGCTCTGTTGGCACAGATCATCGGCCAGGTAGCGCAGCACGCCGTAGCCCAAGCCTTTATGCGGCACAGAGCGCAGTTGTTCCTTGATCGCCTTGATCGAGTCGCCCTGAGCAGCGTGCGGAGTGAGGCGCAGCGGGTAGGCGCTGGTGAACCAGCCGACGCTGCGGGTCAGGTCGATGTCATCGAACAGGCTTTCGCGGCCGTGGCCTTCCAACTGGATCAGCGCCGACGCGTGGCCGCTCCAGCGGCACAGCACACGGGCCAAGGCCGTCAGCAGCAGATCGTTGACCTGGGTGCGGTAGGCGCTCGGAGCCTGTTGCAACAACTGACGCGTATGCTCGGCATCCAGGCGCACGCTGACGGTGTCGGCATCGCGGTTGCGCAGCGAACCCTGCGGGCGGGCCACCGGCAACGCCACATCAGGGCCCTCCAACTGCGCCTGCCAGACGCTCAATTCTTCACGCAGGGATTCGCTGCCGGCGTAGGCCTGCAAACGCGCGGCCCACTCACGCAGGGCACTGGTCTTGGCCGGCAGGCTGACGGACTGGCCGTCGCTCAACTGGCGATAGACCGTTTGCAAATCTTCCAGCAAGACCCGCCACGACACGCCGTCCACCACCAGGTGATGGATCGCGATCAGCAGGCGTTGCTGCCCCTCGGGCCCGTCCACCAGCAAGGCGCGCAGCAGCGGGCCGTGTTGCAGGTCGAGGCTGCGTTGGGTGTCGGTGAACAGTGCGGTGCATTGTGCCATATCGCGCACTTGCGCCTGCATCAGTACGCCGCCTTGCGGCACGGCCAGGTGCTCGGCGTGCCAGTGCGCGTCACGCTGGGAGAAGCTCAGGCGCAGGGCGTCGTGGTGTTCCAGCACCGCCAGCAAGGCTTGCTCCAGGCGATGCGGCACCAGCAGTTGCAACGGCTTGAGGACCAGCGCCTGGTTCCAGTGTTGGCGCTGTGGGATCTCAGTGTCGAAGAACCAGTGCTGGATCGGCGTCAGCCCGGAGGTGCCGGTCAACACACCCTGTTCGGCCGTGACCTGCTCGGAGCGCGTGGCGACCGCCGCCAGGGTTTGCACGGTCTGGTGCTGGAATAGGTCGCGGGGGCTGAAGTGAATCCCGGCCTGCCGCGCACGGCTGACCACCTGGATCGACAGGATCGAGTCGCCGCCCAGCTCAAAGAAGTTATCGTCGAGACCGACTTGCTGCACATTCAACACAGCGCACCAGATGGCGACCAACGTGCTTTCAAGTTCGTTGCGCGGGGCCACGTATTGTTGGCGGTTGGCTTCCGGGTCCGGCTGCGGCAAGGCGCGACGGTCGAGTTTGCCGTTGGCGGTCAGCGGCATGCTGTCGAGCACAATCAGGTGCGCGGGCACCATGTAGTCCGGCAGTTGCGCCTTGAGGTGAGCCTTGAGCGCATCGCGTAATGCGCCGTGCTCGGCATCGCTGACCAGGTACGCCACCAGCTGCTTGCCACTCGGCGCATCCAGCGCCAGCACCACGGCTTCGCGCACGGCCGCGTGTTCCAACAGGCGGGTTTCGATCTCGCCCAGTTCAATACGGAAACCGCGAATCTTCACCTGATGGTCGATACGTCCCAGGTACTCCACCAGGCCATCGCCGCGTTGGCGCACCAGGTCGCCGGTGCGGTACAGGCGCCCGCCATTGTGGGCAAACGGGTCGGCGACAAACCGCTCGGCGGTCATGCCCGGACGTTGGTGATAACCCTGGGCGAGACCCGCCCCACCGACGTACAACTCACCGGTCGCGCCTTGCGGCACCAACGCCAGGTCGGCGTCGAGAATATAGGCCACGCGGTCACCAATAATGCTGCCGATCGGCACGCTCGCAACGCCCTCCTCCAACTGCTCGGGCGCGAGGCTGGCCAGCGGCATTACCACCGTTTCCGTCGGGCCGTAGGCGTTGAAAAACACCTGCGGCTGGAACGCGGCGCGGATGCGCTGCAGGTGTTCGCCAGTGAGCGCTTCGCCACCGGTGATGCACATGCGCACCGGCAAGGTCTGCTGCTGGGTCGCCAGCCATTGCGCCAACTGGCTGCCATAGCTCGGCGTGAAGCCTAGGATGTTGATGCGATGGGTGCGGATCAGCGCGCAGATTTCTTCTGCATCCCACTGGCCCTGGGCACGCAATACCACCTGCGCGCCGCTGAGCAGCGGCACCAGCAAGCGTTCGGTGGCGGCGTCGAAGTTGATCGAATAGAAGTGCAATTCGCAGTCGTCTGGACGCATGCCAAACCGCTCGATCACCGCCGCGCAATGCATGGCGATTTCACCGTGGGACACCACCACGCCTTTCGGCTTGCCGGTGGAGCCGGAGGTGTAGATCAAGTACGCCTGGTGCTGCGGCAGGCTGATAAAGGGCGGCTCATCGGCCGGGTAGTTGGCGAGCACCGGCAGGTCATCTTCCAGGCACCAGCACGCCACGCTCGCGGGCAATTCGCCGAGGGCTTCGAACATCGCCGCATCGCTGAGCAGCAGGCCGACGCCACTGTCTTCGATCATGTAGTGCAGACGGTCCAGCGGGTATTCCGGGTCCAGCGGCACATAGGCGCCGCCGGCCTTGAGGATCGCCAGCAGGCCGATCACCATTTCCAGCGAGCGCGGCAGCGCCAGGCCCACGCGCACCTGCGGTCCGACGCCACGCTCGCGCAGCATCCAGGCCAGGCGGTTGGCGCGGGCGTCGAGTTCGCGGTAGCTCAGGGTTTCACCGGCAAAGGTCAGCGCCGGCGCATCGCCACGGGCTGCCGCTTGCTGGCTGAACAGTTGATGAATGCACTGGTCGAGACGGTGCTCGCCCGCCTCGATGCCCAGGCTGTCCTGCAACGCGCGTTGCTCGGCGGCGGTCAGCAACGGCAGTTCGCTGAGCCGTTGTTGCGGGTTGGCGATCAAGGCTTCCAACAGGTTGCGCCAACGTTCGGCCATGCGCGCAATGCGCGGCTCGTCGAACAGGTCGGTGCTGTAGGTCAGGCAGCAGCCCAGGCGATGATCGAGGTCGGTGACCTCCAGGTTGAGGTCGAACTTGGTCGCGCGCGCATCGTTGGCCAGGTACTCGACGGTCATGCCGGCCAGTTGGCGGCTCTGCTGGAACTCCCAGCGCTGCACATTGCACATCACTTGGAACAGCGGGTTGTACGCCGCACTGCGCGGCGGCTGCAGGGCTTCCACCAAGTGATCGAACGGCAGGTCCTGGTGGGACTGGCCTTCGATGACGGTGTGGCGCACCTGTTCGAACAACTCAGCGACGTTCATCTGCCCACTGAGCTGGCAACGCAGCACCTGGGTATTGAGGAAAGCGCCGATCAGCCCTTCGCTTTCCGGGCGAATACGGTTGGCCACGGGGGCACCGATGCGCAGGTCGGTCTGGCCGCTGTAGCGGTAGAGCAACACGGCCAGGGTGGCGGTCATGGTCATGAACAGGGTCAGGCCACGTTCGGCGTTGAAGGCCCGCACGCGGGCCGCCAGGTCATCGCTCAGGTCGAAGCGGTACAGCTCGCCCCGATGGCTTTGTACCGGCGGGCGTGGGCGGTCGCCGGGCAGTTCCAGCAACGGATGTTCCGTACCCAGCTGCTGGGTCCAATAGTCCAACTGACGCTGACGCTCACCCGCTTCCATCCACTGGCGTTGCCACACGCTGTAATCGAGGTACTGCACCGGCAGCGGCGCCAGCGGTGACAGGCGCTCGTCGATAAAGGCTTCATACAACGCGCTGAGTTCACGGGCAAAGATGTCCATGGCCCAGCCTTCGGTGACGATGTGGTGCAGGGTCAGCACCAGGTAGTGTTCGCGCTCAGCGGCCTTGACCAGGCAGGCTCGCAGCAACGGTCCGGTTTCCAGGTTGAACGGCGTATGCGCCTCGTGATCCGCCAATTGCTGCAACCGTGACTGGCGTTCGGCTTCGTCCAGCGCGGAGAAGTCCTGCCAGTCCATGCGCAGGCCGGTCTGGGCCGAGACCTTCTGACAGGCCACGCCGTCGACACTCGGGAAAGTGGTGCGCAGGGTTTCGTGACGCATGATCAAGGCCTGCAGCGCCGCCTCGAAACGCCCCACATCCAGCACGCCACGCAGGCGCGCCATACCGCCGACGTTGTAGGCAGGGCTGTCCGGCTCCATCTGCCACAGGAACCACATGCGCTGCTGGGAATAGGACAGCGGCACCGGTTGGCTGCGGTCGACCTTGGCGATGGCGGTCTGTTGGTTGCGTTGGCCCGACGCCTGGATCAGGCGGACCTGCTCGGCAAAAGCGCCCAACTCGCTGGCTTCGAACAAGGTCCGTAACGGCAGCTCGACGTCACACGCCTGGCGGGTGCGGGAGATGATTTGCGTGGCCAGCAACGAGTGGCCGCCAAGGGCGAAAAAGTCATCGCGCAGGCCGATGCTGGGCAAGCCGAGGACTTCGCGCCAGATGGCGGCGATCTGCTGTTGCAGCGGGGTCTCGGGCTCGACATGTTCACGCACGTGCCACACCGGCTCCGGCAGCGCGCGACGGTCCAGCTTGCCGCTGGGGCTCAGGGGCATGGCGTCCAGGCGCATCAATAGCGCGGGCACCATGTACTCCGGCAGCTCGGCGGCCAGGGCGCTCTTGACGTGGTGTTCGTCCAGCTCGGCAGGGGCGGTGTAGTAGCCGATCAGCTGTGCATCACGCACCAGCACCACAGCTTGGGCGATGCCCTCCAGGGCGAGCATGCGCGCTTCGATTTCTTCCGGCTCCACACGGAAGCCACGCAGCTTGACCTGCTGGTCGAGGCGCCCAAGGTACTCGATCACACCCTCGGCGTTGAAACGGGCGCGGTCACCGGTGCGGTAAAGGCGCGCGCCCGCCTCACCATAGGGGTCGGCAACGAAGCGTTCAGCCGTCAACCCGGCGCGGCCGAGGTAACCCCGGGCCAGGCCAATGCCGCCGATGCACAATTCACCCGGCACACCCAGTGGCACGGGGTTGAGTTGCTCGTCCAGCACGCGGCAGATCACATTGCCCAACGGACGCCCAATCGGCGAGCGCTCGCCGTCTTCCGCGCGGCAGTGCCAGTGGGTCACGTTGATCGCGGTTTCGGTCGGACCATAACGGTTGTGCAATTGCACTGCCGGCAACTGCGCCAGGACGCGGTTGCGCAGTTCGGCGGGCAAGGCTTCGCCGCCGGAGAACAGGCGGCGCAGGCTGGTGCATTCGGCCACCTGCGGTTCGTCGATAAACAACTGCAACAGCGGCGGCACAAAGTGCAGCGTGGTCACGCCGTGTGCCTGCACCAACTGCGCAATGCGATGCGGGTCGCGATGTTCACCAGGGCCGGCGAGTACCAGTCGGCAGCCGGTGATCAGCGGCCAGAAGCATTCCCACACCGACACGTCGAAACTGATCGGCGCCTTTTGCAGCAGCACATCGGTGTCGTTGAGTGGATAGGTGGCCTGCATCCACTGCAAGCGCTCGGCCAATGCCGCATGCGTGTTGCCCACGCCTTTGGGCTGGCCGGTGGAGCCGGAGGTGTAGATCACGTAGGCGAGGTTATCGCCGTGCAGGTGCAAGCCGGGTGGCTGGGTGGGCCAGCTGTCGAGGTGCAGGCTGTCCATCGCAATCACGCACACGCCGTCGGCGCTCGGCACCTGTTCCAGCAATGCGGTCTGGGTCAGCAGCAGGTGGACGCCACTGTCTTTAAGCATGTAGGCCAGGCGCTCGGCGGGGTAATCCGGGTCCAGCGGCACGTAGGCGCCACCGGCCTTGATGATCGCCAGCAGGCCGATCAGGAGGTGCGGCGAGCGCTCGGCGGCGATGGCCACGCACACGTCCGGGCCGACACCTTTGTCGCGCAGGTAGTGGGCCAGGCGGTTGGCCTGGGTGTGCAGTTGGGCGAAGGTCAGGCTGCCGCCCTGCCAGACCAGCGCGATGTTGTCCGAGGTGTGCCTATTGAGCAGCTCCGGCAGCCATTGCTGGGCAGGTGTGCAAGGTGCTTCGCTCCACGGCTGCTGCTCGTCTTCCTGCATCAGCTTTAGATCGCCGATGGCTTGCTGCGGCTGGTCACACGCGGCTTGCAACAGGTTGATGAAGTGCTCGGCCAAGCGCTGGACGGTCGCGCTGTCGAACAGCTCGTCGGCGTAGTCGAACGACAGGCTCAGGCGCCCGTTGCGGTCTTCTTCGCTGTGCAATTGCAGGTCGAACTTGGCGTCACGGCTGTGCCATGGCAGTTCGTCGGCGAGCATGCCCGGTAGACGGCGCAAGGCGCTGAGGTCGCGTTGCTGGTGGTTGAACATGACCTGAAACAGGCCCTGTTCGCGAGCTTGCGGGAAAGCTTCCAGCAACTGTTCGAAGGGCAGGTCCTGATGGGCCTGGGCGCCCAATGCCGTCTGGCGTGTCGCGGCCAACAGCTCGCTGAACGGCAGGCGCCCGTCCAGCTCGGCCCGCATGACCTGCGTGTTGATGAAGAAGCCGACCAGGCCTTGGGTTTCCTGGCGCGGACGGTTGGCGTTGGGCACGCCGATGCGGATATTGCGCTGGCCACTGTAGCGGTAGAGCAGGCTCTGGAAGGCTGCCAGCAACAGCATGAAGGGTGTGGATTCGTGGGCCTGGGCGGTCTGGCGAATCGCTTCGCTGAGGCTCACACCAAGACGTACCGTGTGGCGTGAAGCTGTGTGACGGTGGTGTGCCGAGCGCGGGTGGTCGGTGGCCAGGCTCAGGGTGGGATGCTCTTCACCCAACTGCGCTTTCCAGTACGCCAGTTGGCGCTGGCCTTCGCCTTCGGCCAGCCATTGGCGCTGCCAACTGCCGTAGTCGGCGTATTGCAGGGCCAGCGGTGGCAGCTCCAGGGTTTGGCCCTGGGCGGCGGCGGCGTAGAGGCGCGAGAATTCGTCGATGAGGATGTTGAGCGACCAGCCGTCAGCGATGATGTGGTGCAGCGTCACCAACAGTTGGTGATCCTCATCGTCCAGGCGCACCAGGGTTACCCACAGCAGCGGGCCCTTTTCCAGGTCGAACTGGGTACGGGCTTCGTCTTCGCGGATCTGCTGTGCACGGGCTTCGCGTTCGTCAGTGGGCAGGTCGCTGAGGTCGATGACTTGCAGCTCGAAATCCGCCTTGGCCTCGACACGCTGGAAGGCCTGGCCGTCTCTTTCGTAGAAGCGGGTGCGCAGGGCTTCGTGGCGCTGGACCAGGTGTTGAAAGCTCAAGCGCACGGCGTCTTCATCCAGCTCGCCGCGCAGGCGCAGGGCGCCGGGGATGGTGTAGGCGCTGCTGTGGGGGTCCAGTTGCCAAGTGATCCACAGGCGGTTTTGTGCAAGGGATTGGGGCAGGTCTTCCTGGCGTGACAGGGGTTGGATCGCGCCTTGGGCAACACCGCCATCCTGTTGCAACTGCGCAACGTTGGCGGCAAAGCCTTCCAGGGTTGGCGCTTCGAACAGCATGCGCAGGTTCAGCTCCAGGCCGAGTGTTTCACGCAGGCGCGCGACCACCTGGGTGGCGGTGATGGAGTTGCCGCCGAGCAGGAAGAAATGGTCATCGGCCGCGACCGTCGCGACGTGCAGTTGCTCGCACCAGATCGCGGCGATCTGGTTTTGCAGTTCGCAGCCCAACGCTGCATCGCTGACCTGCACGTGCAGATCAGGGAACTGCGCATAGCTGTCGAGGCTGCCATCGGCATGCCGCAGCGCGCACGCCGCACGTTGCACCTTGCCGCTGGAGGTCTTCGGCAGGGCGCCAGGGTTGAGCAGCACCACCACGCTCGGCGCCTCCTGGTACGCCTCGGCAACGGTTTGGCGGATCGCCTTGATCAGTGCTTCGGGCGGCAGGATTTTCTGCACGCTGCGGCTGATTTCGGCGGCAATGCCAATACCTTCCAGGCCTTGGTCATTCACTGCAAATGCCGCGACCCGGCCTTTGCGCACGACTTCCACTTCGCGCTCGATGGTCTGCTCGATGTCCTGCGGGTACAGGTTGTGGCCGCGCACGATCAGCAGGTCTTTGAGGCGACCGGTGATGTACACCTCGCCGTCACGGATAAAACCCAGGTCGCCGGTGCGCAGCCAGGTACGGCCGGCATGCTGCACGAAGGTCTTGGCGGTGGCTTCGGGGTTGCGCCAGTAGCCGTGGGCGATGCTTGGGCCGCTGGCCCAGAGTTCGCCGACGCGGTTGTCGGGCAGTTCGGTGAGGGTCTGCGGGTCGGCAATCAGGACCGCATGCTCGGGCTGGTGGGTGCCACAGCTCATGATTGCACTGCCCTGCCCCGGTTCGGCGCGATTGGCGGCCAGGGCCTGCTCGTCGACCCGCAGCGCGGGGATGCCATGGCCCCGCGTGCCACCGGCGACAAACAGGGTCGCCTCGGCCAGGCCGTAGGAGGCAAAGAAATTGTTCGGGGTAAAACCGCAGGTGGCGAACTTCTCGGCGAAGCGTTCCAGGGTGTCGAGGCGGATCGGTTCGGAACCGGAATAGGCCACGCGCCACTGGCTCAGGTCCAGGCGTTCCAGCGCCGAGTCGCTGACCCGCTCGCTGCACAGGCGATAGGCGAAATCCGGGCCACCGCTGATGGTGCCACCGTATTCGCTGATCGCTTCGAGCCAGCGCAACGGCCGGCCGAGGAAGTAGGCCGGCGACATCAGCACGCACGGCACGCCACTGAAGATCGGTTGCAGCAGGCCGCCGATCAGGCCCATGTCGTGGTACAGCGGCAGCCAGCTGACGATCACGTCATCCGGGTTGAGGTCGATGCCGAAACCGCGACGGATCAACACTTCGTTGGCCACCAGGTTGCCGTGGCTGACTTGCACGCCCTTGGGCAGCGCGGTGGAACCGGAGGTGTATTGCAGGAAGGCGATGTCGTCCGGCTGCAGGTCGGGAGCGATCCAGTCGCCGGCACTCTCAAGGCTATCGACGCTCAATACTGGCGGCGCGTTTTCAATCTGCGCCAGGCCGTCGGCGAGGCTGGCGATGGTCAGCAACAGGCGCGGTTCGGCATCGCTGATGATCGACAGCAAGCGCTCCTGATGATGGCGACGGGTGGATTCCGGCGGATAGGCCGGCACCGCAATGACCCCGGCGTACAGGCAACCAAAGAACGCCGCGACGTAATCCGGGCCGCTGGGGAACAACAGCACCGCACGGTCGCCCAGGTCCGCATTGGCTTGCAGGGCGGCGGCAATGGTGCGGGCGCGCTGGTCCAAGTCGCGGTAACTGAGTACAACGCTATGCTCGGCGGATTCGGCGAGGAAGCGCAGGGCGACCTGGTCCGGAGTCTGCGCGGCGCGACGTTGAAGGGAGTGGACCAGCGTTTGGGGGAGTTCGAAGGCGTCCATCATGGGGTTCCTGCCTGAAAGCGGCTTACGGGAAATTCGGGGAATAGGTAGCGTCTAGCCAGCGGCCAGTTGCCGCGCCGCGCCAGTGCGCCAGCGGGCCAGGTGTTCATCGGCGTAGCGCCGCAGGCAGCGCAGCACGGCACTTTCGTGCTGCATGAGGAAGAAGTGGTGACCGTCGAACATGTCCAGGGAAAAGCCACTGGCGGCGTCGAGTTGCCAGTCGAGCAACTGGTCGGCGCGCACGCTGTCCTGTTTGCCGCCGAACACGTGGATCGGCATCTCCAGCGGTGCGCGCTCGCCGTAGGTGAAGCTGCCGCACAGCAGGAAATCGGCGCGCAGGATCGGCAGCATCAACTGCATCAACTCGGGGTTGGCCAGGGCTTCTTCGGCGGTGCCCTGCAGTTCGCGCAGACGGGCGATGAGTTGTTCGTCGGTCTTTTCGACGGCGTATTCGCTGACGTCACGACGCGCCGGCCCGGCCGTACCGGACGCAAACAGCGCCAGCGGCGCGGGCACGCCGCGAGTGCTCAAGGCGTGCGCCAGTTCAAAGGCGAGCAGGCCGCCGAGGCTGTGGCCGAACAACGCGTAGGGACCATTCAAGCCGCGGCTGATTTCGTCGGCGAGCTGCGCGGCCAAGGCCTTGATATCGCGCTGCAGCGGCTCGTCCATGCGCATGCCGCGGCCGGGTAATTCCAGCGGACACACCTGCAACCACTCAGGCAGGGCACGGCGCCAACGCGCATAGACCATGGCGCTGGCGCCCGAATAGGGCAGGCAGAACAGGCGCAGTCGAGTCGGCGTACTCATCGAGTCACGACTCCAAACTGAAACACGCTGTATGCACGATAAAAACCCATTTCGTCCTCCTGCGGGTGCGGATCCTTGGCCGTTTGCTAACGGACCTGTCACCCAGAAGAACGGACGGCACCGGCAAATAATTAGTCGCCGGGTACGCGCGAGACGTGGTTCACACCGAACAAGAAAGCATAAGATTAGTTCGCCTTCTCATTTGACAATCATTATCATTAAGCATAATTTGTTGCCCGATGTGTAGGAGGCCTCAGCAAGGACGCCCTCCCCTAACCTCTTTTGCGACAAGGTGATTTCCATGACGGAACAAGTATCCACAGGCAGGTGCGACTCACCGCTTCTCCAGGCATTCGTCGATAATCGGCTGATTCTGGTGAAGATCGCGGCACGCATTACCGGGTGCCGCTCGCGGGCCGAAGACGTAGTACAGGATGCCTACTTCCGGCTGCAATCGGCGCCGACGATCACGTCATCGTTCAAGGCTCAATTGAGCTATCTGTTCCAGATCGTGCGCAACCTGGCGATCGATCACTACCGCAAGCAGGCCCTGGAGCTCAAATACTCCGGAACGGAAGAGGAAGGCTTGAATGTGGTTATTCACGGCGCTTCACCGGAAACCTCGCACATTAATTTCAATACCCTGGAAAACATCGCCGACGCGCTGACCGAACTGCCCCAGCGCACCCGCTACGCGTTCGAGATGTACCGCCTGCACGGCGTGCCGCAAAAGGACATCGCCAAGGAGCTGGGCGTCTCGCCGACCCTGGTGAACTTCATGATCCGTGATGCGCTGGTGCACTGCCGCAAGGTGTCGGGCAGCCATAGCGATACGTTTGCGCGCAGGGTCTGATCCCCAGCAGATGAAATGTGCGCCTTATGTGGGAGCTGGCTTGCCTGCGATGCAGGCACCTCGGTTTTTCAGTTGCACCGAGTTGATGCTATCGCAGGCAAGCCAGCTCCCACACAAGCTCGCGCCACACTTTTGATCGGTGTTGTGCCTGTCAGGGCGTGGGCATCACATCAATGCGATACGGCTCGAAAATCTTCAACATCTCGCCATCGTCACGCAAGCGCTTGAGCAACGCGGCAAACGCCTCCCCCGTGATCGGCGCTTTCGGGCGCAGCAGCGCGTAGTGGTGATACACCTGGTCGATGCGTTCCGACACCAGGAACTGCCCGGCCATCTCCGCGTTGCGCACCATAAAGTCACTCAGGTACGAACGGGTCACCAAGGCGATGTCGGCACGCCCGCGCGCGACCATCAGCAGGTTGCTGTCATGGGAGTAGGTCAACGTGGCATTGAAGTGCTCGGCCATGTACTTGGGGTCGGGGTTGAAGTTGGCGAAGGCGTAGTGATAACCGCTGAACACCGCCAGGCGTTTGCCGTTGAGGTCAGCGAAATAGCCTTGGTCGCGACCGGACTCACGCTGGGCGACAAAGATTTCCGCGTCTTCCAGGCCCATGTCGACGGTGGTGTGGGGAATCTTCTGCCAGCCCCAGTCAGGGTTTTCGAAGATAGCCATATCGACCCGGCCCTGCTCGAAATCGCGAAAGCGTCGCGGAATGGAGGTGGGCACCAAGACAAATTGGTAGTCGGTTTGCGAGGCGTTCAGGGCCTCGACCAGTTGCGGCAGCAAACCGGTGTCGGCGCCCTGCTCGGGGCGCACGGTGTAGGGAGGGAAATGTGCCGCGCCGATGCGCACTAATTGCGCAGCCGAAGCCGGCATCCACCACGCGGTGCCCAGTGCCCAAAAGGTAAGTCCTGCAGCCAGCCGCCATGGCGAAAACATCAAGGCACACACCGTTCAAAAACGCTAATGCCGATAAGCTAGGCGTTTTTGTCTGGCGAGACAACTTTCCATCGGCAAATTAATAGCTTGCGTCTCAATCGGCTTTCAGAACCATCAACAGGGCTTCTTCGGCCAGCTGCTCAAGCGTCAGGCTGCCCTCGGCGCGAAACCAGGTGGTGGTCCAGGACAAGGCGCCGGTGAGGAACCGCCGGGCGATAAACACATCGCCGCGGATATAGCCGGCGTCCTTGGCCTCGCCCAATACTTGCAGCCAGAGCGCCTCATACACATCGCGCAGGGCCAGCACCTGGGCCTGGCCTTCAGCCGACAGCGAGCGCCACTCGTACACCAGCACCGCCATGGCCTCGCCGCTGCCGCCCATGATCGACTGCAATTCGCAACGGATCAGCGCCAGCACCCGTTCGCGCACAGTGGTCGCCTCTTCCAGCGAAGCGCGCATCATCGCCGTGTTGTAGTGGATGGTTTCTTCCATCACCGCGCGCAGGATCTCGTCCTTGCTCTTGAAGTGATGAAAGATGCTCCCGGACTGAATGCCCACCGCACTGGCCAGGTCGCGCACGGTGGTGCGCTCGAAGCCCTTGTTGCGAAACAGGTGGGCCGCGGTTTGCAGCAGCTTGCCACGGGCACTGTCGGGGTCGGTCAACTGGCCGCCATCGACCATGGTGCGCATCACCCGCAGGGCTTTTTGCTCATCCATGCCTCTCTCCTCTACTTCCACGGACGTCTTGGGCGGCAATTTAGGCCGTGGCAGCCACCCAAGCAAGCGCTTGGCTAAAACTTGTGCGCGGAGTTTACAAACCAAGCGCTTGCTTGGTAGTCTCGCTACCAGCCATTCGAGGAAGGATTTCTCATGAGCAAGACGGTTCGTATCGGCTGCGCCAGCGCCTTCTGGGGCGACACCTGCACCGCCGCCGCCCAATTGGTACAGGGCGGCGCGCTGGATTACCTGGTCTTCGACTACCTGGCCGAAGTCACGATGTCGATCCTCGCCGGCGCGCGCATGAAAGATCCCCAGGCCGGCTATGCCACGGACTTCGTCGACGTGCTTACGCCCTTGCTGGCGGAAATCCAGCGCCAAGGCATTCGCGTGATCAGCAACGCCGGCGGCATCCACCCCCAAGCCTGCGCCGCGGCCTTGCAAGCAGCCTGCGACAAGGCAGGCGTTGCACTGAAAATCGCCGTGCTGCTGGGCGATGACCTGCAGCCCCAACTCAAGCAATTGCACGGCATCACCGACATGTTCAACGGCACGCCGCTGCCGCCGATGTGCGTGTCCGCCAACGCCTACCTGGGCGCACCGGGCATTACCCAGGCGCTGCAGTTGGGGGCGGATATCGTCATCACCGGCCGGGTGGTGGACAGCGCGGTGGTCAGCGCCGCGCTGGTGCATGAATTCAACTGGTCATGGCAGGACTACGACCGCCTCGCCCAGGCTGCATTGGCCGGGCATATCATCGAATGTGGCGCGCAGTGCACCGGTGGCAACTTCACCGATTGGCGCGACGTGCCGGACTACGAGCACATCGGTTTTCCCATCGTCGAGGTCAGCGCCGACGGCCAGTTCACCGTCAACAAGGTCGACGGCACCGGCGGGTTGATCAGCGAACTCAGCGCGGCCGAACAGTTGCTGTATGAAATCGGCGACCCCCGCGCGTACCTGCTGCCGGATGTGATCTGCGACTTCAGCCAGGTCAAGTTGCAGCAGCAAGGCAAACACTGCGTACGCCTGCACGGCGCCAAGGGCTCGCCGCCGACCGAGCAGTACAAAGTCAGCGCCACGTACCCGGACGGTTTCCGTTGCACCGCCAGTTGCCTGATCGCCGGCATCGATGCGGTGGCCAAGGCCGAACGGGTCAGCCAGGCGATCATCAACAAGACCTCGGAACTGTTCAGCCAACGCGGCTGGGCGCCTTACACCGAAGTGAACATCGAACTGCTCGGCAGCGAAGCCACCTACGGCGCCCACGCAATGCGCCAGGACTGCCGCGAAGTGGTGGTGAAACTGGCGGTGCGTCACCCGAGCAAACAGGCATTGGTGCTGTTCGCCCGCGAGATTGCCCAGGCCGCCACCGGCATGGCCCCGGGCCTGACCGGCATCGTCGGCGGGCGACCGACGGTGTACCCGTTGATAAGGCTGTTTTCGTTCCTGATCGATAAGGCGTCCTGTGACGTGCTGATCGACTTCCAGGGCGAACGCCACGCCTGCGCATTGCCGATGGCCGATGCGCCCACCCTGCCCGACGCGCCGATAGCCCCACCCAAGCCCCAAGGGCGCGCCGACGCCAGCGTGCCGCTGGTGAAACTGGCCGTGGCGCGTTCAGGCGACAAGGGTAACCACAGCAACATCGGCGTGATCGCGCGCGATCCCGACTACCTGCCGTGGATCGCCGAGGCGCTGACCCCGGAAGTCATCGTCGATTGGATGGGCCACGTGCTGGACCCCGTGCACGGCCGCGTCGAGCGCTGGTATTTACCCGGCAGCCACAGCCTCAATTTCCTGCTGGAAAACGCCTTGGGCGGTGGCGGCATCGCCAGCCTGCGCATCGACCCGCAAGGCAAAGCCTTCGCCCAGCAACTGCTGGACATCCCCATTGCCGTGCCGCAACACATCGCCGATTTTCTCAACTGACAGGAGCGTTGCCGTGGCCTTCGACTCAATCTTCAAAGCCGACCTGTTCCAGGGGCAAACCGTGATGGTCACCGGCGGAGGCAGTGGCATCGGCCGTTGCACTGCGCATGAATTGGCGGCGCTGGGTGCACAGGTGATTCTGGTGGGACGCAAGCCGGAAAAGCTGCAAGCGGTCGCGGCGGAAATCGCTGAAGACGGTGGCATCGCCCATTGGCACGCCTGCGACATTCGTGATGAAGAAGCAGTGAAGGCACTGGTTAGCCAAGTCCTGAATGACCACGGTCAACTCCATGGTTTGGTGAATAACGCCGGCGGCCAGTACCCCTCGCCACTGGCTTCAATCAACCAGAAAGGCTTCGAAACCGTACTGCGCACCAACCTCGTCGGCGGTTTCCTGGTGGCGCGGGAAGTGTTCAACCAATCCATGAGCAAGCACGGCGGCGCCATTGTCAACATGCTCGCCGACATGTGGGGCGGTATGCCCGGCATGGGCCACTCGGGTGCGGCGCGCGCCGGCATGGACAACTTCACCAAGACCGCCGCCTTCGAATGGGGGTATGCCGGCGTGCGGGTCAACGCCGTGGCGCCGGGCTGGATCGCCTCCAGCGGCATGGACACCTATGAAGGCGCGTTCAAGGCGGTGATCCCGACCTTGCGCGAACACGTGCCGCTCAAGCGTATCGGCACGGAGTCGGAAGTCAGCGCGGCCATCGTGTTCCTGCTCAGCCCCGCCGCCGCCTTTATCAGCGGCAGCACCCTGCGCATCGACGGTGCCGCCAGCCTGGGCAGCCGCGCCTGGCCGTTGCACAAGGCGCAGGCGCCGAGTGAGCCCTTCAATGGCTTCCACCGCGCCTACCTGCCGGATGTGCTCAAGGCGGAGCAATAAACCATGCCGGTGATTGAATCCTTGATCGACGCCCACAGCGCCCAGTTCGCGCAAAACCGCGAGGCCATGCTGGCGGCCATCGCCCAGCTGCACCAACTGGAACACAACCTGCTCGCCAAGGCCCAGGAAGCCAAGCCCAAGTTCGACAAGCGCGGCCAACTGCTGCCCCGCGAGCGCCTCAACCTGCTGCTGGACCCCGGCGCGCCGTTCCTGGAACTGGCCAGCCTGGCCGGCTACAAGCTGCACGACGACAAAGACGGCAGCGCCGCCGGCGGTGGGTTGATCGCCGGCATCGGCTACGTCAGTGGCGTGCGCATGCTGGTGGTGGCCAATAACAGCGCGATCAAGGGCGGGACTATTTCCCCTTCCGGCTTGAAAAAATCCCTGCGCCTGCAACAGATCGCCATGGAGAACAAACTGCCGGTGGTGACCCTCGCCGAAAGCGGCGGTGCCAACCTCAACTACGCCGCCGAAATTTTCGTCGAGGGTGCGCGCAGCTTCGCCAACCAGGCGCGCCTGTCGGCCCTGGGCTTGCCGCAAATCACCGTGGTGCATGGCTCGGCCACGGCGGGCGGCGCCTATCAGCCGGGGCTGTCGGATTACGTGGTGGTGGTGCGCGGCCGCGCCAAGCTGTTCCTCGCGGGCCCGCCGCTGCTCAAAGCCGCGACCGGCGAAGTGGCCACCGACGAAGAACTGGGTGGCGCCGAAATGCACGCCCAAACCGCCGGCACCGCCGAATACCTGGCGGAAAATGACGCCGACGGCGTGCGCATCGCCCGTGAGATTGTCAGCCTGTTGCCCTGGAATGATCGCCTGCCGCAGGCGCCCCGACGCGCTTACGCCGAGCCGCTGCACCCCATCGAAGAGCTGCTGGGCCTGATCCCGGATGACCCGAAAAAACCCTACGACGTGCGTGAAATCCTCGCCCGCCTGGCCGACGGCTCGCACTTCCTCGAATTCAAGGGCGAGTTCGACGCCCACACCGTGTGCGGCCACCTGCATATCCAGGGGCGTGCCGTCGGGGTGATCGGCAACAACGGCCCCATCACACCCAAGGGTGCGAGCAAGGCCGCGCAGTTTATCCAACTGTGCGACCAGAGCCGCACGCCGCTGCTGTTCCTGCACAACACCACCGGTTTCATGGTGGGCACCGAGTCGGAGCAACAAGGGGTGATCAAGCACGGCGCGAAGATGATCCAGGCGGTGGCCAATGCACGAGTGCCTAAACTCACGATTGTGGTCGGCGGCTCCTACGGCGCCGGCAATTATGCGATGTGCGGCCGTGGCCTGGACCCACGCTTCATCTTCGCCTGGCCCAATAGCCGCACGGCGGTGATGGGCGGCGCCCAGGCGGGCAAGGTGCTGCGTATCGTCACCGAAGCCAAGCAGTTGAAGGACGGCCTGGTGCCGGATCCCAAGGTGCTGGACATGCTGGAACAGGTCACCGCGCAGAAGCTCGACAGCCAGTCCACTGCGCTGTATGGCAGCGCGAATCTGTGGGACGACGGGCTGATTGATCCACGGGATACGCGGACGTTGCTGGGCTTTGTGCTGGATATCTGCCACGAGGCCGAGGTGCGTGAGTTGCAAGCCAATACCTTCGGTGTAGCGCGTCTCTAAATTTCGCCCGAGACGCTGCGCGTCACGATAAGGAGAACAATAAAAAATGATCTTTACCCAAGAACACCAGGAACTACGCCGCACCGTCCGCGCCTTCGTTGATCGCGAGATCAACCCCCACGTCGACGAATGGGAAAAGGCCGGGCGCTTTCCCATCCACGATATTTTCCGCAAGGCCGGCGACCTCGGCCTGCTGGGCATCTCCAAGCCGGAAAAATTCGGCGGCATGGGCCTGGACTACAGCTATTCCATCGTCGCCGCCGAGGAATTCGGCACCGTTCACTGCGGCGGCATTCCCATGTCCATCGGCGTGCAGACCGACATGTGCACCCCCGCCCTCGCCCGCTTCGGCTCCGATGAGTTGCGGGATGAATTCCTGCGTCCGGCCATCAGCGGCGAGCAGGTCGGCTGCATCGGTGTCTCGGAAACCGGTGCCGGTTCCGACGTGGCCGGGCTGAAAACCCATGCGCGCAAGGACGGCGACGACTATGTGATCAACGGCAGCAAAATGTGGATCACCAACTCACCCAGCGCCGACTTCATCTGCCTGCTGGCCAACACCTCCGACGACAAGCCGCACATCAACAAATCGCTGATCATGGTGCCGATGAACACCCCCGGCATCAGCGTCAGCCCGCCCCTGGAAAAACTCGGCATGCACAGCTCCGAGACCGCCCAGGTGTTCTTCGACGGCGTGCGCGTGCCGCAGCGCAACCGCATCGGCCACGAAGGCGCGGGGTTCATGATGCAGATGCTGCAGTTCCAGGAAGAACGCCTGTTCGGCGCGGCCAACATGATCAAGGGCCTGGAGCATTGCATCGACACCACCATCGAATACTGCAAGGAGCGCCAGACCTTCGGCAAGGCGCTGATCGACAACCAGGTCATCCACTTTCGCCTGGCCGAACTCTCCACCGAAATCGAATGCCTGCGCGCGCTGGTCTACCAGGCCACCGAGCAATACATCAAAGGCCAGGACGTGACTCGCCTGGCCTCCATGGCCAAGCTCAAGGCCGGGCGCCTGGGCCGAGAAGTCAGCGACAGCTGCCTGCAATACTGGGGCGGCATGGGCTTCATGTGGGACAACCCCGTCGCCCGCGCCTATCGCGATGTGCGCCTGGTCTCGATCGGCGGCGGCGCCGACGAAATCATGCTGGGCATCCTCTGCAAACTGATGGGCACCTTGCCTGGGAAAAAGCCATGAACACCTTATTGCTCGAACCCCATAACGGCGTGCTGCACATCACCCTCAACCGCCCGGAAAACCGCAATGCGATGAGCCTGGAGATGGTCAACGAACTGCGCACGGTGCTGGCGCAATTGGACAGCCAGGTCCGCGCACTGGTGATCAGCGGGGCCGGCGGGCACTTCTGCGCCGGCGCCGATGTGAAGGACCTGGTCACTGCGGGCAATCAACTCCAGGCGCTGAACCGCGCGTTCGGCACCTTGCTGCAGGAAGTCGAAGCGGTACCGCAAGTCGTGATCGTGGTGCTGCAAGGCGCGGTGCTGGGCGGCGGCTTTGGGCTGGCGTGCGTGAGTGATATCGCCATCGCCGATCACCAGGCGCAATTCGGCCTGCCGGAAACCAGCCTGGGCTTACTGCCGGCGCAAATCGCGCCGTTTGTGGTCAAGCGTATCGGCCTGACCCAAGCCCGCCGCCTAGCGCTGACCGCGGCGCGCTTTGACGGCCTGGAAGCCGAGCGACTGGGCGTCGTGCACTTTACCGAACGCGACCCGCAGGCATTGGCGGAACGGCTGGATGACGTGTTGGGACAGGTGCTGCGCTGCGCACCGGGCGCGAATGGACGGACCAAATCCCTGTTGCTGGCCAGTGTGGATGAACCGCTTGAGGCTGTGCTGGACCGTGGGGCGCAGTGGTTTGCCGAAGCGGTGAGGAGTGAGGAAGGGATTGAGGGGACGCAGGCGTTTGTGCAGAAAAGAAAGCCTCGGTGGTGCAAATGACGCCATCGGGGGCAAGCCCCCTCCCACATTTGTACTGAGTACGCCACAACCACACCGGTCGGCTCTATCTGGGAGTGCCCCGTCAAACACGCTGGCCGAACGCAGGCTTGAATCCGCGGCCGTTACCGCAGAAATGGATGTGTACTCGAGGACCGCAACAATGCCGCAGCTAACGAAAATCCTGATCGCTAACCGCGGCGAAATCGCCTGCCGCATCCAACACACCGCCCAAGCCCTGGGCTACCGCACCGTCGCCGTCTACAGCGAAGCCGACGCCAAGGCCCTGCACGTCCAGATGGCCGACGAAGCCGTCTACATCGGCCCCGCCCCCGTCCAACAGTCCTACCTCAACATCGAAGCCATCCTCAACGCCGCCACACTCACCGGCGCCGACGCCATCCACCCCGGCTACGGCTTCCTCTCTGAAAACCCCGACTTCGCCCGCGCCTGCCAACACGCCAACCTCACCTTCATCGGTCCCAGCGTCGCCGCCATCGAACTGATGGGCAGCAAACGCCTGTCCAAACTCGCCATGCTCGACGCCGGCGTGCCCTGCATCGCCGGCTACCAAGGCAGCGCCCAGGACGACGTCACCCTGCAACAAGAAGCCGAGCGCATCGGCTACCCACTGATGATCAAAGCCAGCGCCGGCGGTGGCGGTCGCGGCATGCGCCTGGTGCACCACGCAAAAGACCTGTTGAACAACCTGCAGACCGCCCGTTCGGAAGCCAAGAACGCCTTCGGCAGCGACGAACTGATCCTCGAACACGCCCTGATCGACCCCCGTCACGTCGAAATCCAGCTGTTCGGCGACAGCCACGGCCACTTGATCTACCTCGGCGAACGCGACTGTTCCATCCAGCGCCGCCATCAGAAAGTCATCGAAGAAGCCCCCTGCCCCATCATGACACCCGAGCTGCGCCTGGCCATGGGCGAAGCCGCCCTGAAGGCCGGGCGCGCGGTGAACTACGTCGGCGCCGGCACCGTGGAGTTCCTGCTCGACCGCCACGGCCAGTTCTACTTCCTGGAAATGAACACCCGCCTGCAAGTGGAGCACCCGGTGACCGAGCTGATCACCGGCCTCGACCTGGTGGACTGGCAACTGCAGATCGCCGCCGGCCAACCGCTGCCGCTGACACAAGCGGAGGTCACCCTGAGCGGCCACGCCATGGAAGTGCGCCTGTACGCCGAAGACCCGGCCCAGGGCTTCCTGCCGCAAACCGGCGATGTGCTGCGCTGGGAACCGGCGGCGGGCGTACGCATTGACCACGGTGTCGTAGAAGGCCAACGCATCAGCCCGTTCTATGACCCGATGCTGGGCAAGATCATCGCCCATGGCGCCACCCGCGAAGAGGCGCGGCGCAAGTTGTTGCGGGCGGTGGAAGACACGTTGCTGTTGGGGGTGGCGACCAATCAACGGTTATTGGCCGATCTGCTCAAGCACCCGGAGTTTATCGCGGGTGATTTCAGCACCGGGTTTATCGCGCAACACTTCAGCGAGATCCCGCCCCAGCCCCTATCAAAAGAACACCTTAGCCTGGCCGCCGCGTTGTTTTACGCACACAGCGCGCACCCGCATCCCCCAGCACTGGCAGGCTGGCGCAACACCGCCAGCACACTCTGCACCTACCGCCTGGAGGTCAACGGCGACATCCACGACGTCAGCGCTGAGCCCCTGCCACTCACTACCGAAGGTGGCTACGCCATAGGGGTGTTCAACGGCATTCGCCGTCGCATGGCCTATCACCTCGACGGCAACCGACTGTGGCTACCCGGCCTGACGGTGATCGACCGCACCCAGCAGGTCGCCAGCCGCCAGGCCGACGCCAGCAGCGGGACGGTCAAGGCGCCGATGGACGGTGCAATTGTCGATGTGCGGGTCAGCGCCGGTGACAGCGTCACCAAAGGCCAACTGCTGTTGGTACTCGAAGCGATGAAAATGGAGCACCCACTGACGGCCGGTATCGACGGCGTGATCAAGGGTGTGCAGGTCATTGCGGGTGATCAAGTGCGCAATCGTCAGGTGTTACTCGAGATCGTCTAGCCCTAGGCGGAACTACAGGGCCGGGCTACGCTCTACCCCCAACAGAAAGGGAAGAGTACGGGAACCTGCGCGATGCCTCATTGGCTGATTATTGACCTTGAAGCCACAACGGATGAAGGCGGCTGGCCCGTGACGGAGATGGAAGTCATCGAGATCGGCGCGAGCCTGGTCAACCGCCAGGGCCGCGAACTGGACCACTTCCAGCGCTTTGTGCGGCCGCTGCGGCGGCCATTGCTGACGCCCTTCTGCCGCCAGCTGACCCACATCACCCAGGCGAACATGGACGGCGCGGCGCCGATCACCGAGGTGTGGCCGCTGTTCGAGCGTTGGCTGGGCCAGCACCACGCACGCCTGGAGGGCTGGGCCAGTTGGGGTGACTACGACCGCGCGCAGCTTGAACTGGAGTGGCAACGCCATGGCCTGGCCAGCGCACTCGCCCACACGCCCCATGTGAACCTCAAGCAGCGTTTCGCCAAGGCCCGGCGCCTGGACAAGCCCCTGGGCCTCAATGGCGCCCTGCAACTGGCGGGGATGCAGTTCCATGGCCAGCAACATCGCGCGCTGGAGGACGCCCGCAACACCGCGCGCCTGTTGCCGCTGATTTTGCCGGTCTAGGCAGTTCCCCTGCCCTTGGGCATACTGGCCGACCTTTCCAGACCCTTTTCCGAGGAATCGCCCATGTTTAAAGTCAACGAGTACTTCGACGGCACCGTCAAGTCGATCGCTTTCGGCACCGCAGAAGGTCCGGCGACCATCGGCGTAATGGCCCCCGGCGAATACGAATTCGGCACCGCCCAGCGTGAAATCATGCACGTGGTGTCCGGCGCCCTGACCGTTAAGCTGCCTGACGCCAGCACGTGGGAAACCTTCGCCGCCGGCAGCCAGTTCAACGTGCCGGCCAACAGCAAGTTCCAGCTGAAGGTCGCCGTGGACACCGCCTACCTGTGCGAATACCGCGGCTGAGGGTGACCAGCAGGCAAAAAAATGCCCGTCTCGCAGGAGACGGGCATTTTTTATGGCCACGGCACATTACTCGAGAATCGTCACCGGCATCCCGACTTCCAGGCGACCCACGCCGTCGTTGACCAGGTTCTGGCCGAAAATCGCGCCATCCTCGGTCTTACGATAGGTTTCCAGCGTGGCGAAGGGTTCGCGATCGGCGCTGCGTTCGCCGGTCTGCGGGTCGATGGTGGTAAGGATGCAGCGCGAGCACGGCTTGACCGCACGGAACTCCACATCGCCGATGCGCAGGCGTTTCCAGCCGTCTTCAGCGAAGGCTTCGCTGCCTTCGATCACGAGGTTGGGACGAAAACGCAGCATTTCCATGGGGCGGCCGATGCGTTGCGAGAGGTCGTCCAGCGAGGCCTGGCCGATCACCAACAACGGATAACCGTCGGCGAAGGCGACCTGGTCATCGTCCTTGCCATAACCGGCCTGGGTGGTGCGGGCACGTTCGAGAGGGATTTGCACCAGCCGTGTCGGCTTGCCGATGAAGTCGCTGACCCACGCGGCAGCCGCGTCGCCCGCATCCGGCACGCGCAAGGTGTCACGCCAGATGGTCACGCCACGCAGTTCGGCCTCGTTGTCGGGCAGGGTCACGTCCAGCGGCGTGTAGCCAGGCGAACTCAGGGTGAGCCCGCCGCTGCTGTTCCACAGCGCCGACAGCTGGCTCATCTTGGCCACGGCGCGTTGCGTGAGAAAACGCCCGCTGGCTTCGTCCACCAGCATCCAGCGTCGATCGCCGTCCACCCCGAGTTTATCCAGGCCGACCTGTTGCAGTATTTCGGCCTTGCCGGACTTCAAGGGGTAACGGTACAACGCGCTGAGACGAAGCATGGGCCTGCATTCCTGAAGGAGTAAAGCCGACACTATAACCGCTCACTACAATCAGGCGGGCACTTCGTCGAGCATCAGACGTTGACGCACTACATCCACCAGCTTGTCGGGCTGGAATTTGGACAGGAAGTTGTCGCAGCCGACCTTCTTCACCATCGAGTCGTTGAAACTGCCCGACAGCGAGGTGTGCAGCACCACGTAAAGTTTGCGCAGGCGTGGGTCGTTGCGGATCTCGGTGGTGAGGCGGTAACCGTCCATCTCGGGCATTTCGGCGTCGGTGAAGATCATCAACAGTTTGTCGGTCATCACATGGCCGGCGTCGGCCCAAGCCTTGAGCATATTCAACGCTTTGAGACCGTCGCTGGCGATATGCATCTTCACGCCCAGCTGGCCAAGCGTGTCGCGCAGTTGCGAGAGGGCCACGTTGGAGTCATCCACCAGCAGCACTTCACGGCCACGGGCGCGTTCTAGGACCGGGTCCTCGAGTTTTTCACGCGAGACCTTGGCGTTGTAGGGCACGATTTCGGCCAGGACTTTTTCCACGTCGATGATTTCCACCAACTGGTCGTCGACCTTGCTGATGGCGGTGAGGTAATGCTGGCGTCCGGCACTGGTCGGCGGCGGCAGGATGGCTTCCCAGTTCATGTTGACGATGCGGTCCACGCCGCCCACCAGGAACGCCTGCACCGAGCGGTTATACTCGGTGACGATAATGGTGCTGTTGGGACCCGGCACCAACGGGCGCATGCCGATGGCCTGGGACAGGTCGATCACCGGCAGGGTCTGCCCACGCAGGTTGACCACGCCGCACACGAACGGATGGCGTTGCGGCATCAACGTCAGCTTGGGCAGCTGCAGGACTTCCTGCACCTTGAACACGTTGATCGCGAACAACTGACGCCCGGCCAGGCGGAACATGAGGATCTCCAGGCGATTCTCACCCACCAGTTGCGTGCGTTGATCTACCGTGTCGAGAATGCCGGCCATTAAAAGCTCCTGATGCGCTAAGGGATTGTGCAGTTCACATACAGTGGGTTATCGGCGGCGAACGCCAGACCTTGACCCCGGTAAAATGCCACGTAAATTCATTGATGTCACACTGACATCATGGTTTACTGCACTGGCCTCTCCAGACAGGGGTGTAGCGACGTTGCGCGACATTCATTTCGACGCAAGGTTCCGCCGCGTAAGGGATTCCCCTATGCACAATCAGGCCCAACCTGATATTCGCAATATCTAATAGCCATTAATGTGACGCCATTCTCAATGCATGAATGGAGTCAGGCTTTTGTTTGCCATCCCAAGCCCTCGGCCCACGGGTCTTTCGGACATTCAGATGTCGGCAATTGAAGGCGTGCAATGGACTCCGCTCATGCTCGCCGCGCACAGCCGTCGCCGTCATTCTAATAAACGTCCTACTGAAATCTCAGAAGCGACCTACAGATTTCAGTCATATTTCAGCGCTAGTTTGAAGCCATTCACCCGGAGCGACATCTCATCACCCGACCTTCTGTTGTGGAGACTTGCATGATGAACGACGGTAACGAGTGGCAACTTGCATTGCCCGAATTCCTGCACGAGGCTGAAAAGCTGCTGGCCAAATCGGAAGAGTGCCTGAGCCACCTGCACATGATCCGCAACGACAGCGACGCCATCGACTGCATGAAGGTCAGCCTGATCAAGCTCGCCGAAAAGGCCGACTGCCTGGCCCTTCGGGCGATCAGCGAATTCTCGCGGCATATCCAGTACCTGATCGCCAATGCCGAAAACCCTTTGCATCTGCATGATCAAGCCCTGGACGCGCTGGAACAATGCCTGACATTGCTGGCCTGGCAGTTGGAGTTGATTGATGCAAAGACCGGCAAACTGGGATTGGATGAAGCAGAGCAAACGACGTTGATTGCCACTGTAACGCTGCATATTCCGCAAAAAGATTTCGGTTCTAAACCGCAACAACGGATACATCACGCGTCTTGATCGAATATCAGGTCGTATTTAAGCCTGAAGTTATCTGAAAACGACATACCTATTAATACATAGGGTTGAATCGCGCAGGCAAAGATATCAATTAGCCACTAACGGTCATAACGATACAATCAAACGCAAATAATATAACTCCCCCACGCCATAAACTCTGGGAATACCGCCCGGAGCATTTGTGCGGTTAAAAACCCCGCCAGGCACGGCACCAGGCGACCAACGGTAATAGTGGTGGTACTATGCCCCACTCGAAGTGACTCAACTTCATCATGCATAAATACGATTCGATAACGCATTCTAAACAGAGCCCTGTCAGCCGCCGTGACCGGACTTCCCGCAGCGAACCCTCATTGGCTCCATCCGCTATGTACGCCAGTCTCAAGACACTCTTCGCATGGTCCGCGTCCCGCAGTAATGCACGCCGTTTGATCCTCGCCCTGTGCCTTGGCTCGCTGCTGTTGAGCCTGTGGGCCTATACCCGCTCCGCGCCGCTTCCATTGCTGGTGATTGTGCTCAACCTGGCCACCCTGGTGGTGGTTGGCCTGCAACAGTGGCGGTCACGCAAGTCGATCAAGTTCCAGCCCCAGGAACTGGCCGACCGCCTGCTGCAAGTGCAGGAGAACGAACGCCACCGACTCAGCCGCGAATTGCACGACGATATCGGCCAACTGCTCACCGCCGCCAAGCTGCAAAGCGAATGGCTCAAGCGCCGCCTGCCCGACGACCTGCAAAGCCAGTGCACGGTGCTGTGCAACACCCTGAATGAAACCCTGGCCAAGGTGCGCGACGTCTCCGCCATCCTCAATCCTCGCCAGTTAGCCAGCCTGGGGCTGGAAGCCAGCCTGCGTGCGCACCTGCTCAAGACCCTGGAAAACACCCCGATCCACTGGAGCCTGGAATGCCAGCAACGGCTGACCGGCATCCCGGAAGAAACGGCCGTGGCCGCCTTTCGGATCACCCAGGAAGCGGTGACCAACATGCTGCGCCACGCCCAGGCGCGCAATCTGCTGGTTCGCCTGCAACGCCTGCCCGAGGGCCTCTCGCTATTTATCAGTGATGACGGCCAGGGCTTTTCGCCGGCCATCAACCCAGGCCTGGAAGGCCAACGGGGCATGGCCGGCATGTCCGAGCGGATTGATCAGCTTGGCGGTTCATTATCCGTCAGCAGCCAGCCAGGCAAAGGAACACGGATCGAAGCGCTTTTCCCCTGGGCGCCCCGCGCCCTCGAACGGGCCAGTTCCCCTAAGGTTCTCGAGTGACCTGCAAATTACTCCTGGTAGATGACCATGCACTGATCCGGGCCGGCGTCCGCGCGCTGGTCCAAGACATTCCCGGCTACACGGTGATCGGCGAAGCCAACGATGGCGCGCAGTTACTGGAGCAGTTCAGTGCCCTGCTGCCGGATATAGTGCTGCTGGACCTGTCGATGAAGCACACCGGCGGCCTGGATGCCTTACAGCAACTCAAGCGTGCCTACCCCAAGAGCAAGGTGCTGATCCTGTCGATGCACACCGACCCGGAGCTGATCATGTGCGCGCTGGAGTCCGGGGCCCATGGTTACCTGCTCAAAGACACAACAGCCAACGAGCTGGAACACGCGCTGCTGGCGTTGCGCAACAACGAACGCTACCTGAGCCCGGCGATTGCCCACACGGTGATCAACCAGGCGCTGGTGCGCAGCCAGGGGCCGATCACCCCCGCCGGCCACAGCCACAACCTCACGGCGCGGCAGTTGGAGATCCTGCGCTTGATCGTGCGCGGCAAGTCCACCCGGGAGATCGCTCACGGCCTGGGCCTGAGCATCAAGACCGTCGAGGCGCACCGCTCGCAGATCATGAAGCGCCTGCAAATATTCGACGTGGCCGGCCTGGTGCTATTCGCGGTGCGCGAGCAGATCATCAGCCTGGACGACTAACGGCGAACCCACCGGCAAGTGCACCCGCAAGGCCTTGGGCAAAGCCTCGAAGTGCAGGTCATCACCCTCCAGCGGCTCGCCATCCAGGTTGATGTACAGGCCCTGTGCAACCTTGATATTCACCCACGGCAGCCGCGCCCGCACGAACATGGTGTCCAGGCCCCAGCCATTGTTCATGAGCTCACGCAACGTACCGACCACTTCCTGGGGCGCCGGCAGGATGCTGACATCCAGCAGGCCGTCGTCGGCCATCGCGCCTGGGCATAGCTCATGCCCACCGCCTGCCTGGCGACCGTTGCCGATCCCCAAGGCGAGCAGTTCGCCTTTCCAGTGGAAATCGGGACCATCCAGCTCGGCATAGGCAGCCTTCAACTCGCTGAAACGCGTCAAGCCGGTGAACAGGTAGGCCGCACCGCCGAGGACTTTTTTCAGGTCTTCGGAAGTGTTGGCGGTGACCTGGCTGCCGAAACCGCCGGTCGCCATGTTGAGGAAGATTTGCCCACCGACCTGGCCGAGGTCGATGGCTTTGGGCGGCACGTCCAGCAGCGCCAGCGCCTGGGCGGGCTCCAACGGCACGCCGGCGGCCTTGGCGAAATCGTTGGCGGTGCCCAGCGGCATCAGCACCAGGCTGGCGTCGGTCTTGGCCTGGGCCATGGCTTCGGCCACATCGCGCAGGGTACCGTCGCCGCCACCGGCGATGATGTGGGTGTAGCCGTCAGCCAAGGCTTCGTTGACCAGGCGCTGGGCGTCGCCGCCTTCCCAGGTGACCCGCACCGCCAATTCCCCGCCCTGCTCGCGCCGGGCCTGCACGGCGGCGCGCACGTCCTCGTTGAGGGCTTGCTTGCCGTGGAGGATCAACAGTGCTTTGGGGGTGGTCATTGGGGGAATCTCCTGATTCAAAGGTGCTTGGAGGATGGGACCTTTGGGGAGGGGGTTTGGTTTACTGAGTGCCTATCCATTTTTTTGGTAATGGTGGGCCTGTCCCCCGGCACCTCGCCTAGGCTCGGGGGCTACCTGACGTATGGAGATCAAACGGTGGGAGGGGGCTTGCCCCCGATTGCAGTGTGTCAGCCAATACATCTGCAATTGCCCGACGGCTATCGGGAGCAAGCTCCCTCCCACATTTAACCGAGATCGACAGTCAGAACCCGGCCGGCTCCAGGCCGCCGTGCTCTTGCTTTTGATCTAGGGCGCCCCTTCAAACGCGCTGGCCGAACGCAGGCTTTGGAGCGTGGGTAACCCGGAAGGCTGCCGGGTTAGCCTTTACCGCAGCAATGGATAGGTACCCAGTCAGCTCTTATGAAGCTTACTCATCAACTGCGCCTCAGCCTGGGTCAACCCACACGATTGAGTAAGCTCATCCACCGTAGCCCCCATCCCCACCAACTTCGCCGCCTGTGCAAACGAAAGACTGGAAGGATCCCGCTGCTCAATCTGCGCAAGTTTATCGGGCAACGGCGCAAGTATGGCGCGCAGTTCATGCACCTCATCCCCCACCTTCACCGCACTCTGCTGGTAATGATCAACCCGCTTGACCAACTCCAGAATGCGCCGGTCACGCACCGCATCACGCTCGGCCTGTTGCAGGCCCAACTCACGCTGCTGGCGCACATAACGCAGCAAGAATGCCAACGTCCCGGCCCACAACAGGGCCAGGACAATTACCACGGCCTCAAAGAACAATCAGATGCTCTCCAGTTCCGACCATTCTTCTTCGCTCATCATCTTGTCCAGCTCAACCAGAATCAGCAGTTCGTTGTTCTTGTTGCACACGCCCTGGATGAATTTGGCGGATTCTTCGTTACCGACGTTCGGCGCGGTTTCCACTTCCGATTGGCGCAGGTAAACCACTTCGGCCACGCTGTCGACCATGATACCGACCACTTGCTTGTCGGCTTCAATGATCACGATGCGCGTGTTGTCGCTGACTTCAACGGTATCCAGGCCGAAACGCTGACGCGTGTCGATGACCGTGACCACGTTGCCGCGCAGGTTGATGATGCCCAGCACGTAGCTTGGCGCACCCGGTACCGGAGCGATCTCGGTGTAGCGCAGCACTTCCTGCACGCGCATCACGTTAATGCCGTAGGTTTCGTTGTCCAGTTTGAAGGTAACCCATTGCAGGATCGGATCATCTAAACCTTGTGCGGACGCTGACTTATTCATACCCCTGACCCCTCAAATGCCGATGTATACGGCGTGTGTGCTTCGCTGACCGCACTCGCATGCGGACCTTATTGTTCAATCAACTGCGTTTGTTCTGTGGCATCGCCTTGACCGCGCCACTGGCAATCAACTCGGCCAGTTCGGCGACGTCGAGCAACGCGCACATGTGTTCGATCACGGTACCCGCCAGCCAAGGCCGTTGGCCCCGGTGGCTGCGCCATTTGATTTCGTTCGGGTCCAGGCGCAACGAGCGGCTGACTTGATGCACCGCCAGCCCCCACTCATAGCCTTGCACCGAAATCACATACTGCAAGCCCTGGCGAAAATCATCGCGGTAGCGGTCGGGCATGACCCAACGCGCGGTGTCCAGCACCTTAAGGTTGCCGGCCTGGCTGGGCAGGATGCCGAGGAACCACTCCGGTTGCCCGAACAGCGGCGTCAGCTCCTGGCCTTCCAGGGAATAGATCGAGCCCAGGCAGACCAGTGGCACCGCCAGGGTCAGCCCGGCGACGTCGAACAGCAGGCACTCGAACGGCTCGGCGGCCCACGCCGGGCGGCCATCACCGGTGACCGGTGGCGGTGTGATGCTCGGCGGCAGGTGCACTTCGACCACCGGCTCGACCACCACGGGTGCAACCACCACAGGCGCAGCCACGACAGGCGCCACCACCGTGGGCGTGATCGGCACCACAATCTGCGCATCACGCGCTTGTTCTTCCAGCACCGCCAACTGGAATTCATCCAGTGCGGCTTCGGGTTCGACGGCGGGCTCCAGCACCAGGATCGGTTCGGGCAGTTCTTGCGCCGTGGCCTCCTGCAGCAAGGCATCCAGATAGGATTCCAGCGCCAGTTGCGGCCGGGTCTTGGTCTTGAGTTCGACGGGACGGTTCATCACGCCACCTGCGCCACAAGTTGCTGGGACAGCAGGTGCTTGAGCAACGCGCGGTACGCCAGCACGCCACGGCTCTTGCCGTCGAACTGCGACGGCGTCAGGCCGGCGCGGCTGGCGTCACGCAGGCGCGTGTCCACCGGTATGTAGCCATTCCAGATGGTGTCCGGGTAGGCATCGCGCAATACGCGCAACGTGCCGAGGGACGCCTGGGTGCGACGGTCGAACAGGGTCGGCACGATGCTGTAGGGCAACGCCTGCTTACGCGAGCGGTTGATCATCGCGAGGGTGCTGACCATACGCTCCAGGCCTTTGACCGCCAGGTGTTCGGTCTGCACCGGGATCACCAGTTGCTGGCTGGCCGCCAAGGCGTTGACCATCAGCACGCCCAGCAACGGCGGGCTGTCGATAATCGCGTAGTCGAAGTCCTGCCACAGTTGCGCCAGGGTCTTGGCGATCACCAGGCCCAGGCCACTTTGCCCCGGCGACTGGCGCTCAAGGGTTGCCAGCGCGGTGCTGGACGGCAGCAAGGAAATGCTTTCATTGCTGGTCGGCAGCAGCAGTTGCCCCGGCAAGTCGGCAGGCACGCTGCCTTTGTGCAGGAACAGGTCGTAGTTGCTGTGCTCCAGCGCATCCGGGTCGTAGCCGAAATAGCTGGTCATCGAGCCATGGGGATCCAGGTCCACCACGACCACACGCTTGCCCGCCTCCGCCAGCAAGCCGGCTAAAGCGATGGAGGTGGTGGTCTTGCCGACTCCACCTTTTTGATTGGCAACTGCCCAGACTCTCATTCGGTTGGTTCCTCCCGGCAGGCATTGGCGCGACCGAGACATTGCATAGGTTATTGAGCCGGCGACGGAGAATTGACGGCACTCTGACGAACCGGCGGCTTTGCAGGGGCCGGTGCAGTTTGTGTGCCAGCCCGCTTCAAGGCCGCATCCGGTGTTGCATTGGCGGTGCCCGTGCCGGTCAGGCTGCGGCGTACATCCAGGTTGCGGGACACCACCAGCACCACGCGACGGTTGCGCGCGCGGCCTTCCACCGTAGCGTTATTGGCCACCGGCTGGAACTCGCCGTACCCCACCGAGGCCAGCCGTCCGGGGTTCACACCCTGCATCGCGAGCATGCGAACGATGCTGGCGGCACGCGCCGAAGACAGTTCCCAGTTGGTCGGGTACTGCGCCGTGTTGATCGGAAAGTTGTCGGTAAAGCCTTCCACGTGGATCGGGTTTTCAAACGGCCGCAGGATCGACGCCACTTTGTCGATGATGGTAAACGCCTGGTCGCTGGGCATCGCATCGGCGCTGGCGAACAGCAGGCTGGAATTGAGCTCGATCTCCACCCACAACTCATTACCACGCACGGTCATCTGGTTGGAGCTGATCAGGTCGCCAAACGCGGCACTGATGTCGTCGGCGATGCTTTTCAGCGGATCGCTGGTGCCGCCCACGCCGGCGGCGGTTTCGTCACTGTCGTTGACCAGCGGCTTGGCCGGGGTCACGGTCTTGGGCCGTTCTTCACCGATAGGAATCGGCTTGAGGGCACGGTCGGCGTCGTTGAACACGCCGATCAGCGCCTGGGAAATGACTTTGTACTTGCCTTCATTGACCGACGAGATGGAGTACATCACCACAAAAAACGCGAACAGCAAGGTGATGAAGTCCGCGTAGGACACCAGCCAGCGTTCGTGGTTGACGTGTTCTTCAGGCTCGCGACGGCGACGGCTCACAGGCAACTACCTCCCTGAACACAAGACTCACTGCCAACCGGTTCATTGTGGCGAGCGAGCTTGCTCGCGTTGGGGCGCGAAGCGGCCCTGATAAATCCACCACCGCTCTCTCGCGGAAACCGGGTTGCACGTCTTGGGGCTGCTTCGCAGCCCAGCGCGAGCAAGCTCGCTCGCCACAGTAAGGTCGTGTCGATGTTCATGGTCATCAATCCATGAAGCCCTGGAGCTTCAATTCGATCGAACGCGGGTTCTCGCCCTCGGCGATCGACAGGATGCCTTCGAGGAGCATTTCGCGATAACGCGACTGGCGCATGGCGATCGACTTGAGCTTGCTCGCCACCGGCAACAGCACCAGGTTGGCACTCGCCACGCCGTAGATGGTGGCGACAAACGCCACGGCAATCCCGCTGCCCAGTTGCGAAGGGTCGGCCAGGTTGCCCATCACGTGGATCAGGCCCATGACCGCACCAATGATACCGATGGTCGGCGCGTAGCCGCCCATGCTTTCAAAGACTTTAGCGGCATTGATGTCGCGGCTTTCCTGGGTGTAGAAATCCACCTCCAGGATGCTGCGGATCGCTTCCGGCTCGGCACCGTCCACCAGCAATTGCAGGCCTTTGCGCGCGTAGCTGTCGGGCTCGGCATCGGCCACGCCTTCCAGGCCCAGCAGGCCTTCCTTGCGGGCGGTGAGGCTCCAGTTGACCACTCGGTCGATGCCGCCCGGCAAGTCGACACGCGGCGGGAAAATAATCCAGATCAGGATCTGCATGGCACGCTTGAACGAACTCATGGGCGACTGCAGCAATGCCGCGCCCACCGTGCCGCCGATCACGATCAACGCTGCCGGACCGTTGGCCAAGGCGCCGAGATGGCCGCCTTCGAGGTAGTTGCCGCCGATGATCGCGACAAACGCCATGATGATGCCGATCAGGCTCAATACATCCATCAGAGGCAAGCCTCCACCAGATGCTTGCCGATATCGTCCAGGCTGTAGACCGCGTCGGCCAGGTCCGCTTTGACGATGGCCATGGGCATGCCATAGATCACGCAGCTGGCTTCGTCCTGCGCCCAGATGGCGCTGCCGCCCTGCTTGAGCAGGCGCGCGCCTTCACGGCCGTCGGCGCCCATGCCGGTGAGCACCACCGCCAGAACTTTGTCGCCGTAGGACTTGGCTGCCGAACCGAAGGTGATATCCACGCACGGCTTGTAGTTCAGGCGCTCATCGCCCGGCAGGATTTTGATCGCGCCACGCCCGTCCACCATCATTTGCTTGCCACCTGGGGCCAGCAACGCCAGGCCAGGGCGCAGGATGTCACCATCCTCCGCTTCCTTGACGGTGATGCGGCACAGCTTGTCCAGGCGTTCGGCGAAGGCTTTGGTGAAGGCGGCGGGCATGTGCTGGATCAGCACAATCGGCGCCGGAAAGTTGGCCGGCAGTTGAGTCAACACGCGCTGCAGGGCGACCGGGCCGCCGGTGGATGTACCGATGGCGACCAGCTTGTAGGCCTTGCGCTTGGGCGCCGGGGAGTGAGCGCTGGAGGCCGATGCACGGGCAGGCGCCACGGCAGGCCGAGCAACCGGCGCAGGCGCAGGAGCAGGTCGACCAAACGAAGGCGCAGGCGCAGACGGGGCCGCGGCCGGTGCAGGCGTCGGCGTCGGCGTCGGCGCGCTGAACAGGCTGCGTCGGTTACTGCGCGAAATGCTGTGCACCTTCTCGCACAGCATCTGCTTGACCTTCTCGGGGTTGCGCGAGATGTCTTCGAAATTCTTCGGCAGGAAATCCACCGCGCCAGCGTCCAACGCGTCGAGGGTCACTCGGGCGCCTTCGTGGGTCAGCGAGGAGAACATCAACACCGGGGTCGGGCAGCGTTGCATGATATGGCGAACTGCCGTGATGCCATCCATCATCGGCATCTCGTAGTCCATGGTGATCACGTCCGGCTTCAACGCAATGGCTTGATCAATCGCTTCTTTGCCGTTGGTGGCCGTGCCGACCACCTGGATCGTTGGATCGGCGGAAAGAATTTCCGAGACGCGACGGCGGAAGAAACCCGAATCGTCCACCACCAGGACCTTGACTGCCATAAACACTCCGTTAGGCGGGGCGGGCATTACCGCCCTGCCCCACCAGAATCAAATACGCCGAGCGGCGTAACGCTTGAGCATGCTCGGAACATCGAGAATCAGCGCGATCCGACCGTCACCGGTGATGGTCGCACCCGACATGCCCGGGGTTCCCTGCAGCATTTTGCCCAAAGGCTTGATGACCACTTCTTCCTGGCCCACCAACTGATCGACGACAAAGCCGATCCGCTGGGTGCCCACGGAGAGGATCACCACATGGCCTTCGCGCTGCTCTTCATGGGCAGCCGATGCCACCAGCCAACGCTTGAGGTAAAACAGCGGCAACGCCTTGTCGCGCACGATCACCACTTCCTGGCCGTCCACCACGTTGGTGCGCGACAGGTCGAGGTGGAAGATTTCGTTGACGTTGACCAGCGGGAAGGCGAACGCCTGGTTGCCCAGCATCACCATCAAGGTCGGCATGATCGCCAGGGTCAACGGCACCTTGATGACGATCTTCGAGCCCTGGCCCTTGGTCGAGTAGATGTTGATCGAGCCGTTGAGCTGACTGATCTTGGTCTTCACCACGTCCATGCCGACGCCACGGCCGGACACGTCGGAGATCTCGGTCTTGGTCGAGAAGCCCGGGGCAAAGATCAGGTTGTAGCACTCGGTGTCGGTCAGGCGGTCGGCGGCGTCCTTGTCCATCACGCCACGCTTGACTGCGATGCTGCGCAAGATGTTCGGGTCCATGCCCTTGCCGTCATCGGTGATCGACAGCAGGATATGGTCGCCTTCTTGCTCCGCCGCCAGGATCACCTTGCCGCCACGGGACTTGCCCGAGGCTTCGCGTTCTTCCGGGGTTTCCACGCCATGGTCGACGGCGTTGCGCACCAAGTGGACCAGCGGGTCGGCCAGGGCCTCGACAAGGTTTTTGTCGAGGTCGGTTTCTTCACCCACCAGTTCCAGGTTGATCTCTTTCTTGAGCTGGCGAGCCAGGTCACGAACCAGCCGTGGGAAGCGGCCGAAGACTTTCTTGATCGGCTGCATCCGCGTTTTCATCACGGCGGTCTGCAGGTCGGCGGTCACCACGTCGAGGTTCGACACGGCCTTCTGCATGGCTTCATCGCCGCTGCTCAGGCCCAGGCGGACCAGGCGGTTACGCACCAGCACCAGTTCGCCGACCATGTTCATGATGTCGTCCAGGCGCGCGGTATCAACCCGCACGGTGGTTTCGGCTTCACTGGCGGGCTTCTCGGCAACCGGTGCCGCTGCAGCACGTGCAGGCGCCGGAGCGGCGGCCGGTGCGGGCGCAGGCTTGGCGGCCGGTGCAGGGGCGGCGGCTTTGGCGGCAACCGGTGCAGCCGTGGCCACCGCAGCGGCCGGAGCAACTTCGCTGAACTTGCCCTTGCCGTGCAACTCGTCCAGCAGGGATTCGAATTCGTGATCGGAAATCAACCCATCGCCTGCCGGTGCAGCAGCGGCAGGCGCTGCAGTGCTGGCAGCCGCTGCAGGCGTGGCGGCGACGGCCGGCAAGGCATCGGCCGCGAAAGTGCCCTTGCCATGCAGTTGGTCGAGCAACGCTTCAAATTCGTCGTCGGTGATGTCAGTGCTGACGGGCGCGGCAGGTGCCGCGGCAGCAGCAGCCGGTGGCACGGCGTCGGCCGCGAACTGGCCTTTGCCGTGCAACTGGTCGAGCAGGGATTCGAACTCAGCGTCGGTAATGTCTTCGCTGGTCGGCACCGCTGCCGGAGCAACGGCAGCCGGTGCTTCTGCCTCGGCCTTGACGGCACTGAGGGAGTTGAGCAGCTGTTCAAACTCGCTGTCGGTCACATCCGCTTCGGGCTCTGCCACAGGTTCCGGCGCCGCTTCAGCCACCGGCGCAGCCGACAGGTCGGCAGGCTCGGCATAGCGCGCCAGGGCGGCCAGCAGCTCCGGAGTGGCTGCGGTGATCGGGGCACGTTCGCGCACTTCGCTGAACATGCCGTTGACCGCATCGAGTGCTTCGAGAATCACGTCCATCAACTCCGAATCAACGTGACGCTCACCCTTGCGCAGGATGTCGAACACGTTCTCGGCGATGTGGCAGCACTCCACCAGCTCATGGAGCTGGAGGAAGCCGGCGCCCCCTTTTACAGTATGAAAACCGCGAAAAATTGCATTGAGCAGGTTCGCATCATCCGGGCGGCTTTCCAGCTCGACCAGTTGCTCGGACAGTTGCTCTAAAATTTCGCCGGCCTCTACAAGGAAATCCTGAAGGATCTCTTCATCGGCGCCGAAGCTCATGGGTGTGCTCCTTAGAAGCCTAAACTGGATAACAGGTCATCTACGTCATCCTGACCTGACATAACGTCTTCACGTTTATCGGCATGAATCTGCGGACCTTCACCCTTGGCGAGATGTTTTTGTGGATCTTTTTCCGAGAGGATCGCTTCGCGGTCATGTTCAATGCCGGCGAAACGATCAACTTGGCCTGCCATAAGCACCAATTTGAGCAAGTTGCTTTCCACTTCGGTGACCAATTGGGTCACACGCTTGATCACCTGACCGGTGAGGTCCTGGTAATCCTGGGCCAGCAGAATGTCGTTGAGGTTGCTGGAAACCGTGCGGTTTTCCTGCTCGCTGCGTGACAAGAACCCGTCGACCCGACGCGCCAACTCACGAAACTCTTCAGCCCCGACTTCGCGGCGCATGAAACGGCCCCAGTCGTGGCTCAAGGCCTGGGCCTCGGTGGCCATGCCGTTGACCAGGGGCGTGGCGTTTTCCACCAGGTCCATGGTGCGGTTGGCCGCCGCCTCAGTCAGCCTGACCACATAGGACAGGCGTTCGGTGGCATCGGTGATCTGCGAGATCTCTTCGGCCTGGGGCATATGCGGGTCAATCTGGAAATTGACGATCGCACTGTGCAGCTCGCGCGTGAGCTTGCCCACTTCCTGATACAGGCCGCGGTCACGGGTCTGATTGAGCTCATGGATTAACTGCACCGCATCGCCGAACTGGCCTTTTTCAAGGCTGTCGACCAACTGGTGAGCATGCTTTTTCAGGGTCGACTCAAAGTCTCCCTGTGACGTTTCTTTATGCTCCATAGCTCCCCCGCGATGGCATTAGCCGTGGATGCGTTCGAAGATTTTTTCGATCTTCTCTTTCAAGGCCAATGCAGTGAATGGCTTGACCACGTAACCGTTAACCCCGGCTTGGGCGGCTTCGATGATCTGTTCACGCTTGGCTTCGGCGGTCACCATCAGCACGGGAAGGCTGCGTAGTTTTTCGTCAGCGCGCACGTGGCGCAGCAAGTCGATACCGGTCATGCCCGGCATGTTCCAGTCCGTTACCAGAAAGTCGATGCTCCCGCTGTTGAGGATCGGAATCGCCGTAATGCCGTCATCCGCCTCGACCGTGTTAGTGAACCCAAGGTCACGCAACAGGTTTTTTATGATCCGCCGCATCGTTGAAAAGTCATCAACGATGAGGATTTTCATGTTCTTGTCCAATTCGACCTCCAAGCAGTCTTAAACGCGCCCAGCACCTGGACGCGCCATTTCAATCAACAGGCATTACACAAAAAGGACGCCTCGGGCACCACGGGTCGAAACCGCGAAGGCTTGCTGCCCTCGCGGTATCGTCTGCAGTGTCCCCACACTGCCTGTCAGCGCGCTCGCCACTCTCCCAAACGCCCCCGCAAGCGGGCTGCGCACTGGCTGTGCAACTGGCTGACCCGCGATTCGCTGACCCCCAGGACCTCACCGATTTCCTTGAGGTTCAGCTCTTCGTCGTAGTACAGCGCCAACACCAACCGCTCACGTTCCGGCAAATTGGCAATCGCGTCCGCCAGCGCACCCTGGAAGCGTTCATCCTCCAGGTCACGCGACGGCTCCATATGAGCACTCGCGCCATCCTCGTGCAGCCCTTCGTGCTCGCCGTCCTGCAAGAGGTCGTCGAAACTGAACAGGCGGCTGCCCAAGGTATCGTTCAAAATCCCGTAATAATCGTCGAGACTCAATTGGAGTTCGGCCGCAACTTCGTGATCTTTAGCGTCGCGACCGGTTTTTGCTTCAATTGCGCGAATTGCGTCACTGACCATGCGCGTATTGCGATGCACCGAGCGCGGTGCCCAGTCACCTTTACGCACCTCGTCGAGCATCGCGCCACGGATACGAATCCCCGCATACGTCTCGAAGCTCGCCCCCTTGCTCGCGTCGTATTTGGTCGACACTTCGAGCAAACCGATCATGCCCGCCTGGATCAGGTCTTCGACCTGGACGCTGGCGGGCAGGCGTGCCAGCAAGTGATAGGCGATGCGCTTGACCAGTGGCGCGTAGCGCTCGATCAACTCACCCTGGCTGTCACGGGCCGACTTTTTGTAAGCGTTATAGCCGTTCGCTGTCATAGCACGGGTCCTGCGCTCGTCTGATGCACCAATCGCTCGACGAAAAACTCCAGATGCCCCCGAGGGTTGGCGGGCAACGGCCAGGTATCGACCTTCTGGGCAATAGCCTTGAACGCCAATGCGCATTTGGAACGAGGGAACGCTTCGTAGACTGCACGCTGCTTTTGCACAGCCTTGCGCACACACTCGTCATAGGGAACTGCGCCGACGTATTGTAAGGCGACATCGAGGAAGCGATCCGTGACCTTGGTCAACTTGGCGAACAGGTTGCGCCCTTCCTGCGGGCTCTGGGCCATGTTGGCCAGGACGCGGAAGCGGTTCATGCCGTAGTCACGGTTAAGCAGTTTGATCAGGGCGTAGGCGTCGGTGATCGAGGTGGGTTCGTCGCAGACCACCAGCAATACTTCCTGCGCGGCGCGCACGAAGCTGACCACGGACTCGCCGATCCCGGCCGCGGTGTCGATCACCAGCACGTCGAGGTTGTCGCCGATATCACTGAAGGCCTGGATCAGCCCGGCATGCTGTGCCGGGCTCAGGTGCACCATGCTCTGGGTGCCGGAGGCGGCAGGCACGATGCGGATGCCGCCAGGGCCCTGCAGCAGCACATCGCGCAGCTCACAGCGGCCCTCGATCACATCGGCAAGGGTGTGTTTGGGCGTCAGCCCCAGCAGAACGTCGACGTTCGCCAGCCCCAGGTCAGCATCCAGCAGCATGACGCGACGGCCAAGCTCTGCCAGGGCCAGGGACAAATTCACTGACACGTTAGTTTTCCCGACGCCACCTTTGCCGCCGGTCACCGCGATCACCTGTACGGGATGCATGCTGCCCATTTTATTTCTTTACCTTGTCTTGCTTAGACGCAGGCTACATGGCTTGGCCGCGTGAATCGCTTGCAGACCATCGATGTAGGTACATTTCACGGTGTTCATCCTGACTCAACCCACCCGTTTTGCCGGGCTGTGGTAAAGGTCGGCGAACATATCGGCCATCGCTTCCTCGCTAGGCTCTTCTTGCATTTGCACGCTGACTGCGCGGCTGACCAACTGATGACGGCGCGGCAGATGCAGATCATCCGGGATCCGCGGTCCGTCGGTCAGGTAGGCGACCGGCAATTCATGACTGATGGCCAGGCTCAGCACCTCGCCCAGGCTCGCAGTTTCGTCGAGCTTGGTGAGGATGCAACCGGCCAGGCCACAACGCTTGTAACTGTGGTACGCAGCGGTAAGAACCTGTTTCTGGCTGGTGGTTGCAAGCACCAGGTAATTTTTCGACTTGATGCCGCGACCGGCCAGGCTTTCCAGTTGCATGCGCAACGCCGGGTCGCTGGCTTGCAGGCCGGCGGTATCGATCAGCACCACGCGCTTGCGCAGCAGCGGGTCGAGGGCGTTGGCCAGGGACTGGCCCGGGTCGACATGGGTCACCGATACATTGAGGATCCGGCCCAGGGTCTTGAGCTGTTCCTGGGCGCCAATGCGGTAGCTGTCCATGCTCACCAGCGCGATATTCTGCGCGCCGTACTTGAGCACATAGCGTGCGGCCAGCTTGGCCAGGGTGGTGGTCTTGCCCATGCCGGCTGGGCCGACCATGGCAATCACACCGCCCTCTTCCAGGGGTTCGATTTCTGGGGTGGCAATCATGCGCGCCAAGTGGGCCAGCAACATGCGCCAGGCCTGGCGGGGTTCTTCGATTTCGGTGGTCAGCGCCAGCAGGTCGCGGGACAACGGGCCGGACAAGCCGATGCGTTGCAGGCGGCGCCACAGGTTGGCCTGTTGCGGCTTGCTGCCTTGCAATTGGGTCCAGGCCAGCGAGCCAAGCTGCACTTCGAGCAGTTCGCGCAGGCCGTTGAGTTCAAAGCGCATCGAGTCGAACACGCGCTGGTCGACAGACGCAGCCGGGGCAGGCGCGGCCGGACGTGGCGGCTCTTTGAAGGTGGGCTCGACCAGCGGCTCGGCAGCGGTCAACGGCAAGCCGGCGAACAACTGGCGATTGGTAGTGGCATCGCTGTCGCCCCGCATGCTCAGCTCAGCCTGGGCCGAGACAATGCGCGAAGCGGTCTTGCGCAGCTCGTCTTCAAGCTCCATGTTCGGCACGCGTGGCGCCAGGGCCTGGGGGGTGTAATCCAGGGCAGCCGTCAGCTCGACACCGCCGGCAATACGACGGTTTCCGATAATCGCGGCGTCGGCGCCCAGCTCATCACGAACCAGTTTCATGGCCTGACGCATATCGGCGGCGAAAAAACGCTTAACTTGCATAACCCACTACCCTCAGCCGTTGGGCCCTACTGTCGCGACGATAGTCACTTGCTTGTTGTCAGGAATTTCCTGATAAGCCAAAACGTGCAAATTCGGTACTGCCAGGCGTCCAAACCGCGACAACATCGCCCGGACGGGGCCTGCCACCAGCAGGATCACCGGTTGGCCCTGCATTTCCTGGCGCTGTGCGGCGTCGATCAACGAACGCTGCAGCTTCTCAGCCATGCTTGGCTCCAGCAGAACGCCCTCTTCCTGGCCTTGTCCTGCCTTCTGAATACTATTGAGCAATATTTGTTCCAACCTTGGTTCCAAGGTGATCACAGGCAGCTCGGAGTCAAGCCCTACAATGCTTTGCACGATTGCACGCGACAATCCGACGCGCACCGCAGCCACCAAGGCGGCAGTATCTTGACTCTTGGCGGCGTTGTTGGCGATGGCCTCGGCGATGCTGCGAATGTCGCGTACCGGCACTTGTTCGGCCAGCAGCGCCTGCAGCACTTTGAGCAATTGCGACAACGACAGCACGCCCGGCACCAGCTCTTCGGCGAGTTTTGGTGAGGCTTTGCCGAGCAAACCCATCAATTGCTGGACTTCCTCGTGGCCGATCAGCTCATGGGAGTGCTTGTACAGAATCTGGTTAAGGTGAGTGGCAACCACGGTGCTGGCGTCCACCACGGTATAGCCGAGCGACTGGGCCTGGCTGCGCTGGCTGATTTCGATCCATACCGCTTCCAGGCCAAAAGCCGGATCTTTGGCGGTGATGCCATTGAGGCTGCCGAACACCTGCCCAGGGTTGATCGCCAGCTCGCGGTCCGGGTAGATCTCGGCTTCGGCCAGGATCACGCCCATCAGCGTCAAGCGGTAGGCACTGGGCGCCAGGTCGAGGTTGTCGCGGATATGCACAGTGGGCATCAAAAAGCCCAGGTCCTGGGACAGCTTCTTGCGCACACCCTTGATCCGCGCGAGCAATTGCCCGCCCTGGTTGCGGTCCACCAGCGGAATCAGGCGATAGCCGACTTCCAGGCCGATCATGTCGATCGGGGTCACGTCATCCCAGCCAAGCTCCTTGGTTTCCTGGGCGCGGGCCGGGGATGGCAGCAGCTCCTGCTGGCGCGCGACTTCCTGCAAGGCTTGAACCTTGACGGCGTTCTGCTTTTTCCAGAACAGGTACGCACCGCCACCGGCCAGCGCAGCCATGCTGAGGAACGACACGTGCGGCATGCCCGGCACGATGCCCATGATCGCCATAATGCCCGCCGCCACGGCCAGCGCCTTGGGCGAGGCGAACATCTGGCGGCTGATCTGCTTGCCCATGTCTTCGGAGCCCGAAGCACGGGTCACCATGATCGCCGCTGCTGTGGATAACAACAGTGATGGCAATTGCGCCACTAAACCGTCACCGATGGTCAGCAAGGCGTACACCTTGCCCGCATCGCCGAAAGTCATGCCGTGTTGGAAGATGCCGACTGCCATGCCGCCGATGAGGTTGATGAACAGAATCAGCAGGCCCGCAATGGCGTCACCGCGCACGAATTTACTGGCACCGTCCATGGAGCCGTAGAACTCGGCTTCCTGGGCGACTTCCAAACGGCGGGATTTGGCTTGGTTCTGGTCGATCAGGCCGGCGTTGAGGTCGGCGTCGATGGCCATCTGTTTGCCGGGCATGGCGTCGAGGGTAAAGCGCGCGCTCACCTCGGAAATCCGCCCGGCGCCCTTGGTCACCACCACGAAGTTGATGATCATCAGGATCGCAAACACCACGATACCGACCACGTAGTTACCGCCGATCACCACCTCACCGAAGGCCTGGATCACCTTACCGGCGGCGGCGTGGCCGTCCTGGCCGTGGAGCATGACCACACGGGTCGACGCCACGTTCAGCGCCAGGCGCAACAGGGTCGCGACCAGCAAAATGGTGGGGAATACCGCGAAATCCAGCGGCCGCAAGGCGTAGACGCACACCAGCAGCACCACCACCGACAGGGCGATGTTGAAGGTGAAGAACACGTCCAACAGGAACGGCGGCATCGGCAACATCATCATTGCCAGCATGACCAGCAACAACAACGGCACACCCAGATTGCCCCGCGAGAGGTCAGTCAGGGTGGTACGGGCCGTGCCGAACATTTGAGAGCGATCCACCACCGGTATTCCTCGTTTCCTTGAAGCAAACTTTTGACGCCGGGAGGCGTCCTGCAGGCGGTATTGCAAGAAGCCTTCCAACTTTTGCCCCATGCCGCAGATCATGTCGCACCTGTGGCGAGGGAGCTTGCTCCCGCTGGGCTGCGTAGCAGCCCCAAAACCAGCCGATGCGATTTACCTGACCGATCGCATACATAGGATTTGGGGGCGCTACGCGCCCCAGCGGGAGCAAGCTCCCTCACCACAGGGGTTCGCGGGTAGAGATGAGGAAATTTCTGACAAGGTTTTGCGGTTGCCCCTAGGAAAGCCGCTCTCTAGTCTCCGTACACCGCTGCAAACGCAGTGGTCGGGCGTCGCGGCCCGGCTTACCAATGCGCAGAAGCGCCATTGTCCGCTTTCAGTTGACGCCTTTTTATCGTCTACTGTGCGGCCTTATGGTGGCTGTGCGCGGGATACCCTCGGGTATGCCGGGTCCATTGGTAACCGGTCCGCGAACCTGCGCACAGCTGCCACCCTCCATCGCATCGCGGCGATCAGTGGCGGCTCCACTTACCAATGGAGTTTCACAATGATCAAACCCACCCCAAATCCCCCCATCAGCCTGTTCACCGTCGCAGACCACCTGAAAACCGAAGACCTGCTGGTCAACCTCACCGAAACCCTCGCCTCGGCCGAGGCGCTGATGAGTGACTTTGCCTTTGAATTGGACGGGGCAAAACGCGAAGGTGCGCTGGGCGTTACGCAGTTGATTGGCCTCGCGAAGCTGCTGGCCGACAGAGTGCTGGAGAGTAGCGAACGCTTAACGGCCTGATGACCGATCGTTCCTGCACCACCCTGCGGGAACGATCATGAAGCTCATAGGATGCGGACGCTTTCAGCCTGAGCACCTTTGGGGCCCTGGGTAACCTCGAACTCCACTTTTTGATGTTCCTCAAGCGTCTTGAATCCGTCGCCCTTGATGGCCGAGAAGTGGACAAATACATCGCCCCCACCATCTTGAGTGATAAACCCAAACCCCTTCTCCGCGTTAAACCATTTCACTGTGCCTGTTGCCATTACCGTTCTCCTCACATCTCATTCAAGGACTCGCGGGATAACTTTGACGTCTCTCGCAAAAACGCCACGGGGTCGGTGGATCATGTGAAATTCCACTTGCTGGCCCACGGCAAGCCAAATCCATCGTGAACTGAAGAGATCCACCTGCACGTCGTCCTCACCTTCCAGGGCAATCCAACCCTTCCCGGTATTGCGGTCATAAGATTTGACCGTGCCTCTAAACACCTTCAAAACCCTCTCCCTGCATCTCGTTTACAGCCTGTGCGCAGTGCTGACTGTAATAGAACCGCGAGAAGCACACGCCGGCTACTGTCAAAGTTGACAGGTAGACAGGCATTCACGACGAGTGGTAGCCGACAGAAATCAGGAATCGCGGCGCAATTCCGGCGGGATTGGCAGGTCTTTGAGCGGATCCGGGCGTTTGCCCTTGCCCGCGCGGTACTGGCGAATCTGATAGACATAGGCCAATACCTGCGCCACGGCCAGGTACAACCCGGCAGGGATTTCCTGGTCGAGGTCGGTGGAGTAGAAGATCGACCGCGCCAGCTCCGGCGACTCCAGCAGGAGGATGTCGTGGGCCACCGCAATTTCACGGATTTTCAACGCGGTAAAATCGCTGCCCTTGGCCAGCAGCATCGGCGCGCCGCCCTTCTCCGGGTCGTACTTGAGGGCCACGGCGTAGTGGGTCGGGTTGGTGATGATCACGTCGGCGTCGGGCACCGAGGCCATCATCTTGCGCTGGGACATTTCCCGCTGCAGCTGGCGAATGCGCTGCTTGACCTCGGGGCGGCCTTCCTGGTCCTTGTGCTCATCGCGCACTTCCTGCTTGGTCATCAGCAGTTTCTTGTGGCTTTCCCACAGCTGAATCGGCGCATCCACCGCCGCGATGATGATCAGCCCCGCCGCCATCCACAGCGCGCTCCAGCCCACCACCTGCACGCTGTGGATGATCGCCGATTCCAGCGGTTCATGGGCAATGCGCAGCAGGTCGTCGATGTCGGACGACAACACCATCAACGCCACAAACAGGATCAGGATGAACTTGGCCAAGGCCTTGAGCAGCTCCACCAAGGCCTTGGCGGAAAACATGCGTTTGAGCCCGGCACCGGGGTTCATGCGGCTGAATTTGGGCGCCATGCTGCCGGCAGCGAACAGCCAGCCGCCGAGGGCGACCGGGCCGATCAGCGCGGCCAGCAGCAAGGTGATCAGGATCGGCTGCACCGCCAGGAGCGCGATCTTGCCGGAGTGCAGCAGGTACTGGCCCATGGCGTCGGGGTTGAGCAGCACTTCACGAGGCAAGGCGAAGTTGTGCTTCATCAGCTCCATCAAGTCCAGCGCCAGGCCACCGCCGTAGATCAGCAAGGCACCGGAGCCGGCCATCATGGTGGCGACGGTATTGAGCTCTTTGGAGCGCGCAATCTCGCCCTTTTCCCTGGAGTCCTTTTTGCGTTTCTCCGTGGGGTCTTCTGTTTTGTCCTGACCACTCTCGCTCTCGGCCATGGCTCAGCGCGCCCGTGCCAGGTCACGTAAGAACTGCAAGGCGTCGGTCGCCAGCGGTTGATACTGATTGAGAATGTCAGCCAGGCCGACCCAGAAAATCCCCATGCCCAATACCAGGGTCAACGGGAAACCGATCGAAAAGATGTTCAGTTGCGGCGCCGCACGGGTCATTACGCCAAACGCAATATTGACCACCAGCAACGCAGTAATGGCCGGCAGCACCAGCAACAGCGAGGCACCCAACACCCAGCCAAGCCGCCCCACCACTTCCCAGAAATGGTTGACCACCAGCCCCGAGCCCACCGGCAAGGTGGTGAAGCTTTCGGTCAGCACCTCGAACGCCACCAGGTGGCCGTTCATCGCCAGGAACAGCAGGGTCACCAGCATGGTCAGGAACTGCCCGATCACCGCCGCCGACACGCCGTTGGTGGGGTCGACCATGGACGCGAAGCCCATGCCCATCTGGATCGAGATGATTTGCCCGGCAATCACAAACGCCTGGAAAAACAGCTGCAGCGAGAAGCCCAGCAGCGTACCGATCAGGACCTGCTCGGCGATGAGCATCAGAGCACTGAGGTCCAGCGCATTGACCGGCGGCATCGGCGGCAGGCCAGGCACGAGCACCACCGTAATAGCCACGGCGAAATACAAGCGGATCCGCCGTGGCACGAGGGTCGTGCCGAACACCGGCATGGCCATCAACATGGCCGTTATCCGGAACAGCGGCAAAATGAAGGACGCCACCCAAGTGCTGATCTGGGTGTCGGTCAATGCCAGCAAGGATTGCATCGGGTCAGCCGATCAACTGCGGAATACTGCCGTACAGCTGCAGGATGTATTCCATGAAGGTCTGCACCAGCCACGGGCCGGCGACGATCAGGGTGACCAGCATCACCAGCAGGCGCGGCAGAAAGCTCAAGGTCTGTTCGTTGATCTGGGTCGCGGCCTGGAACATCGCCACCAGCAGGCCCACCAACAGGCTCGGCACCACCAGCACGGCGACCATCACGGTGGTTAGCCACAGCGCTTCACGGAACAGGTCGACGGCGACTTCGGGAGTCATTGCGCTATACCCCGCCGAAACTACTGGCCAGGGTGCCGATAATCAGCGCCCAGCCGTCCACCAGCACAAACAGCATGATCTTGAACGGCAACGAGATGATCAGCGGCGACAGCATCATCATACCCATGGCCATCAGCACGCTCGCCACCACCAGGTCGATGATCAGGAACGGGATAAAGATCATGAAGCCGATTTGGAACGCCGTCTTCAATTCAGAGGTGACGAACGCAGGCACCAGGATGGTCAACGGCGCCTGGTCCGGGGTGGCGATGTCGGTCCGCTTGGACAGGCGCATGAACAGCTCAAGGTCGCTGGAGCGGGTCTGCGACAGCATGAAATCCTTGATCGGGCCCTGGGCCTTGTCGATGGCGTCCTGGGCGGTCATTTTTTCCGCCAGGTAGGGTTGCAGGGCTTGCTGGTTCACCTTGTCGAACACCGGCGCCATGATGAACAGCGTCAAGAACAAGGCCATGCCGGTGAGAATCTGGTTCGACGGCGTCTGCTGCAGGCCCAGGGCCTGGCGCAGGATCGAGAACACGATGATGATCCGCGTGAAGCTGGTCATCAGCATGACAAACGCCGGGATAAAGCTCAGCGCGGTCATGATCAGCAGGATCTGCAGGCTGACCGAATACTCCTGCGCACCCGCCGCGTTGGTCCCCAGCGTAATGGCCGGGATCGACAACGGGTCGGCGCCGAACGCCAATGGCGTCGCCAGCAACAGCATGAGCGTCAATAAAACGCGCATTACTTCTTATCCTTCTGATCCTTGCCCAGCAACTCCATCAGGCGCTGGGCGAATTCTGGCGTGGCGGGCTTGGACGAGTCCACGTTCACCGGAGTCTTGAGCACGTGCAATGGGGTGATGCGGCCGGGGGTGATGCCCAGCAGGATCTGTTCCTCACCCACTTGCACCAGCACCAGCCGATCACGCGGGCCGAGGGCGCGCGAGCCGATCAGCTCGATGACCTGAGCGTTGCCGGGGCCGACGCTCTGCACTCGACGCAGCAACCAGGCCAGCACGAAGATCAAGCCGACCACCAGCAACAGCCCCAGCACCAGTTGGGTCAATTGCCCGCCCAGGCCAGTGCCCACCGGCGCAGCGGCCGCGGCCTGAGCCACCGGTTCGGCCGCCCAGGCGTCCAATGGCAGCGCGACTAACAGACCCACCATCAGCCGTTTCATATCAGCGCAGCTTCTTGATGCGTTCGCTCGGGCTGATCACGTCCGTCAGGCGGATGCCGAACTTTTCGTTGACCACCACCACTTCGCCATGGGCGATCAGGGTGCCGTTGACCAGCACATCCAGCGGCTCGCCGGCCAGGCGGTCAAGCTCGATCACCGACCCCTGGTTGAGTTGCAGCAGGTTGCGGATGTTGATGTCAGTGCTGCCCACTTCCATGGAGATCGACACCGGGATGTCGAGAATCACATCCAGGTTCGGGCCATCAAGGGTCACTGGGTCATTGTTCTTCGGCACGCTGCCGAATTCTTCCATCGGCAGGCGCTTGCCGGCCGGTGCAGTGGCGGCATCAGCGGCCAGCAGTGCATCGATATCGTCCTGGCCAACATCGCCGGTTTCTTCCAATGCCGCTGCCCATTCGTCAGCCAGGGCCTGGTCTTCGGCGGAAGTGATTTCTTGTTCGGTAGCCATTACATGTCCTCGGCGGAGCAAACATTCATAAATAGGGGTGCATCAACAGCGGTGGCTCAGCGACGGGTGATCGACTCCACCACCTGCAGTGCCAGGTTGCCCTTGTGGGAACCCAGCTTGACCTTGAACGACGGCACGCCATTGGCGCGCATGATCATTTCTTCCGGCAATTCGACCGGGATGATGTCCCCCGGCTGCATGTGCAAAATATCGCGCAAGCGCAACTGGCGACGTGCCACCGTGGCGCTCAGCGGCACGTCGACGTCCAACAGGTCTTCGCGCAGGGCCTTGACCCAGCGTTCGTCCTGGTCGTCGAGGTCTGACTGGAAACCGGCATCGAGCATCTCGCGCACCGGCTCGATCATCGAGTACGGCATGGTCACGTGCAGGTCGCCGCCACCGCCATCGAGTTCGATGTGGAAGGTGGACACCACAATGGCTTCGCTGGGGCCGACGATGTTGGCCATGGCCGGGTTCACTTCCGAGTTGATGTACTCGAAATTGACTTCCATGATTGCCTGCCAGGCTTCCTTCAAATCGATGAAGGCTTGCTCCAGCACCATGCGCACTACCCGCAACTCGGTGGGGGTGAATTCACGGCCTTCGATCTTGGCGTGACGGCCGTCACCGCCGAAGAAGTTGTCCACCAGCTTGAACACCAGCTTGGCGTCGAGGATGAACAGCGCGGTACCGCGCAGCGGCTTGATCTTGACCAGGTTGAGACTGGTAGGCACGTACAGCGAGTGCACGTATTCACCGAATTTCATCACCTGCACGCCACCCACCGCCACGTCCGCTGAACGGCGCAGCATGTTGAACATGCTGATACGGGTGTAGCGGGCAAAACGCTCGTTGATCATTTCCAGGGTCGGCATGCGTCCACGGACGATGCGATCCTGGCTGGTCAGGTCATAACTTTTGACACTGCCGGGTTCGGCAGCCATTTCGGTCTGTACCAGACCATCGTCGACGCCATGCAACAGTGCGTCGATTTCATCCTGGGACAGCAGGTCCTGCACGGCCATGTCGTGATCCTACTGCAATACGAAGTTAGTGAAGAGCGCCTGCTCGATCACGACTTTGCCGAGCTCTTTCTGGGCCACTTCCTGCACGCTGGCAGTGACCTTCTGGCGCAGCATTTCCTGGCCCACCGGGGTGGCGAGTGTGTCGAAGCTTTGGCCGGAGAACAGCATCACCAGGTTGTTGCGGATCACCGGCATATGCACCTTGAGGGCATCCAGGTCCGACTGGTTGCGCGCCAGCAAGGTGATGCTCACCTGCAGGTAGCGTTGACGACCGTTCTGATTGAAGTTGGCGACAAAGGCCGGGAGCATCGGCTCGAAGATTGCCGGTTGCTTGACGTTGCTGGCGGTTTCGGCAGCGGGGGCCGGTTTGCTGGCGCTGCTGTGCATGATGTACCAGGTGCCACCCACCGAAGCGCCGATGGCCAGGAGCAGGCCCAGGACTATCAACAGGATAAGCTTGAGCTTACCTTTGCCTGCGGGTGCTTTTGCTGCGTCGTCGCTCTTCGCCATGCCAATAATCCGTCACTATTCGGGGATTCATAGATCTACGGAAAGGCAAGAGCAAGTGTTATGCCAGAGTTGTCTGAAGTGGGGGACGTACGGACGCGGCAAGTCAAATTGTGGGAGGGGGCTTGCCCCCGATAGCGGTGTATCAGTCACCCGTGTTTCAGCTGACAACCCCTCATCGGGAGCAAGCCCCCTCCCACATTTCATCCAGCGCAAAAATCAGATCAGGCGTAGTAGTCGACGGCGCTGGAGCCGATCACCGTCGACGTTACCGGCGCTACCGCTTCAGCCACATCAGCAGGGCTACCGCTGTCGCCGTTATCGCCACCCCGACCGCCGCTGCTGCTCACGCCACGGGTCTGGGCCTGTTGTTGTTGCTGCTCCTGGCCACGGGACTGGTCGGAGACGTTGACGTCCACCTGCCCCATGCCCTGCTGGGCAAACATCTCCCGCAGACGGCCGGACTGGCTTTCCAGCGCTTCACGCACCACCGGGTGGGCGCTCATGAAATTGACTTGGGCCTGCTGGTCGGCGGTCATGTTGACTTTGATATCCAGGCGACCAAGCTCAGCGGGTTGCAACTGGATCTCCGCCGACTTGAGGTTGGCGCTGGACAGGTACATCACACGGTTGACGATTTCATCGGTCCAACCGCTCTGGTGCATGGCCAACGGCGCATTGGTCACCGGCGGCAAAGCGTTCGCCGTTTTCGGCGTGGCCGCTTGCGTCAACGCCGCCAGACGGTTGGCGAAGTCATCGACACGGGTGTCGCTGCTGGCGTTCTTCAAGTCTTTAAGGCCGTCTTCGATCAACCCGCTGAACGCCTTGTCGCCGCCCTGGTCGGTGCTGTCCTTGGTGGCTTGCTGGTCGACCATATTGGCCAGGCCAGCGGCAAAGTTCTGCGCGGCGGTCGGCTGATCCTGGGTCGGTGCCGGTGCGGCCTTCGCCGAGGCCTGGCTGCTGGCCGACACATGCCCGCCCTGCTCCATCGCCAGGCGCACGGCCGGCATGGCATCCAAGGGGTCGGCCTCCGGATCGAAGGCCGGCTTGGCCGCCTCGGTCGCGGCGACCGGCGCTGCAACCACCGGCTGAGTGTTGTCATCCTTGGCTGTGGTGACGGGCGCCGGGGTCTCAACCGGCACCGGCACGGCCACCGGGGTGACGGTGGCAATCAATGCCGGGTCGACCACCGGGTCAACCGGAGGCTGCTGCACCAAGGTCGGATCGGCCGGCGCGTCGTCATCTTTGCTGGCGCTGTCGTCGGTCTTGGCCGGCGGGCTGGCAGGCAAGGTATTGCCGCTATCGGCAACCGCTGGTGTGCTGGCGGCAGGCTTGTCATTGCCTGATGCCGGCTTGGCGCTGGCGTCGGAAGGCTTGTCCCGCGTGGGTTTGGGCGAGTTGTCGTCGGCTTTGGCTGCGGGTTTGGCGCCTTGGCTGGCGAACACTTGAGCGAAGCCAGGGCCCTTGTCCCGTGGGTCCGCAGCCACCGCCGGTTGATTGGCGGCGGGCGCTTGAGGCTTGGCCGCGGGGGCAGCCTGCAGGAGGGAATTCGGGGCGACTGGCATAGGTAAAGGTCTCCACTGCATGGGGATCGGGGATGCAGTATCTAGAGGTAGAGCAAGAGTTGGGCCAGGTTTTGATTTTACGGTGTACCTATCCGTTGTGTGGGTAACGGATGAAAGGGGGCCGCCCCAACACTCGGCACCTCGCCTGGGCTCGGTGTGCCCCAGATCACGATCAAAAGCAGGCTGATATCTACCTGATGGATGGAGATCAAACGGTGGGAGGGGGCTTGCCCCCGATTGCAGTGTGTCAGCTAATACACCTGCAACTGCCCCACTGCTATCGGGAGCAAGCCCCCTCCCACATTTAACCGAGATCGACAGTAAGAACCCGGCAGGACGACGGGTTAGCCGCTGTAAGCGCGGCCCCCTAAGTAGCCGTTACCGCAGCAACGGATATGTACACAACCTCAACTCAAATCTGAAAGCGCTGCCGCTCCGTCTCATACAACGGCTTCACTAACGCAAACTCCCGATCAATCTGGTCCACCAACTCCCCCAAATCACCAGCCCCAGCCCCAACCGACTCAACCTCCAGCCGCTGGCACAACTGCGCCAACCGCACCGCGCCAAGGTTCCCACTGCTCCCCTTGAAACTATGCGCAATCCGCCCCAACGCCTTGGCATCATCCCTGGCCTTACGCAACGCTTCGACGCGTTTCTGGGAGTCATCAAGAAAGGTATCGAGCAACTTGGGATACTCACCCTCCATGACTTCCTGCAAACCCGACAACACATCAGGGTCCAGATGTAGATCAACCACTTGCTCGCTCCTTGATCAAGAATCGACGGATTATGCCAGAGCCTCCCAGGAAAACTCCACGCAGACACTGCGCCCGCCATCGGACCAGCGTACAGCGCTGCTCAACTGACGCACCAGGCTCAAGCCCCGGCCAGACAGACGGTCGATATTCAGCGGCCGCGCCAGCACCTGTTCCACGTCGAAACCAAGCCCGCTGTCTTCGACACGCAGGGTCATCGTGCCGCCCGTCTCGGTCGGCACCACCTGCACATGCACGCGTATATGGCCGCTATCAAGCTGCGCCAGGCGGTCATTGCGCTGGCGGTAATACTCGGCAAACCCGTCGGCATCGCGCTTGAGCCGCGAATCCAGGCCCAGTACCCCATGCTCCAGGGCATTGGAGTACAACTCGGCCATCACGCTGTAGAGCGCCCCGCTCTGCTCGCGCAGGCCGTGGATCTCCAGCAGCAGTTGCAGCAGGTACGGTAATGGGTTGTAACGCTTTAAGGTCTCGGCGCGGAATTCAAAACTCACCGACCAATCCAGCGGGCACGACTGCCCGCTGTCGGCATACAACGGCCCGCTGGCACGCAGTGGCGGCCCGGCTTGCAGGGTGATTTCCACCATGCTCACGTCATCCCGCGCCTCACCTCGAAACGCCGCCAGGGCCTGTTCGATCGCTTCAAATAAACGATCAGGCTCGCGATTGGCGGCGAACACCTGCTGCAAGCGTTCGGCGCCGAACAGTTGGTCATTGGCGTCGGCGGTATCCAGTACCCCATCGGACAACAGGAACACCCGGTCGCCCAGGGCCATGGGCCAGACTTCGGTGCGGTCATCAAAGGTTTCGGCCGACAGCACCCCCAACGGCAGATGCCGCGACGCCAGCGGCGTACGCTTGCCGGTCGCGACTTCATGCACATACCCGTCAGGCATGCCGCCGTTCCACACCTCCACCACCCGCCGCTGCGTGCTCAGGCACAACAGGGTGGCGCAGCAGAACATGTCCACCGGCAGGATGCGCTTGAGCTTGGCGTTCATCTCGCGCAGGGTCTGCGCCAAGCCGTAGCCCTTGGCGGTCATGCCATAGAACACCTCCGCCAGGGGCATGGCGCCCACCGCCGCCGGCAAGCCATGGCCGGTGAAGTCGCCGAGCAGCACGTGCATATCGCCGGACGGCGTGTAGGCGGCCAGCAGCAGGTCGCCGTTGAACAGCGCGTAGGGCGACTGCAGGTAGCGGATATTCGGTGCGGCATTGATACAGCCGGAATGTGCGACCTTATCGAACACCGCCTTGGCCACCCGCTGCTCATGCAGCAGGTAGTCGTGATGCTTGGCGATCAGGTCGCGCTGCTGCAAGACCGTGGCCTGCAGGCGGCGCAAACGGTCCATGGCGTTGATCTTCGCTGCCAGGATCAGCGGGTTGTAAGGCTTGGGCAGGAAGTCATCACCCCCCGCATCCAGGCACTGCGCCAGCGCCTCGCTCTGGCGCAGTGACGTGAGGAAAATAATCGGCACCAGCGCCTCCCCCGCCAACTGCTTGATCTGCCGCGCAGCTTCAAAGCCGTCCATCACCGGCATCAGCGCATCCATCAACACCAGTTGTGGCCGTTCGCGGATGAACACCTCGACCGCTTGCGCACCGTTGGTGGCGGTGAGCACCTGGTGGCCCTGGCGCCGGATAATGGTCGACAGCAACAGCAAATCGGCGGCGCTGTCTTCAGCGATCAATACACTCAGCGCTTGCGCAACCGGGGCCAGGACGCTCAAGTGAGGTCGAACAATTTGTCGAAGTTGGAAATGGCGAGGATCTTGCGCACGTCGGAGTTGCTGTTGACGACCTGAACCTCGGCCTCATCGCCGCCGGCATGGTCACGTAACAGCAGGAGCATGCCCAGCGCAGAGCTGTCCATATACGTGGTCTCCTTCAAGTCCACCACGTAGATCTCGGGCACCTTGTAAAACCGCTCGTAGGCGTCACGAAAGGCTTGATGGCTACCGAAATCGAACCGCCCTTTGACTGAAATCGTCAACTTCTTCCCATCCAGGGATACATCTGACTCGACTGACATGTGACTGCTTCCTTGTCATTGGTAATGACACAAGGTTTAGCAGGTGAACCGGCTATGGGCAACACACCACATCAAATGTGTATGGCTATGCACTATTTGTAGTGAGCGGGCTTGCCCCGCGCTGGGGGGCGAAGCCTCCCCCAAAAAGGCCATCGGGTTATTCAGGTAAAACGCGGTGTCAGGTTTTAGGGCCGCTTCGCAGCCCAGCGCGGGGCAAGCCCGCTCACTACACGCGTGTGTCATCGCAGGTAAGCCCGCGCCTTAATACTGTTCTTGGCGTGGAAGGCGCTGTGACAGTTCGTCGAGCAGCTTTTGCTCGCGTTTGTCTTCAAGTGCCCGCGCTTCATCGATATAGCGCTGCACCAGCTTGCGCAGGCCTTCGACCCGGGCAAACGCCGCTTGCCAGCTCTCACGCGCTTTATCGAGGTTGTTCTGGTGCCACGCCAGGCTTTGGCGCTGCTGGCCGACGGCCGTTTCCAACTGGTTGAGAAAGCCCTGGTAACCCATCAACCACTGGCCCGACACGCCTTTGGCGCCGCGTTCGATCCATTGTTGCTGGTATTCACCGCGAAAACGCTCCAGGTCGCCGAGTTTACTTTCCGCCAGGCGCACCTGGCCCTGGAAATAACCCAGGCGCTGAACGGCGGTTTTCTCGGCCTTTTCGGCCATGTCCACCACCGGAGCCAGGCGTGCGGCGCGGCTGTTGGCCATGGCTTAGCCGCCCGGCGCGGGGGCGAAGATCGACTGCAGGTGCGCTTCGCTTTCGCCCATGCTGATCTTGTCGTTGAGGCCTTGGCGCAAGTAGGTCACCAGTTGCGGTTGCAGGGCGATGGCCAGGTCGGTGTCGCGATCACCGCCGGCCACATAGGCGCCGACACTGATCAAGTCGCGGCTTTGTTGGTAGCGCGACCACAGTTGCTTGAAGTGTTGCGCGCGGGCCATGTGTTCCGGGGTGACCACCGCCGGCATCACCCGGCTGATGGACGCTTCGATATCGATGGCCGGGTAGTGCCCTTCTTCGGCCAGACGCCGCGACAGCACAATGTGGCCGTCGAGCACGCCCCGCGCCGAGTCGGCAATCGGGTCCTGCTGGTCATCGCCTTCGGACAGCACCGTATAGAACGCGGTGATCGAGCCACCGCCCGCCTCGGCATTACCGGCGCGTTCCACCAGTTTGGGCAACTTGGCGAACACCGACGGCGGGTAACCCTTGGTCGCAGGCGGTTCGCCAATGGCCAGGGCGATTTCCCGCTGGGCCTGGGCAAAACGCGTGAGCGAGTCCATCAGCAACAGGACGTTCTTGCCCTTGTCGCGAAAATACTCAGCGATGCGCGTGCAGTACATCGCGGCGCGCAAACGCATCAGCGGCGCATCGTCCGCCGGCGAGGCGACCACGACGGAGCGCTTGAGGCCTTCTTCGCCGAGGCTGTGCTCGATGAATTCCTTCACCTCACGGCCCCGCTCACCGATCAGGCCCACCACAATGATGTCGGCCTCGGTAAAGCGCGTCATCATGCCCAGCAACACCGACTTACCCACGCCGGTACCGGCGAACAGGCCAAGACGCTGGCCGCGACCGACCGTCAATAATCCGTTGATGCTGCGAATGCCCACGTCCAGCGGCACGCTGATGGGGTTACGGTTGAGCGGGTTGATGGTGGGGCCGTCCATCGGCACCCAATCTTCAGCCTTCATGCCGCCCTTGCCATCCAGCGCGCGACCGGCGCCGTCCAGTACGCGGCCGAGCATGCTCATGCCCATCGGCAGGCGGCCGGTGTCGGCCAATGGCACCACGCGGGCGCCAGGGGCAATGCCCGCCAGGCTGCCGACGGGCATCAGGAAAATCTTGTTGCCGGAAAAACCCATCACTTCGGCTTCGACTTGCACCGGGTGGTAGCTGTCGTCGTTGATGACCATGCAGCGGCTGCCCATGGCGGCGCGCAGGCCTTCGGCTTCGAGGGTCAGGCCCACCATGCGCAACAGGCGCCCTTCGAGGATAGGCTGGCCGGGCAACGCTGTGGCTTCGGCGTAACCGCTCAAGCGCTTGGCGAAGCTGGTGCGATCAAGGCGCATCGGGGGCGTCCAGGTCCACGCTCAGGTCAGGCTCGGCGGGGTTCAGAACCTGCTCATGCACCTGGTCCAGCAGCTTGGCCATGATCTGGCTGATGCGGGTTTCCACCGTCGCATCGATGCGACTGTGTTCGGTCTCGACGCGGCAACCGCCGGGCTGCAACGCGGCGTCTTCGACGATGCGCCAGGTTTCTTCGTGGCGCTCGCGCAGGGCTTTGACCTGTTCGAAATCCTGCGGGTTGATGTACAACCGCACATTGCCGACGCCCAGGGGCAGCAGCTTGAGGGCTTCGCGCATCACGCTTTCGATATGGCTGGAGTCCAGCACCAGCTCGCGCTGGATCACTTGGCGAGCGATGTGCTCGACCAGGCCGACCATGGCTTTTTCGATCTGCGAATCCTGCTCGGCAATGGGGTCGAACAGCACCCCCATCAAGCGCTCCAGGTTGGCCAGCTTGACGTTCAGCGCCGCCTCGGCTTCCTGGCGCACTTTGAGGGTGGTACTGCGAAAACCATCTTTTTCACCGGCGGCGAAGCCTTCGTTGTAGGCCTCCTGGCGAATGCTTTCCAACTCTTCCAGGGTCAGCGGCTGGACTTCATCCAGCGGCACTTCTTCCATTTCCACCGGCGGCTCTTCAACCGGTTCCGGCTCGGGCTCGGGCACATGCGGATCGAAGCTGGGCAACGACCAGATGTCGAACCCGCCGACATCCCGCGCGCGAATCAGATCGCTGGGAGCCTCATCTTTGTTCGACATGGAAAGCGCCTTAAATCATTTCTTCGCCGCCCTTCCCGCCGAGAACGATTTCTCCGGCTTCGGCCATACGGCGGGCAATGGTGAGGATCTCTTTCTGCGCGGTTTCGACGTCGCTGACGCGCACCGGCCCTTTGGCTTCCAGGTCGTCACGCAACAGTTCCGAGGCACGCTTGGACATGTTCTTGAAGATCTTTTCCTTGACGCCTTCGTCGGAGCCCTTGAGGGCCAGCACCAGCACGTCGGAGGACACTTCGCGCAGCAACGCCTGGATGCCACGGTCGTCGACATCGGAGAGGTTGTTGAACACGAACATGAGGTCTTCGATCTGGCCGGACAGGGTGTCGTCGATCTCGCGGATCGAGTCCATCAGCTGGCCTTCGACCGAGCTGTCGAGGAAGTTCATGATATCGGCCGCGCGCTTGATGCCACCCAAGGTGGTACGCGAGGCATTCGAGTTGCCGGAGAACTGCTTCTCCAGAATCGTGTTGAGTTCTTTGAGGGCCGCCGGCTGCACAGTGTTCAGCGACGACACGCGCAGGATGATGTCCAGGCGCACTTTATGGTCGAAGTGGCCCAGCACTTCACCGGCCTGGTCCGGGTCGAGGTAGGCCACCACGATCGCCTGGATCTGCGGGTGCTCGTAGCGGATCACGTCGGCAACGGCGCGCGGCTCCATCCATTTCAGGCTGTCGAGGCCGCTGGTGTTGCCACCGAGCAGGATGCGGTCGATCAGGCCGTTGGCTTTGTCTTCGCCCAGGGCCGAGGTGAGCATCTTGCGGATGTAGCTGTCGGAGCCGACGCCCAGGCTGGTCTGGTCGCCGACGATCTCGACGAACTCGCTCATCACCTGTTCGACTTGCTCACGGTGCACATTGCGCATTTGCGCCATGGCCACGCCCACCCGCTGAACTTCTTTGGGGCCCATGTGGCGCAGCACTTGGGCGGCGTCGGTTTCACCGAGGGACAGCAGCAGGACTGCGGCTTTGTCGACCTTGGTAAGTTTGGCAACAGCGGCTCGATCACTCATCTGCGTTAATCCACTCTTTCACGACCTGGGCCACACGACCCGGGTCTTCTGCCACCAGACTTTTGATTGCGTTCAACTGAGCGTCGTAGCCTTCGCTCGGGCTCGGCAACAGGATGCTTTGCGGACCGCCGAGGCTGACGCGGTCGTTGGCCAGTTCGCCATCCAGGCCGCCCATGCCACCCAACTCGACATCGCTGCCACCGAAGGCCGCCAGTTGTTTCTTGCCGTTGCCGGTGATGTTGTTGAGCACTGGGCGCAGCACGCCGAACACCAGAACCAGGATGAACAACACACCCAACACTTGCTTGACGATGTCCCAGAACCACGGCTGCGAGTAGAACGCCGGCTCAGCGATCACTTCGCCACGCTCGGCGGAGAACGGCATGTTGATCACGCTGACACTGTCGCCACGGCTGGCATCGAAACCGACGGCGTCCTGCACCAATCGAGTGAAGCGCGCCAATTCATCGGCGCTCCACGGGGCACGGGTAACGGCGCCATCTGCCGCATTGACCTTGACTTGGTCATCGACCACCACCGACACCGACAGGCGATTGACGCGGCCTTGTTGCTGCTTGGTGTGGCTGATGGAGCGGTCCAGCTCAAAGTTTTTGGTGGACTGGTTACGTTTGTCCGCCGGGTACGGTGCGAGCATCGGCTGGCCAGTGGCCGGGTCCATGATCTGCTGGCCGTTGGCGTCCAACAGCGGTTGGCCTGGCTGGATCGCGCCAGCGGTAGCGGCAGCGCCACCGGTGGTTTGCGGGGCCGAGGCCGGCGCTGGTGGCTGGTTGCTCAGGGCACCCGGTACGCCTTGCGGCGGGCCGTTGGCGGCGGTGCGTTGTTCGCTGGTGGATTGCTCGCTGCGCAGCGCCGGCTGGTCCGGGTTGAATTGCTCGGAGGTCGACTCGACGGCGCTGAAGTCCACGTCGGCGGACACTTCAGCCTTGTAGCGGTCGTTGCCCAGCACCGGTTGCAGGATGTTATGCACACGCTGGGTGAGCATGCTTTCTACACGGCGACTGTAGTCGAACTGCTTACCGGCCTGGGTCAGCGCGGAGTTTTCGCCCTGGTCGGACAGCAGGTTGCCCTTTTGGTCGACGACGGTGATCTGCGACTTGCTCAACTCAGGAACGCTGGTGGCCACCAGGTTGATGATCGCCAGTACCTGGCCCGGCTCCAGGGAGCGGCCGGCGAACAGTTCGACCAATACCGAGGCGCTCGGCTTGCGCTCATCGCGCACAAACACTGAGCTTTTCGGAATGGCCAGGTGCACCCGGGCACCCTTGACGTTGTTCAGGCTGGAGATGGTGCGCGCCAGTTCGCCTTCCAGGCCACGACGGTAGCGAGTGGCTTCCATGAACTGGCTGGTCCCCAGGCCCTGGTCCTTGTCGAGGATTTCAAACCCGATGTTGCTGTCGGACGGGGTCACGCCGGCTGCCGCAAGCTTCATGCGTGCACGGGCTACATCGTCGGCCTTGACCAGCAGGGCCCCGGAGTTGGGCTCCACGGTGTAGGCGATATCGGCGGCGGCCAGGGTTTCCATGATCTGCTTGGAATCCATGCCCGCCAGGCTGCCATACAGCGGCCGGTAATCGGGTTGCTGCGACCACAACACCACGGCAAAACCAATCGCCACGCTGGCAGCCAGGCCGACCATCAGGCCCACCTGACGCAACATGGTCATTTCGGAGAGGTTTTCCAGGAACGACAGGCCAAACAGCGGCGGCTTGCCGTCTGCCTTGGCGGGTGCGTTGTCCACGACTGCTTCTGCCATGACTTAAATCTCGTCCTTAAACCGGCATCTGCATGATGTCTTGATAGGCCTGAACCAGCTTGTTACGCACCTGGGTCAACGCCTGGAACGAAACACTGGCCTTTTGCGAGGCAACCATCACATCGGTAAGGTCCACGCCGCTTTTGCCGATCTCGAAGGCGTTGGCCAACTGGCTGGAGGCTTGCTGGGTGTCACTGACTTTGTTGATGGCCTGGCCGAGCATGTCGGCGAAGCTGCTTTGGCCCAATTCTGGCGCTGGCGCGACAGATTTCGGTTGAGCCATGGCATCCATTTGCATGGAGCGCATATCCAACATCAACCGATTGAACTCAATACCCTGGCTCATGAACTTCTCTCTCCGACAACCCGCATGTTTTTTGACGCTACGCCGCAATTACTAGGGAGGTAGCAACAAGGGTGCCAGCTCTGGATCAACTCGTAAGAAAAGGCGACAAAGGTTGTCGACCTTGTTACCAGTTATGTGGCGAAAAGATACGCTTCCACATCCATTCCGGCGTCGCGCATCTGTGCCAGCTTGTAGCGCAAAGTCCGTGGGCTGATGCCCAGGCGCTCGGCGGCCTCTTTGCGGCGACCGCGCTCGGATCGCAGGGTGTCGATGATCATCTGGAATTCGCGCCGACGCAGGTCGTCACCCAGCGCCCCCGCGGTTTCGGTTTCCGCGACGATTGGCGCGGGCGCCAGGGTGGGCAGCGGCGCGGCGCCGCTGCCCATGGCCAGGCAGAAATCCTGGGGCTGGATCAGGCCGCCCTGTTGCAGGATCAGCGCGCGCTGGATGGCGTTGTCCAACTCCCGCACGTTGCCCGGCCACGGATAACTGATCAGGCAAGCCTGGGCCTCAGCCGACAGGCGTGCCTGGGCATGCTTCATTTTTTTGACGTGGTTGTTCAGCAGGCGCTCGGCCAGCGGAATGATATCCGCCGGGCGCTCGCGCAACGGCCGCCAGGCCAGGGGGAACACCGACAGGCGGTAGAACAAATCCTCACGGAAGCGCCCCGCCGCCACTTCACCCGCCAGGTCGCGGTTGGTGGTGGCAACCACGCGGATATCCAACTGGATCGGCTTGCGCGCGCCGACGCGCTCCACTTCACGCTCCTGCAGCACCCGCAGCAACTTGGCTTGCAGGCCCAGGGGCATTTCCGAGATTTCATCGAGCAGAATGGTGCCACCGTCCGCCTGTTCAAACTTGCCCGCCTGGGCCGCGATGGCGCCGGTGAACGAGCCTTTTTCGTGGCCGAACAGCGTGGCTTCGAGCATGTTGTCGGGGATCGCCGCGCAGTTGATGGCGATAAACGGCTGCTTGGCGCGGGTCGACTGCTGATGGATGTAACGCGCCAGCACTTCCTTGCCGGTGCCGGACTCGCCGGAAATCAACACAGTGGAATCACTGCGCGCCACGCGGGCCGCCAGTTCCAGCAATTGTGCACTGGCGGGTTCGAAGGCAATCGGACCTTCGCCGTCACTGGCCGGGATCACGCCCAAGGCATGCCGTGCGACCAGCTCAATCAACGCTTTAGGTTCGAATGGCTTGACCAGGTAATCCGCCGCGCCCTGACGCATTGCATCCACCGCGCGCTCGACAGCGCCGTGGGCGGTCATCAGCAACACCGGCAGCTGCGGTTGACGCGCGCGCAGCAGGTTGAGCAGTTGATGGCCGTCCATGCCGGGCATGTTTACATCGCTGACCACCAGGCTGAAGGACTCCTGCTCCACCGCCTCCAAGGCGTCCTCGGCAGAACCGACCGCCCGGTAATCGTGGCCCGCCAACAGCAGCGTGTCAGCCAATGCTTCACGCAGGGCGCGATCGTCTTCCACCAATAGAACCTTGATAGCCATAACCTTTTTACTCCGCGCTTGCCGCGCATGAAAACAGCGGCAAGGTCATCAATGCACAAGTGCCACGCCCAACCCGGGAATGCAGCTGCAATTCTCCCTGATGCGCACGTGCCACGGCCTTGACCACGGTCAGGCCGAGGCCGGTACCGTTGGTCTTGGTGGTGAAAAAAGGTTCGCCCAAACGCTGCAGCACGGCGGGCTCGATACCGCTGCCGCTGTCGCTGATGCACAGGCGCAGGTTTTGCTCGCGGTTGTACAGGTGCACCTTGAGCCGCGCGCCGGGGCCGCTGGCCTGGGTGGCGTTCTCGATGAGGTTGAGCAGCGAACCGACCAGCGTGTCGCGGTTGCACAGTAGCTCGCCGAGGTGGCTGTCGCACTGCCAACGCACGTGCACGTCCTGGATGTGGGTAGCGGCCGCCGCTTGCAGGGCCTGCATCAACTCGGCCGGCGTGATGCGGTCGGTCAGCGGCAATTCGCCGCGGGCAAACACCAGCATGTCGCGCACTTGGTGCTCCAACTCATGCAGGCGCTCCTTGAGGCGACCGGCAAAACGTTGGTGGGTGGCGACGGGCAATTGTTCATCAGTCAAATGACTGGCGTAGATCAACGCGGCCGACAGCGGTGTGCGGATCTGATGCGCCAGAGAAGCGACCATGCGTCCCAACGACGACAACCGCTCGTGGCGCGCCAGTTGGTCTTGCAGGTGCCGGGTTTCAGTCAGGTCGTTGAGCAGCACCAATTGGCCCGGCTCCGCGTCCAGGGAACGCGTGGCGATGGACAGGCGGCGCCCGTCCTTGAGGGAGATTTCGTGGCCGTCGTCTTCACGCGGCGCAAAGCAGCGGGTGATGACGTGGCGCCACAGCTCACCTTCGAGCGGCAGCCCGAGCATGTCGCAGGCGGCCGGGTTGGCTTCGCGTACGCGGCCTTCCTCGTCGATGACGATCACGCCACCGGGCAACAGCGACAGCAGGTTTTGCAGACGGTTGGCCAAGCGCTCTTTCTCGGCCAGCTCTTCCATGCGCTGGGCACTGACCACCGCCAACTCGCCCTTGAGCTCGGAAACCCGGGCTTCGAGCAGGCTGTAGGAATCGGTCAGTTGGCTCGACATCTGGTTGAACTGCGAGAACGCCTGTTCAAGACCCTGCCGGGTCGGCGGCTCTACAGGCGGGACCAGCCCCTGGATGGCAGGGGCCGTAGATAGTTGGGCGGCGTGGGGCATCATGCTCTCTCGCTTGGCTGACCGTCAGTTAAACGGAACGTTGCGAGGGCTGTAGCAATACTTGTGCCGAAAAAAAACCAAGGTGCCCGGCCTCGCCAATACAGTTTCGTTTTGACGAGTGGCTGTTGCCGTCAGACAAGGCGCAGCGACGACTCATAGCTGGCTATGGGGAGGAGCTGCAACGCAGTATGACGGCAACAGACGCCGTCAAAAACGGAACAGTATTGGCGAGGCCGGACACCCAAAATCAGCGGCTTGAAAAACAGGCGTCAATCATCCGCCTGTTCATCACCTTCTTTGCGGCTCATACCGTACTTGCGCATCTTCTCCACCAGCGTGGTTCGACGGATACGCAGGCGCTCGGCGGCGCGGGCGACGATGCCGTTGGCGTCGTCCAGGGCCTGTTGGATCAGGCCTTGTTCCAGGTTGCCGAGGTAGTCCTTCAGGTCCAGGCCTTCGGGCGGCAGCATGGCAGTGGAGCCGAAATCCGGGGTATGACCGTTGATCGCCACCCGCTCTTCCATGTCGCTGCGCAGGCTGTCGACCAGTTGCTCGTCTTCGTCGTCGACGTAGCGGAATTTCTTCGGCAACTCGACCACGCCGATCACACCGTAGGGGTGCATGATCGCCATGCGCTCCACCAGGTTCGCCAACTCGCGCACGTTACCTGGCCAGCCGTGACGGCACAGGGACATGATCGCGGCGGAGTTGAAGCGGATCGAGCCGCGCTTTTCGTGTTCCATGCGCGAGATCAGTTCGTTCATCAGCAGCGGGATGTCTTCCACGCGCTCACGCAACGGGGCCATCTCGATAGGGAATACGTTGAGGCGGTAGTACAGGTCTTCGCGGAAGCTGCCGACCTCGATCATGCTTTCGAGGTTCTTGTGGGTCGCCGCGATGATGCGTACATCGACGCTCTGGGTCTTGTTGCTGCCCACGCGTTCGAAGGTGCGCTCCTGCAACACGCGCAGCAGTTTGACTTGCATCGGCAGTGGCATGTCGCCGATTTCGTCAAGGAACAGGGTGCCGCCGTTGGCCAGCTCGAAACGCCCGGCACGGCTGGTGATCGCCCCGGTAAAGGCGCCCTTCTCATGGCCGAACAATTCGCTTTCGAGCAGCTCTGCCGGGATCGCCCCGCAGTTGACCGGCACGAAAGGCCCGTCGCGGCGCTTGGAGTGATAGTGCAGGTTGCGTGCGACCACTTCCTTGCCCGTGCCGGACTCGCCGAGGATCAGCACGCTGGCGTCGGTGTCGGCCACTTGCTGCATCATCTGGCGTACGTGCTGGATGGCGCGGCTGGTGCCGACCAGGCTGCGGAACAGGTTGGGTTCGCGATGACGACCGCGCTCGCGGGCCTGGTCGTACATCTCGCGATAGACCTGGGCGCGGTGCAGGGAGTCGAGCAATTTGCTGTAGCTGGGGGGCATTTCCAGGGTGGAAAGCACGCGGCGGCGCTGGTCTTCCGGCAGCTCGACAGAAGAAATATCGCCCATTAGCAACACGGGAAGGAACTCATCCCAGGTAGACAGTGTCTTTAACAAGCCCAAAACAGCGCCAGGAGCGTTTACCGTCCCGATCAGCACGCATATGACTTCACGGCTCGACGACAATGAGCTGACCACCTGCTGCCAATCATGGCTGCCGCAGGGCAAATTTTCTTCACCGAGAAAATTTAAAATCACCGCCAAGTCGCGGCGGCGGACGCTATCGTCATCGATCAGCAGAATTTTGGTTTCACGCCACATGCAATAGCAACTTCCCTAGTAAAACTTCCTGCCCCGAGATTGAGGGCAATCGAGGCGCCTGTAAGACTTCTTACCTTACTAGACGTCTGAAATCTGAAAACAGCACTAGTTAAGTCAAAAAAGCTGGCACGGTCAAATTTATGACGCACCGGTAGGATTAACTGCGACTGTTCAGCCGAACAGATGGTAAACCTTTGACGCGTTTTTCGCTTGGTTGATCTGCGACATCTCTTCGAAAATCGCCTGGCGCTCGCCAGTCGTCACCTCAAGTAGTTGCTGGTATACCGCCAGCAAGCTTTCAAGCTTCTCCCGCAACGCATCCTCATCTACCGGTGCTTCGCTGAGTACTTCGTCGATCACGTGACGGCAGCCCAGGTCCAGTTCGCCGATGGCGTCCCAGTTGCGGTCCGCCAGCGCGCCCATCAGCGCCTCGCGGGTTTCATCAATGCGTTGCAGTGCTTGGCTCATGATGTGTTCCTCAAGGCCCTCAGGCCTTTCTCTGCTGCGCCTTACTCGGTTACAGCCTGTGGCGCCGCGATAGCGTCCCAGCCTTCTTTTACGGTGATCAGCAAACGCGCCACTTCGTCGATCATTTCGGCGTCGTTATGCACGTTCGCTTCCATCAGTCGGTTGGTCATATATGCATACAAACTTTCCAACTGCTGGACGTAAGCCGGGTTATCACTCTTTGCTGCATCCAAGCCGTCACGCAGGCCGATCACGATATCAATCGCCTTGCCGAGCATCAGGCCCTTGGCCGCGATGTCGCCACGCGCCAGCGCACCCTTGGCTTGGGCCATGCGATCAAGGCCGCCTTCCATCAGCATCTGCACCAAGCGATGTGGGCTGGCTTCGGAGATCTGAGCATGGGAATTGACCTTCTGGTATTGGCGAAGGGCTCTCATGGGATTCATGTTTCTACCTCGTGACAGGCGACAGCGAAAAGGATTTCAGTAACCAATATGTCGACTGGCTCGCAAAAAGCTTTAGCGCGAGTCGTCTCCAGATGAAAAAAAAGGCCAGACAACCGTCTGGCCTTTTTTCGTGGCCGCAATCAAGTATTGGTTTTAGGGTTGTTCAAGGCATTGAGCGTGGTCATGACACTGGTGCTTTGCTGACGCAATTGAGCGACCAGGGTGTCCATGGCGTTGTATTTGTCGGAGAGGCTCTTGGTCAGCAGGTCCATGCGTTCGTTCAAGGTATCCTGCTGTTTAGACAGGTCTTTCAGACTGTCGGACAGTGAGGTTGAACGCGTGGCTAGAACGCCCGTGGACGCCTTGGCAAAGTCGTCCGTGGCGCTTTTCATGCGCGCCAGCATGCCGTTTTTACCGGTGAACATACTATTGATGTCAGCCGCATTGGTTTTAGCCGCCGCATCCCACTTTTTGTCATCCATTGTCAGCAGCCCAGTCGTGGAACTGGTGCTCACGCCAAACTGAGCCAACGACTTGAAGGTGCCGGTTCCGGAAATGGTATTGAACTCATTCCGGATTGAAGCCTGCAGCGACCGCATGGTCGAATCGCCCGTGAGCGCTGCCGCAGTGGTGCTACCGTCCAGGTTCTTGGTGATCTTGGTTTCAGCGTTCATGGCCGTGATCAAGGCGTTGTAACTATCGATGAAGCCTTTGACCCCGGACTTCAAGGCGGTGTTATTGGTACTTACAGTGATGAGGGTCGCAGTTCGCTCAGCTGTATCGCTCGTATCGCCAACCGTTTTGGTCGCTGAAACCGACAGCAACTTGATATTCACGCCACTGAGTGCGCCTTCGATATTGTTGGTCTTGGAAACGGACGCAACGCCATCGATGCTGTACTGCGCGTCCTTAGGATGATCGACCACTGTCGAGCCTACGTCCAGCCCGGAATTACCCGACAGCGTCAGGTCCGAGCCCGTGCCCATGGTGGTGGAGGTCAGGATCAACCGCGAACCATTGGAGTCGGTCTGGATGTTGGCACTCAAACCAGAGGTGCCGAACTGGGTATTGATCGAATCGCGCACTTGCTGCAAGGTCGCGCCGGCCGGAATATTGACGTCGTAGTTCTTGCCCGACTGACTGATTGTCAAGGTCGTCGGCTTGTCCGTGGCGTTTACCACAGTAGACGTGCCGCCGGCGAAGTTCTTAGTCGACAGCTTGGACGCTTGGGCCAATTGGCTGACAATCAAGCGGAAGCTACCGTTCGACGCGGTGTTACTGGCCGTCATGGTGGCGACCTTTTCATCCGAGGATGAGCCGGTCAAGCCCGTGAAGCTGGAGCTGGCAGTCATATTGTCCAGGGCGCCGCGAAAAGCATCCAGTGCCGCCTGAATCTTACCTATCGAAGACAGCGTGGTGGTCGCCTTCTGGGACGCGGTATTGATCTGCGTCTGCTTGGGCACCTTCTCGGCGTCCACCAAGGACTTCACGATCGCTTGCGTATCGATATTCGAACCGATACCACTTACCGTTGAACCCGCCATCTTCGTTTCTCCTGTTCGGTGGCTGCCGTTATCTTGACTGACGAAGCCTCAAGACATGACAGCAACAATTTTCATGCCAGCTCAGACCTTGTCGTCAAACAACAGGTGGCTTGCGCTGGAAAGGTTCTGTGCCAGCTTCAGTGCCGTTTCCGACGGAATCTGGCGAATCACTTCACCGCTGTCGGTGGCGATAACCTTGACCACCACGCGATGGGTGGAGTCATCAATGGAAAAGTCCAGCTTACGCTCGGACGCTTGTACAAATTCGCGAATATCGGTGACTGCTTTTTCCAGGTCCGCACGCTCAGGCTCTTTGCCTGTAGCCGGGGTTTCCTGGACTTTAGTGACGCTCTTATCGGCGGACACCTGCACAGGTGCGCCTTGAGGGGCAACCGGCGGATAAGACTGGTTCAGCTTTACACTCATGTCCATGTCCAATCTCCTCTAAACCGAAAAAACGGAAGGGCACTCAGCGCGCCCTTCCGTTAGTGACCAAGCGCTGGAGTTACTGAAGCAGCTTCAGTACAGCGGATGGCAGCTGGTTAGCCTGCGACAGGATCGCGGTGGAAGCCGATTGCAGGGTTTGTTGCTTGGTCAGCTCGGCGGTTTCGGAAGCGAAGTCGACGTCCTGAACGGTGGAACGTGCAGCGGTGGAGTTCTTCTGAATGTTCTGCAGGTTGTCTGCAGTGGTAGTCAGACGGTTCTGGGTAGCACCCAGGCCCGAACGAACGCCGTCGATGGTGCCGATGGCTTTGTCGAGTACAGCAATGGCGTTTTGCGCGTTGTTGGCGTCAGTTACGTCGGTTTGGGCAACAGACGTCTTCTTGGAAGAGATCTGAGCTGCGCCAAACAGGTCGGTTACCGAAGTACCGGTAGCGCCGTTGGCCAAGGAGTAGCCTTTAGCCGAATCCAGCGAGATCTGGCCAGTTGCAACAATCACGCCTGCAGCAGCAGCGGCAAGAGGAGTAGCAGCAGCAGCGTATGCGCCGGAACCGTCTTTGACCTTGATACCAACGGCGTCAGCGCCAACAGCGTCGCTGGTGAAGCTCAGGTTTTCGCCGGAGTCGGATTTGACTTGCAGAGTGCCTTTAGCTTCGTCGTAGTTAACGCTGATGCCCAGTTTGGCAGCGTTAGACTTCAACTGGTCAGCCAGGTCAGCAGTGCTGGTTACACCAACGAACTTAACGGTGGCGGAACCGACGCCGATGCTGAAGTTAGCCGGAACACCGGTAGCACCCTTGGTCTTGGTCTCGTCTACCGAGAATTCAACTTCGGTGCTGGCAGTAGCGCTCAGGCCACCGACGGCGCCATTCAGGCTTGCAGCGATGGTCTTGGCCGAGTCGCCGGCGTTAACTGCAACTGTCGAAGACTGACCGTTACCGGTGATGGCGATGGAGCCAGCAGCCAGGCCAGTAGCGCTAGGGGTAACCGCTACGCTCTTGATTTGCTGCGAACCAATATTGTTGGCTGCAACGTTTTCCAGGCTCAGGTTGATGGTTTCGTTAGCGTTGGCGCCAACCTGGATTGCTTTGGTACCGTACGAACCGTCCAGCAGCTTCTGGCCACCGAAAGTAGTGGTTTGCGAGATACGGGTCAGTTCCGAAGTCAGAGCCTGGTATTCGTCGTTGTTCGACTTACGGTCGTCAGGGCTGAGCGAGCCAGTAGCGGAAGACAGAGCCAGGGTACGCATTTTTTGCAGGATGTCGGTCGAAGCCTGCATCGCGCCTTCAGCGGTCTGAGCGATCGAGATACCGTCGTTCACGTTTTTGACTGCTTGGCCCAGGCCGTTGATTTGGCTGGTCAGGCGGTTAGCGATCTGCAGGCCGGCAGCGTCGTCTTTAGCGCTGTTGATACGCAGGCCGGAAGACAGGCGCTGCATAGAAGTGGCCAGGGCGCCGCCAGCTTTGTTCAGGTTGCTCTGAGTAGTGATCGAAGCAATGTTGGTGTTTACTGTTAAAGCCATGACGAAATCCTCGTTGGATGGATACTGCGGCTTCCGGCCCTGGCAACCGCCGGGTGTGGCCTGAGAACCTACGTAATAGTTATCGTCGTGGTAGCCGGTTGCTTGAGGATTTTTTTGAAAATATTTACTGGCGTCGTGCCACCCCTTGTAATTCAAGGGTTTACGCAGGCTCGAAACCCCGATTTCATTGGGTTTTCTGGCGCCAAATAAAAAACGCCGATGATCTTTCGATCATCGGCGTTTTTTTATTGAAGCGATTAAAGCATCAAGGGCGATAAAGAATCGCCGAACCCCACGACAGGCCCACACCAAAACCACTGATGGCCACGCGCTTCCAGGTGGCGTCCATCACGTGTTTTTCCAGCAGCAACGGAATGCTCGATGAAACGGTGTTGCCGGTCTCGACCATGTCCTTGATGAACTTGTCCACCGGAGCGTCTTCAAACCGACGCGCCACGGCGTCGACAATGGCCGCACTACCCTGGTGAATGCAGAAGGCATCAATCTCGTCAGCCTTGAGGTCCGACTCGTTGAGCAGCTCGTGCAAATGCGCCGGTACTTTAAGCAGCGCGAAGTTGAACACCTGGCGGCCATTCATAAAGAACACGCCGTCGCTGACCTTAAGGTGCGGTGCGCCGGAACCGTCGGTGCCGAACTTGGACTTGCCGAGCAACCACGGCGCGTCTTCGCCCATCCAGGTGGCGGTGGCAGCATCGCCGAACAGCATGGTGGTGTTGCGGTCTTCCGGGTCGACGATCTTCGAGTACGGGTCGGCGGTGATCAACAGGCCGTTTTTCAAGCCCGTGGCCTCCATGAAGCCTTTCATCGCATAGATGCCATACACGTAGCCCGAGCAGCCCAGGGAAATATCGAACGCGGCGACGTGAGTCGGCAGGCCGAGTTTGTCCTGGACGATGGCGGCGGTGTGGGGCAAGCCCTCTTCATCACCGTTCTGGGTCACGACGATCAGTGCGTCGATGGACTCGCGCTTCAAATCCGGGTTGTTGGCAAACAAAGCGTTGACCGCTTCGACACACAGGTCAGACGTTTCCTGCGCGGCATCCTTGCGCGGCAAAAACGCCGAACCGATCTTGCCAATGATGAACTCTTCATCCTTGGCGAATTTGGCACCCTGAGCGTAGTTATCGATCCCGTCTGCCGGCACGTAACTGGCGATGCTTTTTATGCCAATCATTGTGGCTTCCCAATACTAAATAGCTGGAGAACACCCCAGGGCCTGGGCCCGGAGTGCTGACAATAAAGGGGATAACCCCATAAAAATCTCGCTGAAAGCCGCCTCGCAAGGACCCTGTGACGACTTATCCTTTTCACACGATACAGTGAAGATGCGCTTTATGACTCACAGGTCACTCAATTTTGTGTGCTTTGTGCAAAACCTTCAAACAATTAAACCCCATAAACGACAATGGCCCGCCCTGTTTCCAGAGCGGGCCGCTTGACGTAATGCCGCTTACATCTTGTTGAACAGGCTCAACTGCGAGATTTTCACGAAGGCCAATTGCGAGGCTTCCAGCATGGTTTGCTGAAGTGTCAGGTTGATCGCGGCCTCGCCCATGTCGATGTTCGCCAGCGCGCTCATTGTGGTTTTATTGGCTAGGCCGACGCTTTCGTTTTCGCTGGACTGCACCGTTAGGGCGTTCTGCCGCGCGCCAATGGAGCCGCGCACATTGTCCACCTGATCGGAAGAACTGGTCAGGTTACTTACAGCGGAGTTCAGGGCATCCTGCAGCTTAATGCGTGCCCCCGGGATACCATCAGCCGGTTGCTCCAGAGCCTTGCGCAACTGACTCAAGGTGTCGAGGGCACTCTGGGTTTTCTGGGTGCTTGCGCCGACCGAAAACTGATCACCGACATTGGGCGTACCGCTCAGGCCAAAGGTAACACCCGCTGCCGTGATCGAATTCGGCGTGGTGGTGGTGTCGATGACGCCCGAATCAATCGCCTTGCTGTTGGCGCTGTACGGCTGCGTAAACACCTGGAAAGCCGTCGGGTCGGTGTCGCTGAACTTGATCACCACGCCGCTGTTGGCCGGAAAGGTGCTGGCATATTTGGCAGGGCTGCTGACGGTGGCATTTGTCAGTTGCGTCGCTGAGGTATTACTCGCGGTGCGCGACACGTTGAACACGTCCGGCTTGGCGGAAAGGCTGAACTCGCGGCCTTTGACCATCGCATCAGCGTCAGGCCCAGTAGCCTTGTCGGTGAGATCAACGGTGATATCAAATTTGACCCCACGCAGGTTGACGCTGGCGCTGCCCTCCTTGGTAGAGTCGAATGTCCCATTACCTGGGAGCTGCGAGGTAATGTCGTTGTTGTTTTTGTCCGTTACCACGTACTGGGTGCTGCTGGTAAAGGTCAGCTTGTACGGCTGGCCGTCGGCGAAGGACTTGTTGTAGTCGACACCCGATGTCACCAAACCGGCCGAGATGGCGACTTTGTTGTCATCCACTTGCGACGGTGTTGTCGCAGGTGGCACAGGAGCAGGCGTGGTGTATTTGGTCTGGGTGCGGCTGTTGTTGGCCGCCCCTTCCAGAATGGTCTTGCCGGTGTCGCCTGCGCGAACGGTCAACGTCTCGGAAACCTGCAGACTGAGCTCATTCTCGTCACCCTGATAGTTGTAGGTGCCGTCAATGTTACGTGAGTACGGTGGCGTCTCGGTCTTGGAACCGGAGAACAGGTAGTTGCCCGCCGCATCCTTGCTGTTGAGCAAGCCCAGCAGTTGGTCCTCAAGGGCACCCACCTCGACCGAGATGGATTTGCGGTCGGCATCACTGGTGACGCCACCGGCCTTCAACGCCAACTGGCTGGCGGCCTGGATCGTCGCACTGATCGCCGTCAGCACACTTTCTTCGTTAGTCAGCGAACTCTGGATGTTGGAAATATTGCCGCTGAACTGCGCCAGCATATCTTTCTGCTGCTGCAACATCAGCAAACGCTGCGCGGCCACCGGATCATCTCCAGCGGTCTGTACACGCACGCCGGAACTCGCCTGCTCTTGAGCCTGTACTACGCCGGAATAGTTGTTCTGGTACTTGGCGGCACTGGTGTCGAAATACTGCTGTGTAGAAATGCGCATCGTCCCAGACTCCCTTAAAGACTATTAATCAGCGTGCTGAAGGTTTCTTGCGCAGCCTTGATGATCTGCGACGACGCTGTGTAGTACTGCTGGAACTTGATCATGTCGCCCGCCTCTTCGTCCAGGTTGACCTGGGACACGGAGTTGCGCGCATTTTTGTTAGCCGTCAGCAACGCATTGGTGGCCGTGGTGTCAGTGGTGGCCGCAGCGGCCTTGGCGCCAACGGTGGACACCAACTTGCTGTTGGCCCCGACCAGGCTGGTGCCGCCGGTACCATCTGTCGCCACGCCCACGGTGGCCTTGGTTTGCAGATTCAGCAGTTGCTGGGCATTGCGGTTGTCGGATACGCCCGTGGCGTTAAACGAAAAGGTGGTGCTGTCCCCATCGGTCGGCGAGCCCGCAACCGTGGTGTCAAAGCCAAAACTCTTGGCCGGCACCACCAGGGCACCGCTGGCATCACGCATCGGCACGTTGACGGTGATTTTATTGGCCTGCCCCGGAATGATGGTCCCCGAGCCGATAGGATCGCCCTTGGCGTCGTTAAGGGTATAGCTCTGAGTGCCATCAGCCGCCGGCTTGCCGAACACCATCTTCACCGGCATCGAATTTTCAATGCCAACGCGAAGCTGCGCGGTAGTGGCGCCACCCTGGATATCCAAGGGCAGGGTCAGGGTCGGCGGTGTGAAGCTACCGGTACCCTGGTTGGTTTTGCTGGCCTCCCCTTTCAGCGGCGCGGCAAACGCAATCTTGCTCGGGTCGTTGAGGACAGTACCGATATCCTGGGCGCCACTGGCGGTCGGGCTGACTTTAAAGCTGTCACCCGCCTGCATCGGTCCGTTCGTGAGTTCCAGGGTAAAACCATCGATCACCGAGGGCGGTGTAGCCGAGATATCAAACGCGCCCATGGCTTTGCCATCAGAGCGCTCGACGGTGACTTTGTTGAGATCGGCAGGGTCGCTGAAGGTGACCTTGTAATCGAAGTTGGTCAGCTTGCTGGTGTCCTTGATCGTAACACCCAGGCTACCAACGCCCTGATTGCCTTGAGCGGAAAGGCTACGCAGCGCGACAGACGCAGCGCTGTTGATGTCCTTGAACATCGACGAGCCGAATTCGCCGTTCAAGTCGATGCCCTGGCCCAGCTGGCTGTTGATCGTATCGGCAGTGACGATAGCAATGCGACCCAGGTCATTGATGGCCGGCATCAACACATCGCTGCGATAGCGCAGCAAGCCGCCGATGCTGCCACCACTGATCACATTGCCCAGGTCCATCGCCGTCCCGCCAGACGCATTCATCTGAATCGTGTACTGGCTGGTGTCGCTCTTGCTCGGTACGGCGGAAAGGGTGTTGGACCGATCGCCCAGCACCAGGGACTGGCCGGTACCGGTGCTGACGCTGAACACACCGTTCTTCTCGCTGGCGTTCACGCCGATCAACTCATTGAGCGAACGTACGGCTTCGGCGCGCGCGTCCAGCAGGTTGGCCGGGGTGGTGTTCGAAGACCCCTGCACCTGGGTGATCTGCTTGTTGAGCGAAGCAATCGACGAGGTCAGCTGGTTGACCTGATCAGTCAAGGAGGTCAGCTGGCTGTTAATGGTTTCTTTCTGCTGGCTCAACTGGCTGGAGATCGAGTTGAAGCGGTTGCTCAATGTCTGGGCGCTGGTCAGCAGTATCTGGCGAGCCGAGGTATCGCTCGGATTGGCCGAGGCGGTCTGAACAGCGGCAAAGAACGAGCTGAGTACGGACGACATGCCCGTCGTCTTGTCCGACAACGTCTTGTCCACGGCGCTCACTTGGTCCAGGTAAGCCTTGGCATCGCTATTGAGCGAGGTGCTGTTCTGGTACGCCGTGTCCAGGTATTCGTTGTACACCCGGCGCACGTCGGCCAGGGTGGTGCCGCTGCCGATGAACACGCCGCCATACTGGTTCGACGCATTGGCGCTCTGGGTGGTCTGCTGACGCGAATAGCCTGCGGTATTGGCGTTGGCGATGTTGTTACTCAAGACCGACAACGATCCTTGAGCGGCGTTAAGCCCCGACATCCCGATATTGAGCAAACTCATGGTTCAGACCTTATAAATGAGTGGTTGCGCCAGCGGCAGCGTAGTTCTGGTAACTGTTCATCGTTTTAGCGATCTGCGAAATCTTGCTGGCGTAGGCCGGGTCGGTTGCGTACCCGGCTTTTTGCAACTCGCGTACAAACTGTTCCGGGTTGTCGGCCGACTTCACAACTTCTTTATAGCGATCATTGCTTTGCAGCAAGGTCACCAGGTCGTGGAAGCTGTCTTGGTACGAGTTGTAGGAACGGAACTGCGCCGTCTCCTTGACCATCGCCCCGTCGCGGAACTCGCTGGTGATTGCACGTGCCTGGCCGCCCTGCCAACTCTGGCCGGCCTTGATGCCGAACAGGTTATGGCTGCTGCTGCCGTCTTCGGCGCGCATCACCGATTTACCCCAACCGGTTTCCAGTGCGGCCTGGGCCACCAAGTACTTCGGATCGATACCAATGCGCGCGGCAGCCGCCTTGGCCATCGGCAACATGGTGGCGACAAATTCATCCTGCGAACTGAAGGCTTTTTTCGCCGGCGCCAGCGGTGGCTGGGCCACGGCGCGACCGTAGACCTGCATGCGCCCGCTCGGCACGGCAAAGGTGCGCGCGGTGCTGTTGACCACGTTGTCGTCGGCAGCACTGTTACGCAGCGGTGCGCTTTTGGCATCGATCGCGACCGGAGCATTCGGCACGATGCCGGCGAGCAAGCGATCGGTCAGTTTGCTTGGCAAGGCGATACGGCGCTGGTTCATCAGCTCCATGTCGTTGCTGTGGGACGCTGCGGCGCCAGCCTGGGGCTCAGCCACGCGATACGCCCACAACGGGCGCTGGCCATTGGAGCGGCCCAACGGACCCTCTGCCTGGGTGCCTGCGGCAATTTCCGTCGGCACCGCGACTTTTTTCGCCGACTCGGCCGCCGCCGGGCCTTGCAGCGTGGCGGCCTGGGCCTCCACCGGTTTGTTCTTCTGCATCTGGCGCATCAGCACGTCGGCCAGGCCGATACCACCGCCTTCACGGGACATCGAGACGGCCAACTGCTGGTCGTACATTTCCTGGTACTGCTTGGCCGCCGGCGTGTTCAGCGGGTTGTCTTTACCCAACGCCTCGGTAGCCGAACGCATGGACTTGAGCATCTCGCTCAAAAACAGCGATTCGAACTCCTGCGCCACCTTGCGCATGTTGCCTTCGCTGTTCTTGTCGTCGCCGACCTTGAGCTGGTTAAGCCGGTTCAAGTCGGAGTAAGACCCCGAGTCCGCCGTGCTGCTTATACCGCTCTTTCGCATATCCATGGCCATGGCCTCAGATCACGATCAGGTCGGCTTGCAAGGCGCCGGCCTGTTTCAATGCTTCAAGGATCGCCATCAAGTCACCGGGCGCCGCGCCCACCTGGTTCACCGCACGGACAATCTCATCCAGGGTGGTGCCGGGGCCGAACTTGAACATCGGCTTGGCTTCTTGCTGGGCGTTGACGCGCGAGCGTGGCACCACCGCCGTCTGGCCGTTGGACAAAGGCCCAGGCTGGCTGACGATAGGGTCTTCGGTGATGGTCACGGTCAGGCTGCCGTGGGTCACCGCAGCGGGCGACACCTTGACGTTCTGGCCGATCACGATGGTACCGGTCCGCGAGTTGATGATGACTTTGGCCACCGCCTGCCCTGGGTCCACTTCAAGGTTTTCCAGGATCGACAGGTAATCCACGCGTTGGCTTGGGTCCAGCGGCGCGGTGACGCGGATCGAGCCGCCGTCGATGGCCTGGGCGACGCCAGGGCCGAGCATGTCGTTGATCTTGTCGACCACGCGCTTGGCGGTGGTGAAGTCGGAGCGGTTGAGGTTCAGGGTCAGGCTGTTGCCCTGGTTGAAACCGCTCGGCACGGTGCGTTCAACCGTGGCGCCGCCCGGAATACGACCGGCCGACGGCACGTTGACGGTGATCTTCGAACCGTCACGGCCTTCGGCATCGAACCCGCCCACCACCAGGTTGCCCTGGGCGATGGCGTAGACGTTGCCATCGATACCTTTCAAAGGCGTCATCAGCAAGGTGCCGCCGCGCAGGCTTTTCGAGTTACCGATGGACGACACCGTAATGTCCACCACCTGGCCCGGCTTGGAGAACGCCGGCAAGTCAGCACTGATGGACACGGCCGCGACGTTTTTCAACTGCACGTTGCCCGAGCCCGCCGGTACCTTGATGCCGAACTGCGAGAGCATGTTGTTGAAGGTCTGCAGGGTGAACGGCGTCTGGGTGGTCTGGTCACCCGTACCGCTGAGCCCCACCACCAGGCCGTAGCCGATCAACTGGTTGGAACGCACGCCGGAAATGCTGGCGATGTCTTTCAGGCGCTCGGCCTGGGCGACAGCGCTCAAGGAAAGCAGGAGTGCGGCCGCCAACAGCTGTTTGAAGTTCAAAGTGGCCACCTAGAAAGGGAACAGCGGGCTAAGGAAGAAACGGTCGAACCAGCCCGGCTGACTCGCATCAGCAAACGAACCTGTACCCGAGTAGGTAATGCGCGCATCGGCAATCCGCGTCGACGGCACGGTATTGTCGGTGGAGATGTCATCGGCGCGGACCATACCGGCAATGCGCACCAATTCGTCGCCGGTGTTAAGCGTCATCCACTTCTCACCGCGTACGGCAATGATGCCGTTGGGTAATACATCGGCGACAGTCACGGTGATCGAACCGGTCAAGCTGTTGCCCTGCCCTGCGGAACTCTTGCCGTTGGTGGCGCGGTCACCGCTGTAGCCGGCGCTCAAGCTCAAGTCGCCATCGCCCAGGGGGTTGTTGGTGTTCGGCACGGCACCAAACAACGAGGTCAGGCCGATCCCCGTCTTGCTGGTCTTGCCCACCTGCGAGTTGGCGTTCTTGCTGGCCTGGGTCTTCTCGTTCAAGGTGATGGTGATGATGTCACCGACCCGGAACGCCTTGCGGTCGCTGTACAGGTTCTGTTCGAAACCGGCCTGGTAGATCGAGCCATTGTTGGCAGCCGCCGGCAACGGCGTGCGTGGCAACACCGGCGCGTAGTACGGGTCATTGGGCTTTGGCGTCGGGGCGACACAGCCCGCGAGCACGGCAATCCCACTCAATGCCAAAACAGAAACATAGCGATTCATGACCCTTACCTCACGGTGTTGCAGGCGCCCTCAAGAGCGCCCCAGACTTGATTACAGATTCTGCGTTACGAACGAAAGCATCTGGTCGGCGGTGGAGATCACCTTGGAGTTCATCTCGTAGGCACGCTGGGTAGTGATCATGTTGACCATCTCCTCAACGGTGCTGACGTTGGAGGTTTCCAGGGTGCTTTGCAGCGTGGTGCCGAAGCCGTTCAGCCCAGGGGTGCCGATTTGCGGCGCGCCGCTGGAGGCGGTTTCCAGGAACAAGTTGTTACCCATGGCTTGCAGGCCGGCCGGGTTGATGAAGTCGGCGGTCTGCAGGTTGCCGATCACTTGCGACGCCGGGTTGCCGGCGACGGTGATCGACACGGTGCCGTCGTTACCCACGGTAAAGGTTTTGGCATCTGCTGGAACGACCACGGCCGGCTCCAGGGCAAAACCGTTGGCGGTCACGATCTGGCCGTTGGAGTCCAGGTGGAAAGTACCGTCACGGGTGTAGGAAGTAGTGCCGTCCGGTTGCAGGATCTGGAAGAAGCCACGGCCGTTGATGGCCATGTCCAGCGGCTGGCCGGTCTGTTGCAGGTTACCGGCGCTGAAGTTCTTCTGGGTGCCGACGATCTGCACACCGGTACCCAGTTGCAGGCCCGACGGCAGCTCGCTGTCCTGGGTCGACTGAGCGCCCGGCTGCTTCTTGATCTGATAGAGCAAGTCCTGGAACTCGGCACGGTCACGTTTGAAACCCGTGGTCGATACGTTGGCCAAGTTGTTGGAAATGGTGGTCAGGTTGGTGTCCTGGGCGGACAGGCCTGTTTTGGCAACCCATAGAGCCGGAAGCATGCTGTTCTCCTCTGTGCGCCTGTTTGTTGGCGCGACATCACAAATTAGTTAATGGGCTGCAATCAGCTCATCTGCATGACGCGCGTCATGGCCTGGTCGTCTTCTTTAGCGCTGTTCATCATCTTGATGTGCAGCTCAAACTGCTTGGAAAGCGCCAGCACTGCGGTCATTTCTTCCACCGCATTGACGTTGCTCGCCTGCAGGAAACCCGAGGTCAGCGTGACCGTCGCGTCAGCCTGGGCCGGCTGGCCATCCTTGGTGTGGATGGTGCCGTCCAAGCCTTTATTCATGTTCTTCAGGTCCGGCTGGACCAGCTTGATGCGGTCCACTTCCGCCATCACGCGCGGGCCTTCACCCATGGCGCGGATGCTGATGGTGCCGTCGGCACCCACTTCGATTTTCTGCTGCGGCGGCACGGCAATCGGCCCACCGTTGCCCATGATCGGCATGCCGTTGCCGGCCCGCAGAACGCCCAATGCGTCGACGTTCATGCTCGCGCTGCGCACGTAGGCTTCGCTGCCGTCCGGGGTCTGCACGGCCATCCAGCCATTGCCGCTGACGGCCACGTCCAGGTCACGGCCGGTCTCGATCATCGCACCAGGAGAGAAGTCAGTGCCCGGGCGTTCGGTCAAGGCAAACGCGCGCGCCGGAAAGCTGTCACCGAACACCGGCATCGAACGCGCCTGCTCCAGGTCACGTTGGAAACCATTGGTGGAAATGTTCGCCAGGTTGTTGGCATGGGCCTTCTGCGCCAGAGCATTCTGGCTGGCGCCGGTCATTGCCACATAAAGGTACTTGTCCACGCTCTTTCCTCTTTCTGACGGACGCTTGCCGCCCACCGCTGTACTGATGAGGCTTAAGCAATTTGCGAACCAACTTTTAAAAAGAGCATGAAGTGCAGGCGGGGCGGGGGTTTGCGGCGAGGTATGAAGATTTCAGGATTGAGTGAGAGTCGAAAAAACGGCGGACTACTGCCGCCTGCGGCAAGCCCCGTCCTTGAAAGCGACAAAGATCGAATGTGGGAGGGGTTTACTGTGGTGAGCAGGCTTACCCTGTGGTGAGCAGGCTTGCCCCGTGGTGAGCAGGCTTGCCCTGCGCCGGGCTGCGAAGCAGCCCCCTTGAATGGGGGCACAAGCCCCACTCACCACAGCAAGCCCCTTCCCAAAGGATTTATTTATTAGCCTTGAGAATTTCGTAGTCGCGCAGCTTGTTAGCGATGGTGGTGTGGGACACCCCCAGACGCTTGCCCATCTGCCGGCTGCTGGGATGCTCGGCATATAAGGCTTCGAGCACCGCTTTCTCGAACCGCCCGATAATCGCTTCCAGGCCACCCTCCAGCGAAAAATCGCCAAGCGGCTGACGCACCCCATAGTCCGGCAGCCGAATATGTTCGGCCTTGACCGTCCCGCCGTCACACAACGATACCGCCTGGAACAGTACGTTTTCCAACTGCCGCACATTGCCTGGCCAATGGTAATGACTCAGGCGATCCATCGCGGCGGGCGCCAGCCTGGGCAACGGGCAGCCGATCTGACGGCTGGCCTGGTCGAGAAAGTGCTCCACCAACGGCGCCAGGCCGTCGAGGCATTCGCGCAGGGGTGGGATATGCAGGGACAGCACGTTGAGGCGGTGGTAGAGGTCCTGGCGGAATTCGCCACGGGCGCACAGCTCGGACAAATCCACCTGGGTGGCGCAGATCACCCGCACATCCAGGTAAACCTCTTCATCACTGCCTACGCGGCGAAAGCAACCGTCCTGCAGGAAGCGCAGCAATTTCACCTGCAAGCGCGCGCTCATCTCCCCCACACCGTCAAGAAACAACGTACCGCCCGCCGTCAGCTCCAGCAGCCCCAACTTGCCTTCTGCACGTGCACCTTCGAACGCGCCGGGGCCGTAGCCGAACAACTCGGTCTCCGCCATCGACTCGGGCAGGCCGGCGCAGTTGAGCGCCATCAACGGCGATTGCCCACGCGGGCTGGCCAAGTGACAGGCGCGGGCCAGCAACTCCTTGCCGGTGCCGGTTTCGCCTTCTATTAATAGAGGCGCATCCAGCGGCGCCATGCGCCGGGCTTCGCGCACCACCGCAGCCATGACTTTGGAGCTCTGGAAAATACTGTCAAAGCCGCGCAACTCCTGCTTGCGCACGTTGTAGATGCGCTCACCCACGCGGTCCGCGCGGTGCAGGGTCAACACCGCGCCGGCCATGGCTTCGCTGTCGTCATGTTCGGACGATTGCAGCGGCGCGATGTCCGCCAGGAACACGTCACCCTTGACCTTGACCCGCAGACCATTGATCCGCGATTTGCTCGCACGCACCAGCTCCGGCAAATCAAAGTCTTCGGCATACCGCGACAACGGAATCCCCGGCACCTCGTCCACCCGCACCCCGAGCAACTGCGCCGCTGCACGGTTGGCAGCGACGATGGAGCCGCCCATGTCGATCGACAGCACCGGAAACTCCAGGGCGCCGAGCAGCGCATTCAGCTCCATGTGGCGCCGCTCGCTGGGCATCAGCCCTACCCTTTTCACCCCGAACACCCCGGTAATCGCCTCGAACTGCGGGCGCAGCGCCTGGAACTGCATGTTCACCAGGTTCGGGCAGTACAGGTAAATGGCATTGCCATGCTCACCGCCCACTTCGCCCTTGGCGACGTTGACGCCGTACTCCACCAGCAGGTTGAGAATGTCCCGCAGGATGCCGATGCGGTTCTGGCAGTGCACTTTGATACGCATGAAGAGGCCCGAAATGTAGGTAGGCGCCGCGTGTTTTTGTCGCAGGACGCAGATAGTCGTCAAGATTATGTGACAGCCAGAAGGGTTTTCCCAGCCCAGCGCAACGGCCGGGCGCACAAGCGTAACGAATACTTTACGTAAATCAGTAAATTTTCCTACACGAGGGCGTTTTAAACAGATGGAATCCGGTCACGCACGGGTTATCAATAGGCTCATCGCAGGACATAACAAGAACGAATGCCTAGCAGGAGAGCCGTATGAAGCAGACGCAGTACGTGGCCCGCGAGCCCGACGCGCAAGGTTTTATCCACTACTCGCCGGAAGAACATGCGGTGTGGAACACCCTGATCACTCGCCAATTGAACGTGATCAAGGGTCGCGCCTGCCAGGAATACCTGGACGGCATCGACAAGCTCGGCCTGCCCCATGACCGGATTCCGCAACTGGGCGAAATCAACCAGGTGTTGGCCGAGACAACCGGCTGGCAAGTCGCCCGCGTACCGGCGCTGATCCCCTTCCAGACCTTCTTCGAATTGCTCGCCAACAAACAGTTTCCGGTGGCGACGTTTATCCGTACCCGCGAAGAACTGGACTACCTGCAAGAGCCGGATATTTTCCACGAGATCTTTGGCCACTGCCCGCTGCTGACCAACCCCTGGTTTGCCGAATTCACCCACACCTACGGCAAGCTCGGTCTGGCGGCCACTAAGGAGCAACGGGTTTACCTGGCGCGCCTGTACTGGATGACCATCGAGTTCGGCCTGGTGGACACCCCCGAAGGCCGGCGTATCTACGGTGGCGGCATTCTGTCGTCGCCCAAGGAAACGGTGTACAGCCTGTCCTCTGAGCCTGAGCACCAGCTGTTCGACCCGCTGGAAGCGATGCGCACGCCCTATCGCATCGACATCCTGCAACCGCTGTACTTCGTGCTGCCCAACCTCAAGCGCCTGTTCGAAGTGGCGCAGGAGGACATCATGGGCATGGTTGAGCGCGGCATGCAGCTGGGTCTTCATGCTCCAAAGTTTGCGCCCAAACCCAAAGCCGCGTGAACCTTACATCTTGAGGCCAGGTGAGTCTGTTCCCTGGCCGCGCGTTGCTTTAGGGTGACGCTACTGACCTTCAACTTTCGAATTCAGGACACCCCCCATGACCACCTTGAACCAAGCCCACTGCGAAGCCTGCCGCGCCGATGCCCCGCAAGTCAGCGATGAAGAGTTGCCGGTGCTGCTCAAGCAGATCCCCGACTGGAACATCGAAGTGCGCGACGGCGTGATGCAGTTGGAAAAGGTTTTCCTGTTCAAGAACTTCAAATTCGCCCTGGCTTTCACCAACGCCATGGGTGAAATCTCCGAAGCCGAAGGCCATCACCCCGGCCTGCTCACCGAGTGGGGCAAGGTCACCGTGACTTGGTGGAGCCACTCCATCAAAGGCCTGCACCGCAACGACTTCATCATGGCCGCGCGCACCGACGAAGTGGCCAAGGACGCCGAGGGCCGCAAGTAATGCATTTCGATGCCATTGGCCGCGTGCCCGGCGACCCGATCCTCGGGCTGATGGACCTGTACGCCCAGGACGCCAACCCGAACAAGTTCGACCTGGGCGTCGGCGTTTATAAGGACGACCAGGGCCTGACGCCGATCCTGCACTCGGTGAAACTGGCCGAGCAGCGCCTGGTGGACACCCAGGCCACCAAGACCTACATCGGCGGTCACGGTAACGCTGCGTTCGGCAAGCTGATCAGCGAGCTGGTGCTCGGCGCGGACTCTACGCTGATCCGCGAACGCCGTGCTGGCGCCACCCAGACCCCAGGCGGCACCGGCGCCCTGCGCCTGAGCGCCGACTTTATCGCTCAAAACCTGCCGGGCCGTGGCGTCTGGCTGAGCAACCCGACCTGGCCGATCCACGAATCCATCTTTGCCAAGGCCGGGATCCCGGTCAGCCATTATCCGTACGTGGGCGCCGACAATCGCCTGGATGTGGCCGCGATGCTCGCCACCCTGTCCAGCGTGCCCCAGGGCGATGTCGTGCTACTGCACGCCTGCTGCCACAACCCGACCGGTTTCGACCTGTCCCAGGACGACTGGCGCCAGGTGCTGCAGATCGTGCGCGAGCGCCAGTTGCTGCCGCTGATCGACTTCGCCTACCAGGGCTTTGGCGACGGCCTGGAGCAGGACGCCTGGGCGGTGCGGCTGTTTGCAGCCGAGCTGCCGGAAGTGCTGGTTACTAGTTCCTGTTCGAAGAACTTCGGCCTGTACAGCGACCGTGTCGGCGCGTTGATCGTGTGCGCGGCGGATGCGGAGAAGCTGACGGATGTGCGCAGCCAGTTGGCGAACACGGCGCGTAACCTGTGGTCGACGCCACCGGACCATGGTGCAGCGGTGGTGGCGACCATCCTGGGCGATGCCGAGCTGAAAAAACGCTGGAGCGACGAAGTAGAAGCCATGCGTTCGCGCATCGCACACCTGCGTTCCGGACTGGTGGAGGCGTTGGCGCCCCATGGCCTGTCGGAGCGGTATGCGCACATCGGCGCGCAGCGCGGCATGTTTTCCTATACCGGCCTGAGTGCCGAGCAGGTTAAACAACTGCGGGAGAAACACAGTGTGTACATGGTGAGTTCTGGCCGGGCGAATGTGGCAGGGATTGATGCCACGCGGTTGACGCTGCTGGCCAAAGCCATCGCCGACGTGTCCAACTGAAGAAACAGCATTAAAACTGTGGGAGGGGGCTTGCCCCTGATGGCGGTATATCAGTCAAGCTTACAGCGACTGACACTCTGCAATCGGGGGCAAGCCCCCTCCCACATTTGTGACCTGAGTAGCCCTTTAGCCTGTGACCATCTCGGCCTTAAGCTGCGCCTCCTTCGCCTGCGCATCCGCCAACCGATACAACTCGATACTCCCATCCCAGTGCTCGATCAACGCCGTGCACGACTCCACCCAATCCCCGCAGTTGAGGTAATCCACCTCGCCCACCTTGCGAATCTCCGCGTGGTGGATATGCCCGCAGACCACGCCGTGCAACTCGCGCTTGGTGACTTCGTGGGCGATGGCTTCTTCGAAATCGCTGATGAAGTTCACCGCTGTCTTGACCTTGTGCTTGAGGTACGCCGACAGCGACCAATAGCCATAGCCGTAGCGCGCACGCCAATGGTTCAGCCAGCGGTTCAGTGTGAGGGTGAACTCATAGGCCGAGTCGCCGAGAAATGCCAGCCAGCGGTGATAGCGAGTGATCACGTCGAACTGGTCGCCGTGGATCACCAGCAGGTGCCGGCCATCGGCAGTCACGTGCACGGCCTCGTCCACCAGTTGGATATTGCCCAGGATCAGCTTGGAGTAGCGGCGCAGGAATTCGTCGTGGTTGCCGGTAACGTAGATCACCTCGGTGCCGCGCTTGGCCATGGTCAACAGGCGGCGGATCACGTTGGTGTGGGCCTGGGGCCAATACATGCCGCCACGCAGTTTCCAACCGTCGATGATATCCCCTACCAGGTAGACCTTATCGGCGTGGTAGCCCTTGAGGAACTGCGACAAATGTTCGGCCTGGCAATCCCGTGTGCCCAGGTGCACGTCGGAAATCCACAGGGTACGCACCCGTTGCTTGCGGCTGGGCTTGGTCAACTCGGCACTGGTCATGGGCATCCCTCGACGGTGTTTTCGCGAGCTTGCGCCAGTGCGATTAATAGCCCATGACAACTGTGCGTCAGTCTGATGACAGCGCCCACCGACCGCGAAGCGTTGTAGACTGCCGACTTGCCGCCCAGGAGACCGCGATGAGCCCCACTCTCACGCTACGCCACTACCTCGAAGCGCCCATCGCCCACAGCCATGACCATGCGCAGTTGGTGTTCGGCCTGTCCGGGCACCTGGATCTGGAAGTCGACGGGCGTGGCAGCCAAGTGCGCGAAAGCAGCGTGATGGTGCTGCCCTTCTCCGCCCACCACGCCTGCGGCAGTCGCGACGGCAGCCGCTGCCTGGTGCTGGACGTGCCCACCGAGCACTGGGTGCTGCAATCCTTGGGCACGCATGCCGATGCCAGTCGCCGCCTGCTCGACCAACCGGCACGGCTGGCCCTGGATTCGCGGCAACACCAGTTGGTGCAATGGCTGGCGCAGAGCCCGGTGGATGACCCGCTGATCGCCCAGCAAGGCGCAGTGCTGTTGCTGGCCAGCCTCAACCATCCGTCTGCCCAACCGCTGCCGGGCCGGCGCCTGCCGTATGCGGCGTTCAACGCGCACATCGAGCGCCACGTAGCGCACCCGCTGCAGGTGGCTGACCTGGCACGCATCGCCGACCTCTCGGTAGCGCGCTTGCACGCACGCTTCATGGCGGAATGCGGGCAAACGCCCATGGACTATATCCGCAGTCGCCGCCTGCATATGGCCTTGGACCTGCTGCGCCAAACGCCTTTGCCGGTTGGTGAAATCGCCGATCGCGTCGGCTATACCTCGCAAAGTGCCTTTGCGGCCGCGATGCTGCGCGAGTTTGGCGCCTCGCCGGGCGCATTGCGACGCAACGCCTAGGAATAGCCTTGCGATAACAATCGCGAGCCGCACGACAGACGCCTGCACGGCCGAGCCACTAAACTGCGCTTCTGTCACCCGCTTGATTCAAGGACTGCAATGACTCCCCGCTCAGCCCTCGGCGCCCTGCATATCGGTGCATTGATGTTTGGCCTTACCGGCGTATTCGGCAAACTGGCGGCCGCTTCACCGGCCATCATCGTCTTCGGACGCGCCGTGTTTGCCGTAGTGGCCCTGGCGGTATTCGCACGGTTCGCCAGCAACACCGCCTGGAAAACACTCGAGCGGCGCGACTGGCGTCGGCTGCTGGTGAGCGGCGTGTTGCTGGCGGCGCATTGGGTGACCTTCTTTATTGCGGTAAAGGTCGCCGGCGTTGCGGTGGCGACCCTGGGTTTCACTGCGTTTCCGGCCTTTACCGTGATTCTTGAAGGGCTGATTTTCCGCGAGCGTATCCGCGCCAATGAAATAGTGCTGGTGGTACTGGTCAGCGTCGGCCTGGTGCTGGTCACCCCGGACTTCAACCTCGCCAGCGAAGCCACCGGCGGCTTGCTCTGGGGGATCGCCTCGGGGCTGCTGTTTTCCCTGCTGTCGCTGAACAATCGCGCCAGTTCCGGCCGCATTCCGGCGGTGCAGGCCGCGTTGTGCCAGAACGTGGTGGTCGCGGTGTGCCTGTTGCCCGTGGCGGCACCGGGGCTGACCGAGGTGAGGGCGATTGACTGGCTGTGGATCGGCCTGCTCGGCGTGTTCTGCACCGGCCTGGCCCACAGTCTGTTTGTCGCCAGCCTCGCGGTGATCAAGGCGCGCACGGCCTCGGTGGTGTTTGCCATGGAGCCGGTCTACGGCATCACCGCGGCTTGGCTGCTGTTTGCCGAAACCCCGACGCTGCGGATGCTGCTGGGTGGCGTGCTGATCATCGTCGCTATCGTGCTTTCCGGACTGATGGGCAGTGCCAGCCAGGCCAAACAGCCTGCGGCGACGGCGTGATCTACACTTTAAACATCCGCAACAGTTTGTCGTCGTTCAACGGATAACCGACACCTCGACGACAGCCTGGGTATTTTCTGAAGTTGCTGCACGCGAGTGGTCACAACCTCAACGCGATGCGGGAGCTTTACCATGGAAATGCTCATCAGTTTGTTGGTGCAGATAATCAGCGGGACCATCGGCGGCAACATCGCCGGGATGACCAGGCAGAGTCTTGGGACAGGGCTTAACACCGTGATCGGGGGTGTCGGCGGGGCGCTGCTGGGCCAGATCGTCGCGGTACTGACGGGCGCCTCCGGTGGCGAAGCGCTGGATGTGGCGACCGTTGGCAGCAACATTGTCGGCGGTGGCGTCGGCGGGCTGGTGCTGACCTGGGTGATTGGCTTCATCAAGCAAAAAATGGCCGCCAAATAATCCCCCCTGCACGGTCACCGCCCGCCGACGGCGGTGACTTTTACTGCGTACGATCGTTGTGCCCCAGGTCACGCTGCGGGTCGATCTGGTCGCGCACGCGCTGCTTGAGCACCTTGGCTTCAGGGAAACCACCGTCGGCCTTACGCTCCCAGATCTGCACGCCATCGCACGTGATGCGAAAAGCGCCACCGGTTGCCGGCGCCAGCGACACCTGGCCCAAGTCATCGGCGAACGTGCTCAACAATTCCTGCGCCAGCCACGCCGCGCGCAGCAACCACTGGCACTGGGTGCAATAGGTGATAACGATCTCGGGTTTGATCGAGGACATAATTTGAGAGGCTCCTGGCGTAACGGGCTCGGCGGATCGAGTGGCTATAATAGCGGCCTTTATCGCCCAGCCTCGAGATTCATGATGCGCCGCCTGCTGTCCTGCCTGTTCCTGTGCCTACTCCCTCTTGTTGCCGACGCCCTTGAACCGCCACGCCCAAAAATCGGCCTGGTGCTGTCCGGTGGCGCCGCCCGTGGGCTGGCGCATATCGGCGTGCTCAAGGCGCTGGAAGAGCAAGGCATCCAGATCGATGCGATTGCCGGCACCAGCATGGGTGCGGTGATCGGTGGGCTGTACGCCTCCGGCTACAAAATCGACGAGCTGGAAAAGCTCGCGCTGAGCATCGACTGGCAACAGGCCCTGTCCGACGCACCGCCCCGCGAGGACGTACCGTTCCGGCGCAAGCAGGATGACCGGGATTTCCTGGTCAAACAGAAACTCAGCTTTCGTGACGACGGTAGCCTGGGCCTGCCACTGGGCGTGATCCAAGGCCAGAACCTGGCGCTGCTGCTGGAAAGCATGTTCGCCCACAGCAGCAACACGCGAAATTTCGACAAGCTGCCGATTCCCTTCCGCGCGGTAGCGACCGATATCACCACCGGCGAGAAGGTGGTGTTCCGCAAGGGCCACCTGCCCCAGGTGATCCGTGCCAGCATGTCGATCCCGGCGGTATTCGCCCCGGTGGAGCTGGACGGTCGGCTGCTGGTGGACGGCGGCATGACCGATAACATCCCGCTGGACGTGGCGCGGGAGATGGGCGTGGATATCGCCATCGTCGTCGACATCGGCACCCCACTGCGCTCGCGCAAGCAACTGGCGACGGTGGTGGACGTGCTCAACCAGTCCATCACGCTGATGACAAGGCGCAACTCCGAAGAACAACTCAAGGACTTGCACCCCAAGGATGTGCTGATCCAGCCACCGCTCGCCGCCTATGGCGTGACCGACTTCGGCCGCGCCAAGGACATGATCGACGCCGGCTACCGCGCGACTCGCGCCCTCGACGTGCGCCTGGCCCACCTGCGTCCTGCCGAACCGATCGACCCGCAACTGGTGGCCGCGCGTACCCCCGGCGAGCGCACCCCGGTGATCACCGCGATCACCGTGGAAAACGATTCGAAAGTCAGCGACGACGTGATCCGCTACTACATTCGCCAACCCCTGGGCGAGCCGTTGAACCTGGGCCGCCTGCAGTCGGACATGGGCACCTTGTACGGCCTGGATTACTTCGAGCAGGTGCAATACCGCGTGGTCAAGAAAGGCCAGGACAACACCCTGGTGATCAGCGCGCGCGGCAAACGCAGCGGCACCGATTACCTGCGCCTCGGCCTGAACCTCTCGGATGACATGCGCGGCGACAGCGCCTTCAACCTCGGCGCCAGCTACCGCATGAACGGTATCAACCGCCTCGGCGCCGAGTGGCTGACGCGGGTGCAGATCGGTGATCGGCAAGAGCTGTACAGCGAGTTCTACCAGCCGATGGACACCGGCTCGCGTTACTTTGTCGCGCCTTATCTCAGCGCCCAGGCACAGAACGTCGAGCTGATCCTGGACAACGATCCCATCTCCGAATACCGCCTGGAACGCTATGGCTTCGGCTTGAACGTCGGCAGGCAGATTGGCAACAGCGGCGAGATCCGCTTCGGCGTCGGCGAGGCCTGGGGCAAGGCGGATGTGCGCATCGGCGACCGGGACCTGCCCAGTGTGAGCTTCAGCGAAGGCTTCTATGAACTGAAGTACTCCTTCGACTCCCTGGACAATGTGTACTTCCCCCATACCGGCGAAGACATCGGCCTGGCCTACCGCGAATTCGAACCGGGGCTGGGCTCGGACCAGCGCTACCGCCAATGGGAATTCAAGTTGGACAAGGCCATGAGCCACGGCCCGGACACCCTGGTGCTGGGGGGACGCTACGGGCGCACGCTGGATGATTCGGACGTGGTGATTTCCAGCTTCCTGCTGGGCGGTGCGCGGCAGCTGTCGGGCTTCCGCCAGGACGCCATCTCAGGCCAGAACATCAGCCTGATGCGAGCGGTGTATTACCGTCGACTGACGCCACGTTCGTACCTGCCGCTGGATTTCCCGCTGTACCTCGGTGCGTCATTGGAACGCGGCCGGGCGTGGAACAACGACAATGAATTCGACAGCGGCTACATCAACGCGGCGAGTATCTTCCTGGGGTTTGATACACCGTTGGGGCCGCTGAATTTCAGTTATGGGTTCAACGATGATAATCAGAAGGCGGTGTATCTGAACCTGGGGCAGACGTTCTGACACACGAGGGGATTGTAGTGAGCGGGCTTGCCCCGCGCTGGACTGCGAAGCGGCCCCGAAACCAGGCGACTGATTTCTGACTGAAGAAGCGCGGTGACTGCAATGGGGCTGCTTCGCAGCCCAGCGCGGGGCAAGCCCGCTCACCACAGCAGCCCGCTCACCACAGCAGGCCCGCCCAGTGTCAATCAGCGTTTGTTTGCCTCAGGACTTTTCCAGATTCGCCAGAATGTGCCCATGCACCCGCATACACACTCGCAAATCGGCTTCATCCACCCCCACAAACAACTCATGACGCAAAGCGGTAGCAATCGTCTCGATCTGCTCAATCAACGGCCGGGCGGTATCACACAGCAGAATGCGCTTGGCACGACGGTCTTCCACCACCGCCTGGCGTTGCACCAGGCCTTGGCCTTCCAGGCTGTCCAACAGGCGAGCCAGTGTCGGCCCTTCGACGCCGACGCTTTGCGCCAATTCGCGCTGGGTGGGTGCATCCTCGAAACGGGCCAAGTGCAACAGCACCAGCCAGCGCGCCTGGGACAAGCCCAGCCCCGCCAAGCGGCGGTCGAGCTCGGCGCGCCAACCACGGGACATTTGCGCCAGCTGCATGCCAAATCGGTGTTGATCGGTTAACGGCATAAAAAACTCATGTTTTAGACTGAAAATAAAGTGTGGCTAATTATTAGTCAGCTAAGCATGCGCTCTGCCCGTAGGCAAGAGTTGCTATGTACTGATTCGTTACATTGTCGTAATTGGCGCACTAAATTTCGAATTCAGACTGCAAAGCGGCCCTTACGCAGTACAAGACACCCTCAGGAACACGCCCTGTAAACAGCGGTGCGATCTCCGCGACAGGTGGCAATTCGCCCTCTCCGTCCAAGAACGCGTCCTGGATCTCGCCGAGCAAATCTTCCGGCAAATCAAGCGCCTGCTCCAACGACAGCTGCTGCTTGCCGATGGATTCAGCCAACAAGGTGTAGACGTTTTTTTCCGAGCATTGCAGCTGACCGGCGATCTGGATCGGGGTCATGCCGGCGCGGGCCAGGCTGATCAATTCATGGCGAATATCGGCGATTTCCTTCGGCGCTTCGGCCTGGCCACCCAGCACTTCGAGGAAGGCCTGGCCGTAGCGCTCGAGTTTGCGCGCACCCACGCCGCTGACCCGCGCCATTTCGGCCATGCTGGTGGGCTGCTCGCGCAACATCTCCAGCAAGGTGGAGTCGGGGAAGATAACGTACGGCGGCACGCTGTGTTCCTGCGCCAGTTTGCGCCGCAGGGTGCGCAAGGCTTCCCACTGTTCGCGCTCTTCGCCACGCACCAGTTGGCTGGCCTGGCTGGTGCTGCTCTTGGCGGTGGTCTGCGGCTTGAGGTCGCGGCGCAGCTCAAGGCTGACTTCGCCCTTGAGCAATGGCCGGCAACTGTCATTCAGGCGCAAACCGCCATACCCTTCGATGTCGATATCCACCAAGCCACGCGCGACCATCTGCCGGAACAGCGAACGCCATTCGCCCTCAGCGCGGGCCTTGCCCACGCCATAGACCGACAGTTTTTCGTGGCCGAAGCTGCGGACCTTCTCGTTATCCTTGCCCAGCAATACATCCACCAGATGACCCACGCCATAACGCTGGCCGGTGCGGTAAATAGCGGACAAACCCTGGCGCGCCGGTTCGGTGGCGTCCCAGGTCTGCACGCCGTCGACGCAGTTGTCGCAATGGCCGCAGGGCTGGGGCATGTCTTCGTCGAAATACGCGAGCAAGGTCTGGCGACGGCAACGGGTCTCTTCACACAGCGAGAGCATCGCGTCGAGCTTGTGCTGCTCCAGGCGCTTGTGACGCTCGTCACCCTCGGAGTTTTGCAACATCTGCTTGAGCATCACCACGTCTTGGAGGCCGTAGACCATCCAGGCATCCGCCGGCAGGCCATCACGGCCGGCACGCCCGGTTTCCTGGTAGTACGCCTCAAGGGATTTGGGCAGGTCCATATGCGCCACGAAGCGCACGTTGGATTTGTCGATGCCCATGCCGAACGCGATGGTGGCCACCATGATCAGGCCTTCCTCGTTGAGGAAGCGCTTCTGGTGGGCGGAGCGCGTTTCGTTAGGCAGGCCCGCGTGGTAAGGCAGCGCCGGGTAACCTTGTTCGCAGAGGAACGCGGCGACTTCATCGACCTTCTTGCGCGACAGGCAATAGACGATGCCGGCATCGCTGCGCCGCTCGGACAGGAAGGCCAGCAACTGCTTGCGCGGCTGCTCCTTGGGCACGATGCGGTAGAAGATATTCGGCCGGTCGAAGCTCGACAGGAAGCGCTCGGCGTTCTGCAGGTGCAGGCGCTCGACGATTTCTTCGCGGGTGCGCTTGTCGGCGGTGGCGGTCAGGGCAATGCGCGGCACATCGGGAAACAGTTCCGCCAACTGGCCGAGCTGCAGGTATTCGCGACGGAAATCGTGGCCCCATTGCGACACGCAGTGCGCCTCGTCGATCGCGAAGAGGGCGATTTCCAGGCTTTGCAAAAAGGCCAGCATGCGTGGCTGCACCAGGCGCTCGGGAGCGAGGTAGAGCATCTTCACCTCACCGCGCTTGATGCGTGCAGCCAGGTCGCGCTGCTGCTCGGCGCTGAGGGTGGAGTTCAAGGACGCGGCGGCGACACCCAGCTCTTCCAGGGTCGCCACCTGATCGTCCATCAACGCGATCAGCGGCGACACCACCACGGCCAAGCCATTGCGCAACAGCGCCGGCACCTGGAAGCACAGTGACTTGCCACCACCGGTAGGCATCAAGACCAGGGCGTCACCGCCACTGGCCACGCGCTCAATGATCGCACCCTGGCGGCCACGAAAACTGTCGTAGCCGAAGATGTCCTTGAGGACGCGTTGAGCCTGCTCGAGCATGTATAACTCCAAAATAGTGCCGAAATCCCTCTGTACAGGCTGGCCGAGAAAACACGTTCTCACGGGAAATAATCCGTAAGCGAAGTTTTCTCGGACTGGCGCTTGGCCTGCAAGGGCATCACAAAACGCGGCAGTATACCCGAGCGATACCCGGCAAAGGGCGCCACTGACGAACAGCGAGCGCTATCTAAAACCTGGCAAATATGCAGTGTGGCTGGCCTGGGCGCTCAAGAAGGCCTAGAATTCAGCATCGTTTATTCCCAAGGTAGTCCTTCAATGTCCTTCGCTGAGCAACTAACCCGCCTGCAAGCCTTCCTCGACGCCGATGAGCTGCATGACGAGGCGCTGGACTACGTGGCCGCCCACGGCTACCTGACCGCCCTGTCGATCTGCTCCGAGGTCGTGCCCGACCGCGAATGGATCGACGCACTGTTCGCCGAAGAGCCGCACTACGCCGACGCCGCCCAGCGCGAAGAAATCGAATCCACCTTGCTGGCCCTCAAGGCCCACATCGGTCGCCAACTGGCCTCCGACGAGGAATTCGAATTGCCATGCGAGCTGGACCTGGGCGAAGAGCCGGATGATTCCGACCTGCGCGGCTGGTGCATCGGCTTCATGGAAGGCGTGTTCCTGCGCGAAGCTGCCTGGTTCGAAACCGCCGAGGAAGAAGTCAGCGAAATGCTGCTGCCGATCATGGTCGGTTCGGGCCTGTTCGACGACCAGCCGGAGTTCTCCGACATCGCCGCCGACGCCAACCTGATGGACGACATGATCGTACAGATCCCGGAAGCCCTGACCGCGCTGTACCTGCTGTGCAATGCCCCTGACGAAAAACCGGCGATCCTCAAGCCACGTCACCACTGAGTCGCTTGCCCGTGACACCCATGGGCAATCGTTCTCTGCTCCTGCGCTACGTGCTGCTGGCCATCGGCTGGTTGAGCGTAGCGCTGGGGGTGATCGGCATTTTCCTACCGGTATTGCCGACAACGCCCTTTCTGTTGCTCGCCGCCGCCTGCTTCGCTCGAAGCTCCCCGCGCTTCTACCACTGGCTGGTGCAACACCCGCGCCTGGGCCCGTGGATCCGTGATTACCTGGACGGCAACGGCATCCCCCTCAAAGGCAAGGTCTACGCCATTGGCTTGATGTGGCTGAGCATCGGTGTTTCCTGCTACCTGGTGCCCCTGCCCTGGGCGCGTGGCTTCATGCTGACCAGCGCCGTGCTGGTGACACTCTACATCCTGCGCCAGAAAACCCTGCCACCTCGCTGAACGCCCCTGCGACATTCGATCCCACACGACCTTGGTCGACACTGACTAACCCCAGCCATCATGCGAGACTGTCCAACCGGGCCTGGAATGCCTGGGTGTTCCTATGCTCGGAGTTACCATGACGCTGTCCAGCGGGCTGATCGCCGCCGTTGCCCTGGCCTATATGGCCATTATGTTTGCCATCGCCTTCTACGGTGATCGTCGCCGCGCGCCCTTGCCGCCACGTGTACGTGCCTGGGTGTATAGCCTGTCGCTCGCCGTTTACTGCACCAGCTGGACCTTCTTCGGCGCCGTAGGCCAGGCTGCCGAACAACTGTGGGCATTTTTACCGATCTACCTCGGACCGGTTCTATTGCTGGTGTTGGCACCTTGGGTGCTGCAGAAGATGATTCTGATCAGCAAGCAGGAAAACATCACCTCCATCGCCGACTTTATTGCGGCGCGCTACGGCAAATCCCAATCCCTGGCCGTGGTGGTCGCACTGATCTGCCTGGTCGGCGTACTGCCCTATATTGCGCTGCAACTCAAAGGCATCGTGCTGGGAGTCAACCTGCTGATCGGCGCGGGTGCCGACACCACCGGCACGCGCGCGCAGGACACCGCACTGATCGTGTCGCTGGTATTGGCGCTGTTCACTATCGTCTTCGGTACCCGCAACCTCGACGCCACGGAACACCACCGTGGCATGGTGCTGGCGATTGCGTTTGAATCCCTGGTCAAGCTGTTCGCGTTTCTGGCAGTCGGCGCGTTTGTGACCTACGGCCTGTACGACGGTTTCGGCGACCTGTTCAGCCAAGCCATGCTGGCGCCACGGCTGGAGGAATACTGGAAGGAGACCGTCAACTGGCCTTCGATGGTGGTGCAGACCGGCGTGGCCATGATGGCGATCATCTGCTTGCCTCGGCAATTTCATGTCACGGTGGTCGAGAACATCGACCCGCAGGACCTGCGCCTGGCCAAGTGGGTGTTTCCCGCGTATTTGATTCTTGCCGCGCTGTTTGTAGTACCGATCGCCTTGGGCGGCAAGATGATGCTGCCTAGCTCGGTGCTTCCGGACTCCTATGTCATCAGCCTGCCGATGGCCGAAGCCCACCCCGCCCTCGCGGTACTGGCATTTATTGGCGGCGCTTCAGCGGCCACCGGCATGGTGATCGTGGCGAGCATCGCGCTGTCGACCATGGTATCCAACGACATGCTGCTGCCGTGGTTGCTGCGTCGCTCCAGCGCCGAGCGGCCGTTCGAAGTGTTCCGCCACTGGATGCTCTCGGTCCGCCGGGTGAGCATCGTGATCATCCTGTTGCTGGCCTACGTCAGTTACCGCCTGCTGGGTTCGACCGCCAGCCTGGCGACCATCGGCCAGATCGCCTTTGCCGCCGTGACCCAATTGGCGCCGGCGATGCTCGGCGCGCTGTACTGGAAACAGGCGAACCGACGCGGTGTATTCGCGGGCCTGGCAGCGGGCACCTTCCTGTGGTTCTACACCTTGGTCCTACCGGTGACGGCGAAAAGCCTGGGTTGGTCCCTCAGCCTTTTCCCAGGGCTGACGTGGATGCATTCGCACCCGCTGGGCCTCTCCGTCACTTCGCTGACCCTGGGCACCGTGTTCTCACTGGCGGGTAACTTCACGCTGTTTGTGTGGGTGTCGATGCTCTCGCGCACGCGGGTGTCCGAGCACTGGCAAGCCGGGCGCTTTATCGGCCAGGAAATCAGCCAGCGCGCCAGTGCCCGCTCGATGCTGTCGGTGCAGATCAGCGATCTGCTGAGCCTGGCTGCGCGCTTTGTGGGTGAAGAACGGGCCCAGCAAAGCTTTATCCGTTTCGCCTATCGCCAAGGCAAAGGCTTCAACCCCAACCAGAATGCCGACAACGATTGGATCGCCCACACGGAACGCTTGCTGGCCGGTGTACTCGGTGCATCCTCGACCCGTGCAGTGGTAAAAGCTGCCATCGAAGGGCGGGAAATGCAGTTGGAGGACGTCGTACGCATCGCCGACGAAGCGTCGGAAGTGCTGCAGTTCAACCGCGCGTTGCTGCAAGGCGCCATCGAAAACATCACCCAAGGCATCAGCGTGGTCGACCAGTCCCTCAAGCTGGTGGCCTGGAACCGGCGCTACCTGGAGCTGTTCAATTACCCCGACGGACTGATCAGCGTGGGCCGGCCAATTGCCGACATCATCCGCTACAACGCCGAACGCGGGCTGTGCGGGCCGGGCGAGGCCGAAGTGCACGTGGCGCGACGCCTGCACTGGATGCGCCAGGGCCGCGCGCACACGTCCGAGCGTTTATTCCCCAATGGCCGCGTGATCGAACTGATCGGCAACCCAATGCCCGGCGGCGGTTTCGTCATGAGCTTCACTGACATTACCGCGTTCCGCGAAGCCGAACAGGCACTCACCGAAGCCAACGAAGGCCTGGAGCAACGGGTGACCGAGCGCACCCACGAGCTGTCCCAGCTCAACGTGGCGCTCACTGACGCCAAGGGCGTGGCCGAGTCTGCCAGCCAGTCGAAGACGCGCTTCCTGGCGGCCGTCAGCCATGACCTGATGCAGCCGTTGAATGCTGCGCGCCTGTTCTCCGCCGCCCTCTCCCACCAGAACGACGGCCTGTCCAGCGAAGCCCGGCAATTGGTGCAGCACCTGGACAGTTCGCTGCGCTCTGCCGAAGACCTGATCAGCGATCTACTGGATATTTCGCGCCTGGAAAACGGCAAGATCAACCCACAGCGCCAGCCCTTTGTGCTCAATGAGCTGTTCGACACCCTCGGCGCGGAATTCAAGGCGCTCGCCCAGGAGCAAGGTCTGCGCTTTCGCCTGCGCGGCAGCCGTTTGCGCGTCGACAGCGACATAAAGTTGTTACGACGGATTCTGCAGAATTTTCTCACCAACGCCTTCCGTTATGCCGACGGCCCGGTGCTGCTGGGCGTACGCCGACGTAAAGGCGAGCTGTGCCTGGAGGTGTGGGACCGTGGCCCGGGTATCCCGCAGGATAAACAGAAGGTGATCTTCGAAGAATTCAAGCGCCTGGACAGCCACCAGACCCGCGCGGAGAAAGGCCTGGGACTTGGCTTGGCGATCGCCGACGGCCTGTGCCGCGTGCTGGACCACCGCTTGAGCGTGCGCTCATGGCCAGGCAAGGGCAGCGTGTTCAGTGTGCGCGTGCCGCTGGCACGCAACCAGGCCACCCCGCTGGTCAAGACGCCGCAGGAAACCGGGCTGCCGTTGAGCGGTGCGCAGGTGCTGTGCGTGGATAACGAAGAGAGCATCCTGATTGGCATGCGCAGCCTGTTGACGCGCTGGGGTTGCGAAGTGTGGACCGCCACCGACCAGGCGCAATGCGCGGCGCTGCTGGCCGAGGGCGTGCGCCCGCAGCTGGCACTGGTGGATTACCACCTGGATCATGGCGAGACCGGTACTGAGTTGATGGGCTGGCTGCGCGCGCAATTGGCAGAGCCGATTCCCGGCGTGGTCATCAGTGCCGACGGCCGCCCGGAAATGGTGGCCGAGGTGCATGCGGCGGGGCTGGATTACCTGGCCAAGCCGGTGAAGCCGGCGGCGTTGCGAGCGTTGCTGAGTCGGCATCTGCCCCTTTAGGTCAGTGCCACATTTTGGTTTGTACCTATTCGGGCAGATGGGCAACGCCGTCGGAATCGGTCATCGCCCGCTCCAGCAGATCGGCCGGCAAGCTTTTACTCGCTCGCGCGCCGAGCAACCTCAATTGCTCGGTCCGGCTGACCAGATTCCCGCGTCCATCTGTCAGCTTGTTACGCGCGGCGCTGTAAGCCTTATCCAACTGTTGTAGACGATTACCCACTTCGTCCAGGTCCTGGATAAACAGCACGAATTTGTCGTAAAGCCAGCCCGCACGCTCGGCGATTTCCCGGGCGTTCTGGCTCTGGCGTTCCTGCTTCCACAGGCTATCGATCACCCGCAGGGTAGCCAGCAACGTGGTGGGGCTGACGATGACGATATGGCGATCGAAGGCCTCCTGGAATAAGTTCGGTTCGGCCTGCAACGCGGCCGAAAAAGCCGCCTCAATCGGTACGAACAGCAACACGAAATCCAGGCTGTGCAGGCCTTCCAGGCGTTTGTAATCCTTGCCAGCCAAGCCTTTGACGTGATTGCGCAGCGACAGCACGTGCTGCTTCAACGCTGCTTGGCCGATCACATCATCCTCCGCTGCCACGTACTGTTGATAAGCGGTGAGGCTGACCTTGGAATCCACCACCACCTGCTTGTCGCCGGGCAACATGATCAGCACGTCCGGCTGGAAACGCTCGCCGTCCGGGCCCTTGAGGCTGACCTGAGTCTGATACTCGCGGCCCTTCTCCAGGCCCGCATGCTCCAACACCCGCTCAAGGATCAGCTCGCCCCAGTTGCCTTGGGTTTTCTGGCCCTTGAGGGCGCGGGTCAGGTTGGTGGCCTCGTCTGACAGACGCAGGTTCAGTTGCTGTAGGCGTTCAAGCTCCTTAGCCAGGGAAAAACGCTCGCGTGCTTCGTTCTGGTAGCTTTCTTCTACGCGTTTTTCGAAGGACTGGATGCGTTCCTTCAACGGATCAAGCAACTGGCCCAGGCGTTCCTGGCTGGTTTCGGCGAAGCGCTGTTCACGCTCGTCGAAGATCTTGCCCGCCAGTTCGGCGAACTGCGCGCGCAACTCATCCCGTGAGCCTTGCAGGTCGTTAAGGCGTTGTTGATGGCTGTCCTGCTGCTCACGCAGTTCGGCGCGCAGGGCGGACGACAATGCATCCAGGCGACGTAGCTCGGCCTCCTTGGCGCTGCGGTCCAAGTTCCACGCATGCGCGGCGTCGCGGGCATTGTCGCGGTCGATCTGCAGCAGTTCGACCTCGCGGCGCACAGCCGCCAAGTCAGCCTGTTTGGCAGCATTGGCCTGGCTCAGGTCGCTGATTTCATCGCGACTGGCATCCAACTGCGCGGCGAGGCCTTCCTGGGCCAGTTGCGCAGTGGCCAGACGCTCTTCGAGCAGTTCCCAGCCGGTCATGCGCGCGGTCAGCCGTCGCTGAAGCTGCCAGCACAGGGCCAATAACGGCACAGCAGCGCCAGCGAGGCCAAGGGCAATACTGGTCCAGTCAAACGCCATAGACATGTCTGCCATCACCGAAAAAAAGCAAGGTTAGCGGAGCACAGGGCCTGAGGACAGCTCAGTCTTCGACCTGGCCCAGTTCACGTTGGGCGCGGCGGTCACCGGCACGGGCCGCGAGGCGCAGCAGGTCGTGGCCGATGCGGCGGTCACGGGCATTCCCGCACTCACGGCACATCAGTTGGCCCAGGCGACTTTGGGCAGCGACCACGCCTTCACGGGCCGGCTGCTTGAGCAAGCGCCCGGCGAAGTGTTTGACGTTGACGTTGTGACCCAGGCGCGGGCTGTCGAGCAACCACAAAGCCACTTTCAAGGAAAAGCGCTTGGGGGCGGTAACAGTGTGAGGGGCGTCGGTAACAGAAGGTGATACTGAGCGAAACTTCATAAAGCACTGTGGGACAGAACGGAAGGCGCGCCACTCTACTCTTTTTTTCGTACAGGTAAAGCTGAAAAAACTCTGCACGCCCGTTCTAGAGCAAGCGCTCGGGACAATCCACAGAAGCTGTGGATAACTCAGTGGACAACCCCCCTTTAACCCGCGCAAACCCCCATGGAATGGGGGCCGCAGTCAAACTGACGATTTTTTCACCAATAAAAAAAAGCCAGATTTTTCATTGACTTAAATTTCCATTGCAGGCAAATGGCGGCGCTGCAGTGCAGTTGACAGCGCGGTTACACCCCGCGCAACCAATGTGCACAAGTACCCATCCGATGGTTATATCGCCGGCTTTTTTTGAAGCAACTTGCTGCAAAAATGTTACCGCCGGGGCAAACCAGGGACTTTTCAAATCTTTCCCGGCTCGCCACACTCCCCGACCTACAGCGCAACGTTGGAAGGGTCGATGAAAGGAATTCTGTTATTCGCTGTGTTGCTACTGGCCATCTGCGCCATTTCCTTGGGGATCAATGCGGCGCTGCCATCCCCGGACGGCGCACTGTTTGCCATCGCTATCTTGCTGTCGGCGGCGTTTACCGCCGTAAGCCTGTGCATTGAACTGGGCGAAGGCCGGATCAACGACATGGCCGATGTGATGAAAGTGGTGGAGACCGGCCAGTCCCTGCGCTTGACCCTCGCCGCTTACGGGCTGGGCTGCTCGTTGGCAGCGGCAACCACGGTGCTGGTCTATCGGGGCCTGCTGGGCGGCTGATTGAAGTTTTTTGGTCAGAGCCCTTCCATTACCAGATTCATTCCGTTACTATCCGCGGCGTTAGTACCAAGCTGAAAGTCAATTCTGGTCGAACAACTCCCCTGAACAACACGGGATCGACCACCTCGATGGTTTCCAGGTATCACTTGCGACGACACGGCCTTTGAACAAACAAAGGGTGTCGCGAAGTTTCAATACTCTGACCGAACCAGCCTGCAAATTGATCAGGATCTCCACCCTGGGCCCAGAACCTTTGCCCCTGTTGTGTTGCCTGCCCTCCTAAGTACCTACCTGCCAGCCCAAGCGCGCCTAACTTATTAGCGCTTCAAACTGGCTGCTTTGTTCCAGTCGGGTTCTTCGTTCGATCAATGGTGATCAACGTCACTGGAACGTTTTAACGTTGCACGGTTCTTAACCGTGTCATTTGTAGGAACACCAATAATATGTCCACTATCCATACTCAGGATGCCATTCGCACCCTCACCAATGCTTTTGCCCCAATGAACTGCCTGATCATGGCCGCTCGTAAAGGCTGCTTCAGCTTCACCCTGGTCAATGAACACGGCATCGCTCGTCACAGCGAACGCCTGTACCCCGATCAATACTCCAGCGCAGAACCGCTGCAGGCTGTGATCGAACGTACTCGTCAGGCACTGGTTGCCTGATCGACCTGAGTCGCTGAAACATAAAAAAACCCTGTTTAAAAAACAGGGTTTTTTATTGCCTGGTTTTTATGCACAGGTGATGACATTAAGTTCAAATAGATATAAACGTTATAACTAAATGAATAAGATGTTTTAAAAACAGTCCTTTACATCACAAATATGACACTACACTTCAACTCAGGCGGCATGATCCGCCTCCGGCGAGCCTGAGATCCGATCCACTGCTGCCAAGCCCCCTCCTCAGGCCTCGCCGACCACTTTCACGGATTGAGGCTCGTATGGGTATCGCCGCCAGCGAATTGTGTCGTTATGTGATCCGGCCGACGTTACTGTACCTCGGCCGCCATAACCCGACGGCTGAGTCCCTGCTGCTGGGCATTGCCGCCAGCCAGTCGGAACTCGGTTCCGCTTTGCACGACCGACGCGGGCATGGCCTGTACAGCATCACCGAGCCCCGCCATCGCGATTTATGGGACAAGTACCTGGCGCTGGACCCTGAACGGGCCAGCCTGGTGCGTGGACTGGCCAGCCAACATGCCTTCCTCAGCGCGCCGCAATTGGAGTTGACGGTAAACCTGCGCTACGCCACGGCAATCGCCTGGCTTTTGGTTGAACAACACACCTGCACCCTGCCACCGCCCGGTGATGCCTTGGCAATGGCGCGTATCTGGAAAGAAATATTTCACCCACAAGGAAGGCTGCGCGATTTCACTCAAGCCTGGCAAACCTGTGTTTCACCCATGAATCACGTGGCTTGCTGACCGGGCAATTTGCAAGATTCGCCAAAAACCCCGAATTCTGGTCGGATTGTCCTACAAAACCGCTCTATCTCCAGTATTACAGCCTATAGCGCGATCTTAAATTTATTGTTACTTTCCGCAGCGGTGATCACCACGGAGTTCTAATAATGAAAAAAGTAATGCTCAAGACCACACTTAGCCTCGCCGTTGCCATGGCATCCTCCCAACTGTTTGCAAGCGGTTTCGCACTGAACGAACAGAGCGTCAGCGGGATGGGTACGGGTTTCGCAGGTCGCTCTTCTTCTGCCGATGATGCAAGCACTGTTTACGGTAACCCTGCCGGTATGGCTCGGCTGGAAGGCCAGCAAATCACGGGCGGTGTTGCAGCGATTGATGCTTCAACCGATATCAGCCACGTCAGTGGCAACACCAACACCACCGGTAGCAACAAAGGTGACATGGTGCCCTTCACCGCCGTTCCATTCGGCTTCTACACAAACAAGCTCAATGAACAGTGGGCCATCGGTTTCGGCGTCTATGCTCCGTTCGGTTTGGTGACCGACTACGAAAATGGCTTCCAGGGCCGTGGCTTTGGCAGCAAGAGCGAAGTGAAGGTCATGACCTTCCAGCCGACTGTCAGCTATGCCTTTAACGACAGGGTTTCCATCGGCTTTGGCCCAACCATCAACCGGATCTCCGGCGTGCTGGAGTCGGATGTTTCGTTGCCTCAGGTTCCAGGCAGCGGCCCGAATAACATCAAGATCAAGGGCGACGATACTGCCCTGGGCTTTAACTTCGGCGTTCTGGTTCAAGCCACCGATACCACGCGCGTGGGCCTGACTTATCACTCGAAAGTGAAGTACAAGCTCGAAGGCCATACTGAAGTGACCCCGGGCACGGGCGTTCCAGGCATTGCCCTGCGCGGAAATCGTTACGATGCCTCGCTGAAAATCGACACCCCTGAATCCTGGGATCTGTCGGTCACTCAGGACATGAACGATGCATGGAAACTCTATGCAGGTGCGACCTGGACCCGTTGGAGCCGCCTGAAAGACATCACCGTCAACAACGAAGGCGTCACCGCTGCCAACGGCGGCGGCGTTGCTCCGGCGCTGGTCGGTACCATCAAAGAAGATCAGAACTGGCATGACACTTGGGCATACGCGGTGGGTACTTCGTACCAACTGACCAAACAAGTTGTACTGCGTACCGGCCTGACCTTCGACCAGTCGCCTACCAACAATACCGATCGTTCACCGCGCATCCCTACTGGCGACCGTACAATCTTCAGTGTGGGCCTGGGCTACGCGGTCATGGATAACATGACCGTCGACCTGGCTTACTCGTACCTCAAGGAAGAAGACGTCAAAGTGCAGCGCACCAATGCCCTGCGTCAGACGTACAACGCCAAGTACGAAAACAGCGCTAACGGTTTCGGCCTGGGCTTGACCTACAAGTTCTAACCCGACGCCGCATTAAAAAGCCCCGCTCTCCTGCAAAGGAGGCGGGGCTTTTTAATGCACGCCGATCACGGTTTGGAGGCGATCGCCTCCTCCACCGCCTTGATCAGCTCCGGGCTGTCAGGCTTGGTCAGGCTGGAGAAATTGGCAATCACCTTGCCCTGCCGATCCACCACATACTTGTAGAAATTCCACTTCGGCGGCGTGTCGGTCTGCTGCGCCAATACCTTGAACAAATGCACCGCGTCCGGCCCCTTGACCCTTTGTGGCTCGGTCATGGTAAAGGTCACGCCATAATTCACGTAACACACCTTGGCGGTCTCTTCACCGGTCTTGGCTTCCTGCTTGAAGTCATCGGACGGCACGCCGATCACTTCCAGCCCTTCGCCCTTGTAGCGTTGATACAACGCTTCGAGCCCTTTGAACTGTGGGGCGAACCCGCAGAAGCTCGCGGTATTGACGATGACCAAGGGTTTGCCGGCAAAACGTTGGCACAGGTCGATGGATTCCTTGGCGCGCAGCTTGGGCAATTGGCCTTCCAGCAGCGGCGGGCAACTGGCAGCCAAGGCGACACTGCCGATTGCCATCAGGACGGGTACAGCGAGCCAGCGCATCTGCATGTCGGGTGTCCTTCAAAATATTCAGGCTACGAACTTAACAGATCGACATACCCAGTTGCATCAACGCCAGCCCGCCGTGTTGCCAGCCCCACCAGGCCAGTATCACCAGGAGCAACCCTGCGATAAGTATCACACCGCGTACCGCTAGGCTCATGCTGCCTCCATCTGCGCCTGCAATCGTGCCACCGGCCGCTCGCGCACCGGCCAGTTAAGCGCCGCGGCGAGCAGGCTCAACAGAATTGCCACCTGCCAGATCAAATCGTAGTTACCGGTACGATCATAGACCACCCCGCCCAACCAGCCGCCCAGGAATGAACCAAGCTGGTGGAACAGGAACACGATCCCACCGAGCATCGAGAGGTTTCGCACACCAAACAGTGTCGCGACGGTGCCGTTGGTCAGCGGTACGGTGGACAGCCACAAGAAGCCCATGGCCATGCCAAACAGGTAGGCCGTGACTTCGGTAACCGGCGCCCACAGAAACAGCACAATCACCACCGCACGCAACAGGTACAAACCGGTCAGCAAGCGCGGCTTGGACATGCGCCCACCGAGCCAGCCGGCGGTGTAGGTGCCGAAGATATTGAACAGGCCAATCAGCGCCAACACCGTGGTGCCGACGGTGGCTGGCAGGTGCTGGTCCACCAGGTAGGCCGGCAAATGCACACCGATGAACACCACCTGGAAACCGCAGACAAAAAAGCCGAAGGCCAACAGCCAGAAGCCGGAATGGGAACAGGCTTCCTTCAACGCTTCACGCAAGGTTTGCTGACCGGCCATCACCGGCAACGGCCGGTCCTTGAGCATCGCGACCAGCGGCAGAATCAGCGCCACCATGAGGCCCAGCGCCAGCAGTGCTGCAGACCACCCCAACCAACTGATCAAGCCCAAGGTGCCCGGCACCATCGCAAACTGGCCGAACGAACCGGCAGCGCTCGCGATGCCCATGGCCATGCTGCGTTTTTCCGGGGCCACGGCGCGGCCGACCACACCGAGAATCACCGAGAACGAGGTGCCGGACAGGCCGATACCAATCAGCAGGCCGGCACTGAGGGACAGCGACCACGCCGAATCGGACATGCCCATCAGCACCAGGCCCACCGCGTAAAGAACGCCGCCGACAAACACCGCTTTGGTGGCGCCAAACCGATCGGCCAGGGCGCCGGTAAACGGCTGTGCCAGCCCCCAGATAAGGTTCTGCAAGGCGATGGCAAAGGCAAAGGTTTCACGGCCCCAGCCGAACTCGCTGCTCATCGGCGCCAGAAACAGGCCGAACCCGTGTCGCACGCCCAACGACAACGCCAGGATCAGCGCACTCCCCACAAGAATCCAGCCACTGGTGCGCCACATCGAGGTCATTTCTTATTCTCCGCTTGCGGGTATATACCCGCTTATAGTCGAACAAACCCGCGATCAGGCGAGTTCGTCCAGCAAGGCCAACAAGGTTTCGCGTTTTTCCGCGCCGAGTTGATCGATCAATTTCTGCTGCGCCGCCTCCCAGGCAGGTAATGCGGCGGCGAGTCGTGCCTCACCGTCGTCGGTCAACTTCACCAGGCGGTTACGCAAGTCATCCCCCTCAACCAACTGCACCAGGCCCTCGCCTTCCAACACTCGCAGGTTACGGCCCAAGGTGCTGCGATCCAGGCCCATGGCGTCGGCCAGGTTGGAAATGCTCGGCTGATCGAGTCGCTGCAGGTTGCACAGCAAGGAATACTGGGCGACGTTGATCCCGAAGCCATCAAGGGCGCCGTCGTAATGCCTGCTGACGCCACGGGCGGCACGTCGCAGGTTGGTACATAAACATTGGGAGGCAAGCATGGAACGTGTATATACCCGCGATTAAGGAAATGCAAGAAAGTGTTACAGCGCCAAGCCGACCAATACCGCGACTTCCAGCAGCTCCAGCAAGGCGCCCGCGGTGTCGCCCGTGGTGCCGCCCAGGCGATTGACCATCAGTTGGCGCAGCCCGATAAAACAGATCGCCGCGAGCAATACCGCAACACCACCGCTGAAGCCGCCGATCAGGATGCACGCCAGCCCACTGAGGATCAGCACCTGTTGGCCGACGATCCTCGGTAAATGATCCGACAATGCCTGGCCTAATCCGCCAGCACGCACATAGCGCGTGGTGAGAAACAGCGCCAGCATCGATGTGCGGCCGATCAACGGGGCCAGGATCAGTGCGGCGCCGTTCTGCTGTTCGATCAAGGCGACCAAGGCGGTGAATTTGAGCAGCAGCACCAGCCCGAGCGTGACGACGGCAATCGGCCCGCTGCGCGGGTCCTTCATGATCGCGAGCGTTCGCTCGCGATCGCCGAAGCCGCCCAGCCAGGCATCGGCGCTGTCCGCCAGACCGTCCAGGTGCAGGCCGCCACTGAGCAGCACCCAGGCCGTCAGCAACAGTGCGGCATGCAGCAACAGTGGCGCGCCCATCAATGCAGTGTTCAGGGCCCACAACAGCACACCGAACAACACACCGACGACGGGATAAAACAGCAACGAGCGGCCCAGCTCCTGAGGCTGCGGCATGCCCGGCAGGCGAATCGGCAGGCTGCTGAGAAATTGCAGGGCGATCCAGAATGGCAGCATGGTTACCCCACTTCCTTCAGCGCGCCATCGTTGGCGACCTGCAGACTGAATAGCCCACCGTGGCCAACCTCCACGTTTAGCAATTGCTCCCGAGGCAAGCCACGCGCTTGCGCCAGTAACAGGCGCATCACGCCGCCATGGCTGATCAACAACACACGCTCACCGGCGTAAGCCTGATGCAAACGTGCGACAGCGCCCAGAACCCGACCGGAAAAGTCGCTGACAGGCTCCCCCTCCGGCGGCGTAAAACTGTAGGGATCAGCCCAGAACAAGCCCAGCCCCTCGGCGTCGGTCTCCATCAAGGCGGCGGCACTTTGCCCCTCCCAGGCACCGAAGTGCAGCTCTTGCAGATCCTTTTCCAGCGTGACCGGCAGGTTGAGTTGAGCGCCCAATGCCTCGGCGAACCGCGCACAACGTTGCAGTGGCGAACTGACCAAGCGGTCCCACGGCCCTTGCGCCACAACAGCAGCACGCATCTGCGCCCAGCCCTTGGTGGTGAGTGCGTCATCCAGGCTGCCGCGCAGGCCGCCGCCCATCTCGGTTTCGCCGTGGCGCAGCAGGTCGAGGCGCAAGGTCATGCCGGACGGTCTGCCACGGCGGCTTCGGCGAAGGTCGCCATCTGCCCGTGCAGCGCGCAGGCCAGGCGCAACAACGGCACCGCCAGCGCAGCACCGCTGCCCTCACCCAGGCGCAGACCCAGTTCCAGCAATGGCTGCGCGTCCAGACGCTGCAGCACATGACGATGGCCAGGCTCGGCACCGCGATGGCCAAACACCAGCCATTCACGGCACGCCGGGTTCACGCGTGTCGCCACCAGCGCCGCGACCGTGCAGATGAACCCATCCACCAGCACCACGATGCCTTCCTGGGCGCAGGCCAGATACGCACCCACCAGTGCGGCAATTTCAAAGCCACCAAGATTGAACAGGGTCTGCAACGCATTACCGCGCTGGCCGGCATGCAACGCCAGCGCGCGTTCGATCACGGCCACTTTGTGGCTGACACCCTGGGCATTCAACCCGGTGCCCGGCCCGGTGAGGTCGCTGACCGGGCAATCGAGCAAGGCACACGCCAGCGCACTGGCGGCGGTGGTGTTGCCGATGCCCATCTCGCCGCCGATAAACAGTTGCGCCCCGTTTGCCAACGCACGCCACGCACTGTCGCGACCGGCTTGCAGGGCGAGCTGCCCCTGAGCCTCGGTCATCGCCGGGCCGTTGACGAAGTTGGCCGTGCCCGCGCCGATATTCAAGTGCCGTACACCCGGCAGATCCAGCGACGGCGTCACCGTCCCCAGGTCGACCACTTCCAACTGCGCACCCAACTGCCGCGCCAATACGCTGATGGCCGCGCCACCGGTGACAAAGTTCTGCAGCATCTGCCCGGTGACTTCCTGGGGAAACGCCGACACGCCTTCCGCAACCACGCCATGGTCACCGGCGAAAATGGCGATCCACAGAGAATCCACCGACGGCTTGACCTGGCCCTGCAGGCCGGCCAATTGCACTGCCAGCGCCTCCAACTGACCGAGGGAACCAGCCGGCTTGGTCAATTGTTGCTGGCGCGCCAGGGCTTGTTCGTACGCTTGAGCATCGATCGCCTTACAAGGGTTGAGCCACCAGGTGTCAGTCATAACGCAGTACCTTTCAAAGTCAGGGGCAGGCCGGCAACGGTCAGGACAACACGCTGACACCGCTCGGCCAAGGCTTGATGCAGCCAACCGGCTTCATCCACATAGCGGCGAGTCAATTCGCCCAGCGGCACGACACCCAGACCGGTCTCGTTGCTGACAAAAATGATTTCACCCGGCAGCGAGGCCAGGGTTTCCAGCAGTTGTTCGCGTTCGAGCGCCAAGCGTTCGACGTCCTCGATCATCAGCAGATTGGTCAGCCACAGCGTCAGGCAGTCCACCAGCAGACACTGCCCCACGGCAGCGTTCTCCCGAAGCACCCGCGCCAGCTCAACAGGCTCCTCGATCAAGCCCCAATCGTCCGGGCGACGTTGGCGATGCAGCGCGACGCGCGCGTTCATCTCGCCATCCAGCGGTTGGCTGGTGGCAATGTAAATGACGGGCAAGGCACTGTCGCTGGCGAGCCTTTCGGCGAGACGGCTTTTGCCGGAGCGAGCGCCACCGAGGATCAGTTGAAGCATGGGATGGCACCTTGGGTTGGCTGAAGTGGGTCGGCTGTCAGGCCGCCATCGCGGGCAAGCCCGCTCCCACATTTGGGGCGTGGGGCATCAGGTAAAGGGTGGTCGGCCGTCGGGCCGCCATCGCGGGCAAGCCCACTCCCACATTTGGAGTGGGGGGCATCAGGTAAATAGGGGTCGGCTGTCAGGCCGCCATCGCGGGCAAGCCCACTCCCACATTTGGAGTGGGGGGCATCAGGTAAATAGGGGTCGGCCGTCGGGCCGCCTTTGCGGGCAAGCCCACTCCCACATTTGGAGTGTGGGGCATCAGGTAAATAGGGGTCGGCTCTCAGGCCGCCTTTGCGGGCAAGCCCGCTCCCACATTTGGAGTGTGGGGCATCAAGTAAATAGGGGTCGGCCGTCGGGCCGCCATCGCGGGCAAGCCCACTCCCACATTTGGAGTGGGGGGCATCAGGTAAATAGGGGTCGGCTGTCAGGCCGCCTTCGCGGGCAAGCCCACTCCCACATTTGGAGTGGGGGGCATCAGGTAAAGGGTGGTCGGCTGTCAGGCCGCCTTCGCGGGCAAGCCCGCTCCCACAGAAAAGCAGATCCGCGTTTGATCTGGCTTTTGATTTTGATCTCAGGCGCCCCGTAAAACCACGCTGGCCGAACGCAGGCTTTGGAGCGTGGGTAACCCGGCAGGACGCCGGGTTAGCCGCGCTGGGCCAAGGATGGCCCATCGCGGCGGCCCACGCTCCAAAGCCGGAGTGAGGGCATGCCGAGCCTAGGCGAGGTGCCGAGTGGTGGGGCGAGGACCTTTTGGTTACTTTTGGGTCCTTCCAAAAGTGACCCGCTGTAAGAGCGGAACCACCAGCAGCCGTTACCACAGGAATGGATATGTACACCGACCCAACGCCTTCGCGGGCAAGCCCACTCCCACATTTGGAACGTGGGGCATCAGTTAAATAGGGGTCGGCTATCACGCCGCTATCGCAGGCAAGCCCGCTCCCACACTGGAATCGCGTGCACACCGTCAAATCCCACATAGCTCACGTAACAGTTCAGTATCCAAATGGTTTTCCACCAAGTCAGCCAGACGCTCAATATCACGCTCGCGCAAGGCGTGATAGTCCACTGCCTGCACATCCTCCAACCCCGCCCAACGCAGCAAAGCACTGCACGCCGCCGCCGTTTCGAACAAACCGTGCAGGTAAGTGCCAAGGATCTGCCCATCCGCACTCTGGGCGCCATCGCTGCGCCCGTCATCCAACAACACCGCAGCATTCGACAGGCCATCGCCGGTCGTCACGCCCGCATGGATCTCATACCCGCTGACCTGCGCATCCTCGAGCAACAAACGCCCGCGCACGTTGCGCAGCTGCTTCTCTTCTTCCAGCGTGGTGCTGAACGCCAGCAACCCCAGGCCATCGCTGGAACCGGCGGGCCCTTCGAGGCCCAGCGGGTCATGCACCTGCTCGCCGAGCATCTGCAAACCGCCGCAAATACCGAGCACCTTGCCGCCATAGCGCAAGTGCCGTGCCACGGCGGTTTCCCAGCCGTTGGCGCGCAGATAGGCCAGGTCACTGCGCACGCTTTTTGAGCCTGGCAGGATGATCAGGTCGGCGGCAGGAATCGGCTGGCCTGGGCCGACGAACTGCAGATCCACTTGGGGATGCAGGCGCAGCGGATCGAAATCCGTGTGGTTGCTGATACGCGGCAACACCGGCACCACCACCTTGAGCACCTGCGCCGCCTTGTCGATCTGACGCCGGTCGATGCCGTCTTCGGCTTCCAGGTGCAGGTCCATCACGTAAGGCAATACGCCCACCACCGGTTTGCCGGTGCGTGCTTCCAGCCAATCCAATCCCGGTTGCAGCAATGCAATGTCGCCGCGAAAACGGTTGATGATGAACCCTTTGACCCGCGCCTGTTCCGTGGGCGACAGCAATTCCAGGGTGCCGACCAGGTGGGCAAAAACACCGCCGCGATTGATGTCGGCGATCAGCAGCACCGGGCAATCCACCGCCTCGGCGAAGCCCATGTTGGCGATGTCATTGGCGCGCAGGTTGATCTCCGCCGGAGAGCCTGCGCCTTCTACCATCACCACCGGGTAGGCCTCGCTCAACCGTGCGTGGGAGGCCAGCACCGCTTGCATCGCAATGGCTTTGTAGTCGTGATAGGCCACCGCGTTCATGCTGGTCACGGCGCGGCCATGGATGATCACTTGGGAGCCGGTGTCGCTGTTGGGCTTGAGCAGCACCGGGTTCATATCGGTGTGCGGCGCCAGGTTGGCGGCCTGGGCCTGCACCGCCTGGGCGCGACCGATCTCGCCGCCTTCGGCCGTCACCGCGCTGTTGAGCGCCATGTTCTGCGGTTTGAACGGCGCGACCGCCACGCCCTGGCGTATCAGCCAGCGGCACAGCGCCGTCACCAAGGTACTTTTGCCGGCGTCGGAGGTGGTGCCTTGCACCATCAGCGTACTCATGCAGTTTCCTTATAGGCGGCCAGGGCCTCGTCGAGGCGCAGCCAGTCGACCTCAGTGCCGGGCAAGCCAAAACGCAGGCTACTGTCGTGAACAAACAGGCGCAGCAGGATGCCGCGCTGGGCCATGAATTCGTACAGGCGTTCGGCGTGGGGCGTGATCAGCCATTGGAATAAGGCGCAGCCGCCCTGGGGTTGAAAGCCGTGGCGCTCAAGCAAGGCGAACAAGCGCTGTCCCGCCTCGATGCAACGCACGCGTTGCCGCGCCTGCCCGGCGGTGTCGCGCAGGCACACTTGGCCCAGCACCCGCGTCGGGCCGCTGACGGCCCAAGGCCCGACCTGTTCGGCGAGCAGCTTGAGCAGCTTGCGTTCGGCCAATACAAAGCCCAGTCGCACGCCGGCCAGGCCGAAGAATTTACCGAACGAGCGCAGCACAATCAGGCCGACTTGATGCGCCTGGCCCGCCAGGCTCAGTTGCGGGGTGACGTCCATGAAGGCTTCGTCCACCACCAGCCAGCCGCCGCGCCGGGCCAGCCGCGAATGCCAGTCCAGCAAGCGTTGCGGGGTGAGGCTCAGGCCAGTGGGATTGTTGGGATTGACCACCACCAGCACGTCGAGGCTATCGAGAAAGAAGTCGACCTCCTGCTCCTGCACTTCGCGCACCACGTAACCGGCACGGCGCCAGGCTTCGGCGTGTTCGGCATAGCACGGCGACAACACCCCGACCTTGCCGGCACGGCGCAGGCGTGGCAGCAACTGGATGGCCGCCTGGGAGCCCGGCACCGGCAATAAGTGCGCAGCGCCGTAATACTCGCCGGCAGCCTGCTCCAGGCCGTCGTCGGTTTCCGGCAGGCGCGCCCAGGCGCGCAAGGGGATCTCGGGAATCGGCCAGGGCCAGGGCGCGAGGCCGCTGGACAGGTCAAGCCAATTGGCTTCGGCTATCCCGTACTGAATCGCTGCCTTGCGCAGCCGGCCACCGTGTTCAAGCATAGAATTGCGCCCCCGCACATAGGATCAGCAGCCACAACCATACGCCGCGCTGCACCAGTTGCCAGCCCCGGTCGATGGAATCGGCATCCGCCGCCGGGCCTTCGCCCAATGGCGGGCGCTGGTGCACTTCACCGTGATAGATCGCCGCGCCGCCCAGCTCCACGCCCAGGGCGCCGGCACCGGCAGCCATCACCGGACCGGCGTTGGGGCTGTCCCACGTCGGGCCTTGAGTGCGCCAGCATTGAAGCGCCAGTCGGGTTTTGCCGAGTACGGCGTAGGTCAACGCCACCAGGCGCGCGGGAATGTAGTTCAACACATCGTCGATTTTTGCCGCCGCCCAGCCGAAACGTTCAAAGCGCTCGTTGCGATAGCCCCACATGGCATCCAGGGTGTTGCTCAGGCGGTAAAGCACTACGCCCGGCACGCCAGCGACCACAAACCAGAAAATCGCGGCGAATACCGCATCGCTGCCGTTTTCCAGCACCGACTCGGTGGCGGCGCGGGCGACTTCGGTGCGGTCCAGCTCACTGGTCTGGCGACTGACCAGGTAGCTCACACGCTTGCGCGCTTCCTCCAGGTCATCGCTGCGCAGGGCCTGGGCCACGGGCATAACATGTTCGCCGAGGCTGCGCATGCCGAGTGCGCAGTACAACGCCAGGATCTCCAGGACCCAACCGATATACGGCGCCCACGACAAGGCGGTGGCCAGCAGCGTCAACGGCACCACGGCGATCACCCACGCGGTCACGCCATGGCTGCGCCAGCCGCGACCGCCGCTGTTGAAACGTTGCTCGATGCGCCCGGCGAAATTGCCGAACGCCACCAGCGGATGCCAGCGCCTCGGTTCACCCAGCAGCGCGTCCAGCGCCACGGCAGCGACACACAGCAAGGCCACACTCATTGACTCACTCCCCACACATTCTCATACAACATGTCACTCAATGGCCGAGGTTCGGTCCAGCCTTCGAGCTGCAACATCGGTGCCGGGTAGAACGCGTCCACTGGCCCCAGGCACAGCACGGCCAAGGGTTTCGCGCCGGGCGGCAAACCCAGCAGATCGGCCAAGGCCTGAGGCTCGAACAGCGACACCCAGCCCATGCCCAGGCCTTCGACGCGGGCCGCCAGCCACAGGTTCTGGATTGCACAGGACAACGACGCCATGTCCATTTCCGGCAAGGTACGCCGGCCGAAGATGTGCCGCTCGCGATCGTCCATCAACGCCGCCACCAAGACTTCGGCGCAATCGTGAATACCTTCGACCTTGAGCTTCATGAACGCGTCGGAACGTTCGCCCAAGGCCTCGGCAGTGCGCACGCGCTCTTCCTCCACCAACTGTTGAATCTGGCTACGTAACACGCGGTCGCTGACGCGAATAAAGCGCCAGGGCTGCATCAGGCCAACGCTGGGGGCCTGGTGTGCAGCCTGCAGCAGGCGGTGGAGCAATTCGGGGGCGACAGTGCCGCCGCTGAAGTGGCGCATGTCGCGGCGTTCGGCGATGGCACGGTAGACGGCCTGGCGGTCGGCCTCGGGGAAGGCGTTGTCGGTCATGGCCTCTTCGCGGGCAAGTCGAATCCTCGCACCGCCCCTCCCACAGGTTGATCTGTGAACACTGTCGCGGTGGGAGCTGGCTTGCCTGCGATGGCGGTCTCAAGGTCCGGCGCAAACAAGGCGGCCACCGCGGCCGGATTCGACGGGAAATAAAAATGCACGTAGGAAGCCGTCATCCGTCCCTGCCGATACACCGCCTCGGCCCCGCGCCCACCGTTGGGGCTCAGGCCACGGGCAATCGGTTGCCACTCGGTGCTGGTCAGGGAGTGATGATAGGTATGGCCGCGCAGGGTGCCTTCCGGCAATTCGACACTTTGCAGCGCCAGGGCCGCCAGTTTCTTTTGCATCACGGCATCGCCCTGCAGCAGGCCGAGCAGTTTGGCACGGGTGCCTTCGACGTCAGTCAGCGAGTCGAGCAGGTAGAGCATGCCGCCGCACTCGGCAAGCAAGGGTTTGCCGGCCACGTGATGGGCACGGATGGCGTCGAGCATCGAGGTATTTTCCGACAGCGCCTGATGATGCAACTCCGGGTAACCACCCGGCAGATAGAGACTGTCGGCGTCAGGCAATTCGCGATCGTGGATCGGCGAGAAGAAGCTCAACTCGGCCCCCATCGCACGTAGCAGGTCGAGGCTGGCGCCGTAGGTAAAGGCAAAGGCTTCGTCGCGGGCCACAGCGATGCGCACGCCATTGAGCAACGGCTCAGCGTGGATCACTTGCGGCGCGGCAAAGGTCACGGGTGGCGGCAAGGCCACTTCGCAACTGCTGCCCAGCGCTTGCGCAGCGGCGTCCAGGCGCACATCGAGGTCATTCAGTTCACTGGCCTGCACCAGGCCGAGGTGCCGGCTGGGTAATTCGATACCGGTCTCGCGGGACAATGCGCCGTACCAGCGCAAGCCTTCGGTGAGGCTGCCTTCAAGCAATTGCGCATGCCGCAGGGTGCCGACGCGGTTGGCCAGCACGCCCGCGAACGGCAGGTCCGGCTGATAACGCGCCAAGCCCAACGCCAGCGCGCCGAACGTCTGCGCCATCGCGGTGCCGTCGATCACACCCAGCACCGGCACGCCGAAGTGCCGCGCCAGGTCGGCGCTCGAGGGTGTACCGTCGAACAGGCCCATCACACCTTCGATGAGGATCAGGTCCGCCTCCCCTGCCGCTTCCCACAGCAAACGGCGACTTTCCTGCTCGCCGACCATCCACATGTCCAATTGATACACCGGCGCACCGCTGGCACGTTCGTGGATCATCGGGTCGAGGAAGTCCGGGCCGCATTTGAACACGCGCACCTTGCGCCCCAGGTTGCGGTGCAAACGGGCCAGTGCGGCGGTGACGGTGGTTTTGCCCTGGCCGGACGCCGGTGCGGCGATCAATACGGCCGGGCAATGACGGGGCTGATTCAAAGTTCGACGCCCTTCTGTGCCTTGATACCGGCCTGGAACGCGTGTTTGAGCATGCCCATTTCGGTGACGGTGTCGCCCATTTCGATCAGCTCAGGCTTGGCGCCACGGCCGGTGACCACCACGTGTTGCATCGGCGGGCGGGCTTGCAGGTCGCTGAGGACCTGGTCCAGGTCGAGGTAGCCGTGCTTGAGGGCGATGTTCAATTCGTCCAGCACCACCAGGCCGATGGTCGGGTCTTGCAGCAATTCACGGGAAACCGCCCAGGCGGCTTCGGCGGCGGCGATGTCGCGCTGACGGTCCTGGGTTTCCCAGGTGAAGCCTTCGCCCATCACATGGAAGCGCACTTGCTCGGGGAAGCGGCGGAAGAACAATTCTTCGCCGGTGCTGTTGCGCCCCTTGATGAACTGCACCACGCCGCACTGCATGCCGTGGCCCATGGCCCGCGCCAGCATGCCGAACGCGGAGCTGCTCTTGCCTTTGCCGTTGCCGGTCAATACCAGCAGCAAACCGCATTCGTTGGGGGAATTGGCGATGCGTTCGTCGATCACGGCTTTTTTGCGCAGCATGCGCGCCAGATGGCGTTCGTCGCGTTCGGGGGAATCGGTCATGGCAGCTCTCCGTTGGGGCTGGACAAAAACGGCGGGCAGGAAAAAGGAACACAGACAGCCAAGCATCGCCCACCGTGATGCTGTTGGATGTTTCAGGCCGGTCTCCGGGCTCATGAGTGGCGCTTGCGTTAATCAAGCAGGCAGGCCGACGGTGCGCCTTCCCATATCGCTGGCGATACAGTGGCAAAAGGCACCGTCTTGACTCATTTACCGTTGCGGGGGCAGCGCCGGAATCGCGGCAGCACTGTGTACAAGTGCGCTCACTCACCGGCTTCCCTGTTTCACTCCGTCGACCCATGGGTCACGGAGCACCTGGAACAAGCCGCGAAGGTTAGTGGGTTGGGGGTGGAGCGTCAATTAAAGCTGGCCTTGGACTTGAACCAACGCCTCGGCTACCTCCTCTACCCTTACAGGTATTAAGGAGAACACCATGCATAAAACCAGACTTGCCCTACTCATCATGGTCGCCGGCACCCTCGCCGCCTGCGGTGAAAGCTCCACCCTCCAGGTCTCCGACGGCACCGGGCCTTCGCCCAAATTGCCGGAACCGAACAAAACCCTGATCCCCACGGTGAATATCGCGCCCGCCATCGGCTGGCCCGAAGGCGTGAAGCCAACCGCCGCTGCCGGCACTCAGGTGGCGGCGTTCGCCGAGGGCCTCGACCACCCGCGCTGGCTGTATGTACTGCCCAACGGCGACGTGCTGGTGGCGGAAACCAACGCGCCGCCCAAGCCGGATGATTCCAAAGGCATTCGTGGCTGGGTCATGGAAAAGGTCATGGGCCGCGCCGGCGCCGGGGTACCGAGCCCGAATCGCATCACACTGCTGCGTGATGCCGACCACGACGGCGTCGCGGAAACCCGCACGGTATTCCTGGAAAATCTTAATTCGCCCTTTGGCATGACACTGGTCGGCAACGACCTGTACGTGGCGGACTCGGACAAGCTGTTGCACTTTGCCTATCAACCGGGCGAAACCGCGATCAAGCAAGCCGGTACTAAGGTGGTCGACCTGCCAGGCGGGCCGTTGAACCACCACTGGACGAAAAACGTGGTGGCCAGCAAGGATGGCAGCAAGCTGTACGTGAGTGTCGGTTCCAACAGCAACGTGGGGGAAAACGGCCTTGAAGCGGAACAGGGCCGTGCGGCGATCTGGGAAGTGGACCGCGCCAGCGGCCAGCACCGCATTTTCGCCTCCGGCCTGCGCAACCCCAACGGCATGGCCTGGGAACCGCAGACCGGCAAGCTGTGGACAGCGGTCAACGAGCGCGATGAGATCGGCAGCGACCTGGTGCCGGACTACATCACCTCGGTCAAGGATGGCGCCTTCTATGGCTGGCCGTTCAGCTACTACGGCCAGCATGTAGACGTGCGCGTCAACCCACAGAATCTCGACCTGGTGGCCAAAGCGATTGCACCGGATTACGCGGTAGGCCCCCATACGGCGTCGTTAGGCCTGACATTCGCAGAGGGCAGCAAGCTTCCAGCGCAATTCAGCCACGGCGCGTTCATCGGCCAGCATGGTTCGTGGAACCGCAAGCCGCACAGTGGCTACAAGGTGATCTTCGTGCCGTTCGAAGGTGGGCAGCCCAAAGGACAGCCGGTGGACGTGCTGACCGGGTTCCTCGACAAGGATGAGAAAGCCATGGGCCGGCCGGTAGGTGTGGTGATTGATCAGCAGGGGGATTTGCTGGTGGCCGATGACGTGGGAAATAAGGTGTGGCGCGTGTCGGCGGCTAAATAAACACCGCAAAGCCAATGTGGGAGGGGGTTTGCTGTGATTAGGGGAGGCGCGAAGATTCGACTAGTCCCCCGCCGGGTTCACTGAGGATCCGGTGGGGCCGCTTCGCAGCCCAGCGCAGGGCAAGCCTGCTCACCACAGCAAGCCCACCTTTGGGCCTGGGTTTAATTCAGGGATTACGCGCCAGATTCGCCGGCAACACGCGTTTGGCGCTCAGGTAGGCATTCTGCCAATACGCCTTGGACAGGGTATCCAGCTTCACCGTACCGCCGGTTTGCGGCGCGTGCACAAAGCGGCCCTCCCCCACGTAGATCCCGGCATGGCTGACCTGGGAACCGCCACCGGTGGCGAAGAACAAGAGGTCGCCGGTCTGCAGGTTTTGCTCGCTGACATCCTGGGCGCGCATCACAATCAGTTCACGGGTGGTACGCGGCAAGGAGATCCCGGCAGCATCACGGAAGACAAACCCAATCAGGCCGCTGCAATCAAACCCCGAGTCCGGGGTATTCCCCCCCCAACGGTACGGCGTGCCGACCAGGCCAAGCGCACGGAAAAGCACGTCTTCGGCCGCAGGCGAGAAATTCTGGGTGGAGTAGTTGAACACCGGCTTAGGTTTCACCGCGACAGGCGCGGGCGGCGGTGGACGGCTTGCGCAGGCGCTGAGCAGCGCGGCGCAAACAATAAGAATCAGGCGGGCCGAGGTCGACATGTGCAGAACAATCCTGGTCTGGATGCGGCTTTCGCTGCCGAACGCTGAAAACCAGAACGCGCAAGCAAAGCTCGCGCGAACGGATTACAACAATGTCCAGGGATTCTAGCGCTTACACGTCAAACTTCAAGTATCACTTTAAGTTTACTTGCTAGCGGTAACCGTAGTCGGGGCCATGGCGAGTGCGCGCTTGGCTTCGATGAAGGTTTTGCTCCAGTAGCTGTCACCCAGGTTGTCGACTCGAACACCGCCACTGCGACGGCTGCTGGAGTGGATAAACTGGTTATCGCCCAGGTAGATACCGGCATGGCTCACTCGACCACGGCCAGCTGTACTGAAGAAAAGCAGATCACCGGGCTTGAGGTTGTTGCGTGCGACCAACGGTGCATTCACGTTGATCATTTCGCGGGTAGAACGCGGCAGGTTCATGCCAGCTTCTTCGCGAAACAGGTAACCGATGAAGCCGCTGCAGTCGAAACCGGCTTCAGAGGTACCACCGAAACGGTAACGGGTACCGATCAGGGACATGCCGCGTTCGAGGATGCTGTCGGCCAGCACAGGAAGCTGATAAGGCTTGCTGCCGGCGAAGTTGGCCAGCTCTTTTTCGGTTGCCATTTCTTCTTCGTAAACAGAAGCAGACTGTGCAGCAACGAACTTTGCCTGATTTTGAACCTGTGGTTTTTGCTGTTCCGCCACCTGCTGAGGGTGGGAGGCGCAACCAAACAACAGGGTAACGAGTGCGAGAGGCACGAGGGGTGCGAAGCGATTTAGCATGGGCACGACCGTGGCTGATATGTAAAGAAGTCGAGACTATGCCCACTATCACATCGATTTGCAAATTCAATCGTGATCTATGTGACTTCGCGATTGGACTATGACATCTAAGCCGTAATTCCATTTATCGGTTCAAATGCGTAGCCAACGCGGCTCAAACGCAGGTTTCCTGGCGCCTGAAAACTGGCGAAACCCGTAAATTCAACGAGTTACCAGCCCAACGTTTCCTTGAGAAAAGGGATCGTCAATTTTCGTTGAGCTTGCAAAGAAGCCTGGTCGAGCTGTTCGAGCAAGTCGAACAACGCGCTCATGCTGCGCGTGCCACGGGTGAGGATAAAATGCCCGACCTCGTCGGTGAGGTGCAGGCCGCGACGGGAGGCGCGCAGTTGCAAGGCACGCAACTTATCTTCGTCGGACAGCGGGCGCATTTGGAAGATCAGTGCCAAGGTCAGCCGTGACTTGAGGTCGGCCAGCTTGATCGGCAGCTCACGTGGCGAGCTGGACGCCGCAATCAGCAGGCGCCGACCGCTGTCCCGCAAGCGGTTGAATAAGTGAAACAGCGCTTCTTCCCAATCGGCCTTGCCGGCGATCGCTTGCAGATCGTCCAGGCATACCAGCTCGTATTGCTCGAGGTGGTCGAAGATGCCGATGCCACGGTCCATCAACTCAGCCAGAGGCAAGTAAACCGCCGGCTCACCCATCTGCTCGAAACGCAGGCAAGCGGCCTGCAACAGGTGGGTACGCCCTACGCCGTGCTTGCCCCACAGATAGATCAGGCTTTCGGTCCACCCGGCGTCGGCTTCGCAAAGCCGCTCGACATAGCCGAGTGCAGCGGCATTGGCGCCTGGGTAGTAGTTGATAAAGGTGGCGTCATCACGCAGACGCACACCCAAGGGCAGCTGAATCGGTTTCATGCTGACTGAACGGCTCCAAACGAACCGTTAGTGGCCTCTGTGTAAAGTTTGCAAAGTTTATACCCGTGACGCCGGGCGCACAATGCAACAGACCCCAAGCAAAATCAAAGGTTTGCGTTAACTTGTTGGATTTACGCAGATTGTTTGACGCCGCCGCTCCAGAAACAACAAACCCGGCCTGGGCCGGGTTTGCAAAGAAGCGGTTACAGTTCGGGGTCTTCGACCCCTGTATACACCTCCGAATCCTTGTACAGATCATGCACATGGCGCACCAGCACCATGATCACCGCCGCCACCGGCAGCGCCAGCAGGATGCCGGTAAAGCCGAACAGCTCCCCGCCCGCCAGGATCGCAAAGATCACCGCCACCGGGTGCAGGCCAATCCGATCGCCTACCAGCAACGGCGTCAGCACCATGCCTTCCAGGGCCTGGCCGACCATGAACACCGCCACAATGCCCAGCATCGGATAAAGGTCACCGCCAAACTGGAACAGCCCGGCCACCAGTGCCGCACCGATACCGATCACAAAGCCCATGTACGGCACGATCGCGGCGAGGCCGGCGATCAGACCGATCAACAGGCCCAGTTCCAGGCCGATGGCCATCAAGCCGGCCGCGTAGATGATCCCCAGGGCCAGCATCACCAGCAACTGCCCACGCACGAATGCACCGAGCACCTCATGGCATTCCTCGGCGAGCGAGACGATTCGCTCCTCACGGTTGCGCGGCAGCAGGCTGCGGATCTTGGCCATCATGATGTCCCAGTCGCGCAGCAGGTAGAACGCGACCACCGGGATCAGCACCAGGTTGGTCAACCAGCCAATCAGCGCCAGGCTGGATGCGGTTGCCTGACTGAGAATGACACCGACGATATCGGTGGTCTGCCCCATGTGCTCGCTGATGGCCGCCTTGACCTTGTCGAACTTCCAGAAGCCATCCGCCAGGCCTAACTTAGCCTGGGCCCACGGCATGGCCGTGTGCTGCAGCCAATCGAGCATCTGCGGCGCCAATTCATACAAGCGGAACAGTTGCTTGGCCAACATCGGCACCAGCACCAACACCAACGCCGTGATAATCAAGGTAAACAGCGCGAACACCGCCACCACCCCCCAGGTCCGCGACAGCCCGGCCTTCTCCAAGCGATCCACCACCGGATCGAACAGGTAGGCCAGCAGCAACGCGACCAGGAACGGCGTCAGGATCGAATGCAGCAAGAAGACAAAAACGCACAGCAGGACGACCCCGCCAAGCCACACCCAACGACGCGTATCCGCCATATACCACTCCACCTATATAAAGAAGAAAACTTCTACCAACGAAAACGCAGCTGCGCCTGAGGCTCAGGTGCTACCGCAGGCTGCGTGCCATCTGTCACGGGTTGCTGGGCCGGCGCCTCGCCTGCGGGAATCTCCTGCAACTTGGCCAAGCTCAACTGGGTGCGCAACTGATCGGCACTGCCGTTGACGCGATACACAATGCGATTGCCATCCACTAACTGTGGTTGGCCGCCAAAAGGCTCCAGCAGATGGCCCAGCGCTGCATAGCGCTCCAGGGTCATGCCTTGCACTTCGAGCAGTTGTTCCGTGCTCACACCCGGCTTGACCGCAAAACGTGGCGCCAGCTTCTGGCTGACCGCCAGCATCACCGCATCCGCCACGGCGCCGGTGTCGGCCCCTTGGGCGGTGCCCTGCTCGCTCTTGTCGCCCAACCACAAACGCCATTTGGCTTGCCATTGACTCCCTTCCTGGCGAGCATGCACAGCCAGCAAGGCGTCGGCGCCGTAACGCTCGGAAGCGGCACGCAAAGGTGTGGCGTCAGCACTTTCCAGATTCGGTGCGGTGGCGACCACCTGCTCATCCAAGTCACCCAGCGGCAGGCGCAGCGGCAGGCCACGGTGTTGTGCCGCACGACGCAGCGCCTGGGCCACGGTCTGGCCATCGCCCACCAGGCTGCTGCCTTCGGTGGAGTCGTTCAGCCACCAGCCGAGGATCGATGGCCGATTGCTGCCCCAGATCGACAGGCCCGCTTCACGCAGGACGCGATCAGTGCTCACCGGGTCGAAATCCACTTGCAGGCTTTCCGGCGGGCCGGCGTCGTAGCCGTATTGGCTGATGATTTGTTGCGGGTCCTTGCGAACCGCCGCCAGGCCCGGGCCATCGGCGGCCTTGGCGTCGCCGGTCAGGCGGATCACCAGGGTCTGCACGGCACGCTGGGTGGCTTGGTCGCGCTCTTGCGGCGATTGGCTGCTGACGGGTTCGAGTACTTGATAAAGGCCATTGAGGGTTTCGGCATGACTCGCCAGGCTGACCAACGACAAGCAGCCTACAAAGAAGAATTTACACAGACGCATGGAAGATTCCCGAACGACAAATTTAGCGGCTGGAACAGACCGCGTGAACTCGGTTTGGCAAGGCTGTGACCACAGCCACCGGTAAAACATTCACAGGGTCTTGGTAAGTTTTCGTACTGTCATAACGATAGCGGGTTAAAGGCTATACCTTAATACGCGCCGAAGCAGACCCCATCAGCATTTTTTTAACCGGCTTTTTAACCTATATGGCCCTGCCCGTCGGCCCGAGGATGGCCGCTGCCCCTCAAGCCTGATAAAATCGCGCGCCTTCGCAGACCGTCAACGGCTGGGCCTTTTACCAAAAGCGCCTGCCCGCTCGGTCGTTACCCCTGAATCCCCCCTAAAGGCCTGGATCATGAGCAAGCAACCCTCCCTGAGCTACAAGGACGCCGGTGTAGACATCGACGCCGGTGAAGCATTGGTCGAACGCATCAAGAGCGTCGCCAAGCGCACTGCGCGCCCCGAAGTCATGGGCGGCCTGGGCGGTTTTGGCGCCCTCTGCGAAATCCCGGCCGGCTACAAGCAGCCTGTCCTGGTGTCCGGCACCGACGGCGTGGGCACCAAGCTGCGCCTGGCACTGAACCTGAACAAGCACGACACCATCGGCATCGACCTGGTTGCCATGTGCGTCAACGACCTGGTGGTGTGCGGCGCCGAGCCGTTGTTCTTCCTGGACTACTACGCCACCGGCAAGCTGAACGTGGACACCGCTGCCCAAGTGGTCACCGGCATCGGCGCGGGTTGCGAGCTGTCGGGTTGCTCCCTGGTCGGCGGCGAAACCGCTGAAATGCCAGGCATGTACGAAGGCGAAGACTACGACCTGGCCGGCTTCTGCGTCGGCGTGGTGGAAAAAGCCGAAATCATCGACGGCTCCAAAGTCGCTGCCGGTGACGCCCTGCTGGCCCTGCCCTCTTCCGGCCCACACTCCAACGGTTACTCGCTGATCCGCAAGATCATCGAAGTGTCCGGCGCCAACATCGAGAACACCCAGCTCGACGGCAAGCCGCTGACCGACCTGCTGATGGCCCCGACCCGCATCTACGTCAAGCCACTGCTCAAGCTGATCAAGGACACTGGCGCAGTCAAAGCCATGGCCCACATCACTGGCGGCGGTCTGCTGGACAACATCCCACGCGTACTGCCAAAAGGCGCACAGGCGATCGTCGACGTGGCCAGCTGGCAGCGTCCTGCGGTATTCGACTGGCTGCAAGAGAAAGGCAACGTTGACGAAACCGAAATGCACCGCGTGCTGAACTGCGGCGTCGGCATGGTCATCTGCGTGGCGCAAGAACACGTTGAAACCGCGCTGAACGTATTGCGTGAAGCCGGCGAGCAGCCATGGGTCATCGGCCAGATCGCCACTGCCCCGGAAGGCGCAGCTCAGGTCGAACTGAAGAACCTCAAGGCTCACTGATGCCTCAGACCTGTGATGTCGTGGTGCTGCTTTCCGGCACCGGCAGTAACTTGCAGGCCTTGATCGACAGCACGCGCACCGGCGACAGCCCGGTGCGCATTGCTGCGGTGATCTCCAACCGCAGCGACGCCTACGGCCTGCAACGTGCCAGGGACGCGGGTATCGAAACCCGCTCTCTGGATCACAAGACGTTCGATGGCCGCGAGGCCTTCGACAGTGCCTTGATCGAACTCATCGACGCCTTCAACCCCAAACTCGTGGTACTCGCCGGTTTCATGCGCATCCTCAGCGCTGATTTCGTGCGGCATTACGAAGGGCGCCTGCTCAATATTCACCCTTCCCTGCTGCCCAAGTACAAAGGCATGCACACGCACCAGCGTGCGCTCGACGCCGGCGACAGCGAGCATGGCTGCAGCGTGCACTTCGTCACCGAGGAACTCGATGGCGGGCCTCTGGTCGTACAGGCAGTGGTTCCGGTAGAGTCTGACGACTCGGCGCAGAGCCTTGCGCAACGGGTTCACACCCAGGAACACAGGATTTACCCGCTGGCCGTTCGCTGGTTTGCCGAGGGGCGGTTGATTCTCGGTGACCAGGGTGCATTATTGGACGGTCAGTTACTTGCGGCCAGCGGCCACTTGATTCGAACCTAGGAGATTTTATGCGTCGCGCCCTGCTCTTCGCTTTTGCGCTGTTCGCCTTGCCTGCCGTGCAAGCAGCAGACCTACACCCTTTCTCCGTGAGCTACACAGCCGACTGGAAACAGTTGCCCATGAGTGGTTCGGCCGAACGCAGCCTGGCCAAGAATGGCGATGGCACTTGGACCTTGAACTTCAAGGCGTCCATGATGATCGCCAGCCTGACCGAAACCAGCGTGATCCAGTTTGACAAGGACACCCTGCAACCGAAGAGCTACACCTTCGAACGCGGTGGCCTGGGCAAGGCGAAGAAGATCAACCTGGACTTCGACCAGACCGCCAAGAAAGTCACCGGTTTTGAAAACAAAGACCCGGTCAACGTCGCCCTGCAAAGCGGCATGCTCGACAAGTCGACCTACCAGTTGGCCCTGCAGCGCGATGTGGCTGCCGGCAAGAAGAGCATGAGCTACAACGTGGTCGAAGGCACCGACGTCGACACCTACGACTTCCGCGTGATCGGCCCGGAAAAGGTCCAGACCAAGGTCGGCTCCATCGACGCCATCAAGGTCGAGCGCGTGCGTGACCCGACACAAAGCAAGCGCATCACCCAGATGTGGTTTGCCAAGGACCAGGGCGGCATCCTGGTTGCTCTGCGCCAGGTGGAAACCGACGGCAAGGAATACAACATCATGCTGCAGGACGGCACCGTTGACGGTAAGGCTGTCAAAGGTAGCTGATCGGTAGCTGGAACAAGGAGCCTCGCGAATGCGGGGCTTTTTTTCGCCTGTCGATTGAGCTGCCCCTGACGCGAACATGAAACTTTTGTCATAAAACTCAGCACCCTGCGGCGCAATGTCGCGGTTTACGCGGCCTGCAGGACTGTTGCATTTGCTGCAATGAATTGTTGCGCGAAAAGTCGGTTTACTTAGCAAGCTAACAAAACATATAACAAAGGCCTGCGACGACTTGCCGCAGATCCACCAGAGATTGGAGCAAGCAGATGACTGTAAAAGTAACTGAACGCGACGACGAACATATGTCCCACGAAGCACTGGGCCATGGGATTCACATCTGGGATGTACACCAGCAAGACCTGCTGGTCGGCATGTTTCACAATGAGAGCGACGCTCATAATTATAAAAACGAGCTTGAATCGCTTGAGATGAAACGCCAGGCACAAAGCTCCTGAAGTTACCGTGTAGTGAGCGGGCTTGCCCCGCGCTGGGTGGCGAAGCCGCCCCACAAAAAACGCCGCATTCTTTCAGGGAGAATGCGGCGTTTGCGTTTTCGGGGCCGCTTCGCAGCCCAACGCAGGGCAAGCCTGCTCACCCCAGGCAAGCGCGCTCACCAAAGGACAAGCCCGCTCAGCACAATGGGTTGCTACCGCCTTACCACATCAGATCATCCGGGATCTGGTAGGCGGCGTACGGATCATCCTCGTCCGGCACCTGGCTTTCGGTGAGGATGTTGAGCTGCACGATACGCTCAGGTGCGCGCTCCTGGATCTTCAGCGCCGCTTCGCGCGGGATCACCTCATAGCTGCCACCGTGATGCACGATCGCCAGGGAGCCATTGCTCAGCTTGTTGCGCATCAGCGTGTTGACCGACAGGCGCTTGACCTTCTTGTCATCCACGAAGTTGTAGTAGTCCTCGGTTGTCAGCTTGGGCAGGCGCGAGGTCTCGATCAGTTGCTTGACCTGCGCCGTGCGGGCCTTGGCCTCGGCTTTTTCCTGCTGCTGGCGGTTCAGTTCCTGGTCGCGCTTGACCTTCTCGGCATGTGCCTCGGCTGCCAGGCGGGCCTGGGTGTCATCGACCTCGGCCTGGCCTTTGTGAACCAGGCGTTGCTGTTTCTGTTTCTCTTTGCCGACCTGCTTGGCCTGCTTTTGGTTGACCAGACCTGCTTTGAGCAACTGGTCGCGAAGGGAAAGGCTCATGGTGCTTACTCACTTAGGCAACTGCTCAACCGCAGCTGGACACGTTCTTTTCCTGACGTTTGGCTTCGCCCCAGAGGGCATCCAACGTTTCGAGGGTGCAATCTTCTATGGGTTGGTGCGTGTCGCGCAATGCCTGTTCGATAAATCGGAAACGTCGTTCGAACTTGGCATTGGCCCCACGCAAAGCGGTTTCCGGGTCGACCTTGAGGTGACGGGCCAGGTTGACCGCGGCAAACAGCAGGTCACCGACCTCATCGGCAATGGCCAACGGATCGTTATCGGCCATGGCCTCGAGCACTTCATCCAACTCTTCGCGCACGTTATCCACCACCGGCAAGGCAGACGGCCAGTCGAAACCGACCTGGCTGGCGCGCTTTTGCAATTTGGCGGCACGGGACAAGGACGGCAACGCGGTAGGCACATCGTCCAGCAGGGATAGTTGCTCCGGTGCGTCGGACTTTTCCGCGCGCTCCTCGGCCTTGATCTGCTCCCAACGCGCCTTGACCTGCTCTTCGCTCAGGTGCGGGATATCCAGCGGCGCATACAGATCGCCGGTGGGGAACACATGGGGATGGCGACGGATGAGCTTGCGCGTAATGCTGTCGACCACTCCGGCAAATTCGAAGCGCCCTTCCTCCCGTGCCAGCTGGCTGTAATACACCACCTGGAACAACAGGTCGCCCAGCTCGCCTTGCAGGTGATCGAAGTCACCGCGCTCGATGGCGTCGGCGACTTCATAGGCTTCTTCCAACGTGTGCGGGACGATAGTCGCGTAGGTTTGCTTGATGTCCCATGGGCACCCGTATTGCGGGTCGCGCAGGCGGTTCATCAGGTGCAGCAGGTCTTCGAGTGAATACATCGGTCTCTTTCCGCTGAAGATCAAATGTGGGAGGGGGCAAGCCCTCTCCCACATTTATGACCGCATCAAGGGGTGCGGTTGCGCCGGGTTTCAATGATGTTCGGCAACTGGGAAATCCGCCCCAGCAACCGCCCCAATGCGTCCAACCCCGGAATCTCGATGGTCAGGGACATCAACGCGGTGTTGTCCTCTTTATTCGAGCGGGTGTTGACCGCCAGCACGTTGATGCGCTCGTTGAGCAGCACTTGCGACACGTCACGCAGCAAGCCGGAACGGTCGTAGGCGCGGATGATGATGTCCACCGGGTAGGTGAGCACCGGTACCGGCCCCCAGCTGACCTGGATGATCCGCTCCGGCTCACGCCCACCCAGTTGCAGCACCGAGGCGCAGTCCTGGCGGTGAATACTCACGCCACGGCCCTGGGTGATGTAACCGACGATGGCATCGCCCGGCAACGGCTGGCAGCAGCCGGCTATTTGCGTCATCAGGTTGCCCACGCCCTGGATCTGGATATCGCCGCGCTTGCCGGGCTTGTAGCCGGTGGCCTTGCGTGGGATCAGTTCCAGCTGTTCGCTGCCGCGCTCCGGCTCGACCAGCTGCTGGGCCAGGTTGACCAGTTGCGCCAGGCGCAAGTCGCCGGCACCCAGCGCGGCAAACATGTCTTCGGCGATCTTCATGTTGGCTTTTTCGGCCAACTTGTCGAAGTCCACCTGAGGCAGGCCCAGGCGTGCCAGTTCGCGTTCAAGCAAGGTTTTACCCGCCGCGACGTTCTGGTCACGCGCCTGCAACTTGAACCAATGGACGATCTTCGCCCGCGCCCGCGACGTGGTGATGTAGCCGAGGTTGGGGTTCAGCCAGTCACGGCTCGGCGTGCCGTGCTTGCTGGTGATGATCTCGACCTGCTCACCGGTCTGCAGGCTGTAGTTGAGCGGCACGATGCGCCCGTTGATCTTGGCGCCCCGGCAGTTGTGACCGATTTCAGTGTGTACGCGGTAGGCAAAATCCAGCGGCGTGGCGCCCTTGGGCAGGTCGATGGCGTGTCCGTCGGGCGTGAAGATATAGACCCGGTCCGGTTCGATATCCACACGCAACTGTTCGGCCAGGCCGCCGATGTCGCCGAGTTCTTCGTGCCATTCCAGCACTTGGCGCAGCCAGGAGATCTTCTCTTCGTACTGGTTGGACCCGGCCTTGACGTCGGTGCCCTTGTAGCGCCAGTGCGCACAGACACCCAGCTCGGCCTCTTCGTGCATGGCGTGCGTGCGGATCTGCACTTCCAGCACCTTGCCCTCGGGGCCGATCACCGCCGTGTGCAAGGAGCGATAGCCGTTTTCCTTGGGGTTGGCGATGTAGTCGTCAAACTCCTTGGGAATGTGCCGCCACAGGGTATGGACGATACCGAGCGCGGTGTAGCAGTCACGCATTTCCGGCACCAGCACACGCACGGCACGCACGTCGTAGATCTGGCTGAAGGCCAGGCCCTTGCGCTGCATTTTGCGCCAGATGGAATAGATGTGTTTGGCGCGACCGCTGATGTCGGCCTCGACGCCGGTGGCCTGCAACTCGGAGCGCAACTGGTTCATCACGTCGGCGATAAAGCGCTCACGGTCGAGCCGCCGCTCGTGCAGCAAGGTGGCAATCTGTTTGTATTGATCGGGTTCGAGGTAGCGGAAGGACAGGTCCTCCAACTCCCATTTGATATGGCCGATACCCAGGCGGTGCGCCAGGGGTGCATAGATGTCGAAGACTTCGCGGGCAACGCGGTTGCGCTTTTCGTCGTCGGCCGTCTTCACCGCCCGGATGGCGCAGGTGCGTTCGGCCAGCTTGATCAGGGCCACACGAACGTCATCGACCATCGCCACCAGCATCTTGCGCAGGTTCTCGACCTGGCCCTGGGTGCCCAGCACCATGGATTGACGCGGGCTGAGGCTGGCGCTGATCGCGGCCATGCGCAGCACGCCGTCGATCAGCTTGGCCACCACGGTGCCGAAACGCTGGCTGACGATGGGCAACGCGATGTGCCCTTCGCGTACGCCGCGATAGAGTACGGCGGCGATCAGCGAGTCCTGGTCCAGTTTAAGATCGGCGAGGATCTCGGCGATCTCCAAGCCGGTGCGAAAACTTGAAGTGCCTTCGGCCCACAGGTTCTTGGCCGCATTGTCTTGCTGCTCAGACTCACGAGCGAACTCGCAGGCTGCTTTCAAGGCTTCACGGTCCAGTGCCGGGTCGACACTGACGGCATGATCCAGCCATGCCTCGAGATTGATACTGCCGTCGGTGTTGATCGGCTGGTGTGCTCTCACCTGTACCATCTTGCTTACCTTCCCTACGACGCACCTTGGATGCGTCAAAAATCATCGCTGACCTGCTTTACCTTGATAAAGCTTACACACACTCCCTGGCAGGTCGCGGCCTTGGAGAATGCAGGCCAGTCGGATTAAACGGGCATCCTAGCCCGCTTCAAATAACGCCATGGCCTCGACATGCGCGGTTTGCGGAAACATGTCGAGGATCCCGGCACGTTTTAGCCGGTAGCCTTGCTTGACCAACTCAACCGTGTCCCGCGCCAGCGTGGCCGGGTTGCAGGACACATACACCAGACGCTTGGCCTTGAGGGTCGCGAGCTTGCGCACAACCTCCAGGGCACCGTCACGAGGTGGGTCCAAGAGTACCGCAGAAAAGCCCTGTTTGGCCCATTCCGCGTCGGTCAAAGGCTGAGACAAATCGGCCTGAAAAAACTGCGCATTATGCAAATTGTTGCTGACGGCGTTGACGGCCGCCCGGTCCACCATGGTCTGTACGCCTTCCACCGCCACCACTTCCCGCACTTGGCGAGCGAGCGGCAGGGCGAAATTGCCCAGGCCGCAAAACAGGTCCAACACCCGCTCATCGGGTTGGGGCGCCAGCCATTCCAGGGCCTGGGCGACCATCGCCGCGTTGACCCCGGCGTTGACTTGGACGAAGTCTCCAGGCCGGTAAGCCAGCTCCAGATCCCACTGGTCCAATCGAAACCCCAGAACCGCATCGGCGTCGACCGGTTCCGGCTGACCCTCGCCATGCAGCCACAGCTGGGCATCATGGAAGGTGCAGAATTCTTTCAAAATGTGCAGGTCCGCTTCGGACAGCGGCGCCATATGCCGCAGCAACACGGCGATGGAGGTCCCACTGAACACTTCCACATGCCCCAGCGCCTGAGGTTTGCTCAGGCGGCGGAGCATGTTGGGCAGACGCTGCATGATCGGTTGCAAGGCCTGTACCAGTACCGGGCAATCGTCAATGGCGACGATGTCCTGGCTGGCCACGGCGCGGAAACCGACTGCCAGATGTTTCGCCTTGGCGTCCCAACGCACGGCCACACGTGCGCGGCGACGGTAGCCGAATTCCGGCCCACTCAACGGTGCGGCCCACTCTTGCGGTTCGACACCGGCCACACGGGACAGTTGCTCGGCGAGCATGCGCTGTTTCAGGGCAAGTTGTTCGGCGTGGGGCAAGTGCTGCACGCTGCAACCGCCGCAGCGACCGAAGTGCGCACACGGCGCCGGACGCCGCAGTTCGCTGGCCTTGAACACCCGCTCGGTGCGCGCCTCAACGATTTTGCCGTGGGTGCCCAGCACCCGCGCTTCCACGTCTTCGCCGGCCAGCGCGCCGTTCACAAACCAGGTGCGGCCTTCAAAGAACACGATGCCGCGGCCGTCATTGGCCAGGCGCTCGATGGTCAAGCGCTGTTTCTTGCCTACCGGAATCTGCGGGGCCCGGCTGCCGCCCGTCGGCTGGAAGCGCAGGCCTCTCTCGTGCTTGGCCATCAGTTGGGTTCGTCGAAAATGCCGGTCGACAAGTATCGGTCGCCTCGGTCACAGATGATCGCGACGATCACCGCGTTTTCCACCTCTTTGGACAAGCGCAACATGCCGGCCACGGCACCACCGGAGGACACACCGCAGAAGATGCCTTCTTCACGGGCCAGGCGGCGCGTGGTGTCTTCGGCTTCACGCTGGGCCATGTCGATGATGCGGTCCACGCGGGTCGCGTTGTAGATCTTCGGCAGATACTCTTCGGGCCAGCGGCGGATGCCCGGGATGGCCGCGCCTTCCATCGGTTGCAGCCCAACGATCTGGATCGCCGGGTTCTGCTCCTTGAGGTAGCGCGAGTTGCCCATGATGGTACCGGTGGTGCCCATGGAACTGACGAAATGGGTGATGGTGCCCTGGGTCTGGCGCCAGATTTCCGGACCGGTGGTGGTGTAGTGCGCCTCGGGGTTGTCACCGTTGGCGAACTGGTCCAGCACCTGGCCACGGCCTTCGGCGGCCATGCGCTCGGCGAGGTCGCGGGCACCTTCCATGCCCTCTTCCTGGGTCACCAGCACCAGTTCGGCGCCATAGGCGGTCATCGCCGCCTTGCGCTCGGCGCTGCCGTTGTCGGGCATGATCAGCACCATCTTGTAACCCTTGATCGCCGCGGCCATGGCCAGCGCGATCCCGGTGTTACCGGAGGTGGCTTCGATCAGGGTGTCGCCGGGCTTGATCTGCCCGCGCAACTCGGCACGGGTGATCATCGACAGCGCCGGGCGGTCTTTTACCGAACCGGCCGGGTTGTTCCCTTCAAGCTTGAGCAATAGGGTATTGCTGGTTTCACCCGCCATGCGTTGCAAGCGGACCAGGGGGGTGTTGCCGACGCAATCGGCGATTGTAGGGTACTGCAAGGTCATGGCGTATTCGCAATCCAGACTGCGGGGGCGAACATCATACCGGGAAAGGCCGGCGGGCCATATCACGCAAAGTGCGGTGCTTATGGCTTATAGGAATAAGCGAGCGAGGTGGTGGCTGGGCAGACGCTATCGGGAGCAAGCCCCCTCCCACATTCGCGCGCATTCTCATGCTGGAATTCGGTCAACTGTGAGAGGGGGCTTGCCCCCCGATGGCCGCACCTCGACAACCCGCCTAGCCCAAATGTCGATCGCCATGGTTTTTCTGAAAAACCTCCTCCCCCATCGCCGCAATCTGCCCGTCGATCAGCGCCTCAAAGGGTTTGAGCAGCAGCTCGAACGATGCCGGTGCCTCCAGCACCTGCAACGCCTGCACAATGGCCTCAACCGTTGACAGGGCTCCCGGCCCGGGCGCTTTGCGCAGCCGATAACGCGACACAGCGCCCTCGGCCAGCGTGACCCGTGGCAGCGCTGCCAGCAACGGATTGAGGTGCAGCAATTTGCGCGCCTTGCGCCAGGTGCCGTCGGGAACCACTAGCAACAGCGGTTGATCCCCAGGCACATAGGCTTGCAGCGGCTGGGCGTCGTCAGCCGGAAACAACAGCCGCACCTGATAGCCAGGCGGGTTCAATAAGGCCGGCAGATCATCAAAGACCTCACCCACTATCAACTGCGCATTGTTCAACCCCAACGCCGCCAACCGCGCGGTATTGAGCGCATGGTTGACCTCGCTCGGGTGCTGCAACAGCAACACGCGGGTGCGGCTGTCGAGGCTCGGGATCAGCGCGCACAGGCAATGGGTGGCGGGTCGCAGGCAGCGCGGGCATTGGGGTCTGGACATGGATTATCGGGCCTGGTTGAGCTGGGCTTTGAGCAGATCGCGAAAGGTCTGGATCAACGGTTCACGGCTGCGCCCGCGGCGCATGATCATCGAAAACGGCGCCTGGTAACCGAAGGTGGCCGGCAGCAATACGCGCAAATCCCCCTTGTCGGCCCAGGCCTGGGCGTAGTGTTCGGGCAGGTAGCCGATATAGGCGCCGGACAGCACCAGGATCAACTGAGCCTCCATACTTTCCACGGTCGCCGCGCTGTGTTTGAAACCATGGCGCGCCAGTTCGGCCTGGCTCCAGTAGCCGCGACCGACCATGCGTTGCTGGGTGATCACTTGCTCCGGGATGCGGCGCTCGTTGAACAGCGGGTGCCGGGTGCTGCAATACAACCAGTGCTGCTCGCGGTACAACGGCATGTAGATCAGCCCGCTCATGCGGTTGGAGAAAGCGCCGATGGCCAGGTCGAGGCGATTGTCCTGCACACCGAGTTGCAGTTCGTAGGGGCTCATCACCGACAAATGCAGGTGCACCGCCGGGTGCTCCTGGCTGTAGGCGCCGATGACTTCGGCGAACGGCAGCGCCTTGTCGCTGACGGTAGAGTCGAGCACCCCGAGCTTGAGGGTGCCGCGCAACTCGCCTTTCAAGGCTGCGGCGTATTGCTCGAAACCTTCCAGTTCGCCCAGTAACCGCAGAGTTTCCTGATGGAACAGCTCGCCTTTGCTGGTCAGGCTGAAACCGCCCCGGCCGCGATGGCACAGCACCAGGCCCAACGCCGATTCCAGTTGGCTCATGTAAGTGCTGATGGCCGACGTGGACAGGTTGAGTTCGTGCTGGGCATTGGCGAATCCCTGATGCCGCACGACGCTGGCGAAGATCCGCAGGAGTTTCAGGTCGGGCAAGGCGTTGGCCATGGGATCTCCAAGATGATCGGGCTACTTGTAGTGAGCGGGCTTGTCCCGCGCTGGGGGGCGAAGCCGCCCTAATGAGGACGCCGCAGTGTTTAAGAGAGACCGAGGTGCCTGGGTTTAGGGCGGCTTCGCCCCCCAGCGCGGGGCAAGCCCGCTCACTACAGTCCAGCTGTCGTAGTTTAACCGCTGGTATTAGTTTAGAAAAATCTGAACTAAGTATTTGCCCCTGCCGATTCTTTCGTATCGGTGTATTTCGCAGAATCGGCCCCTAATAAACAAAACAACGATGAGGCACTCCCGTGGACAAGATTTTCCACCAACCACTGGGCGGCAACGAAATGCCGCGCTTTGCCGGCATCGCCACCATGATGCGTCTTCCCCACCTGCAAACGGCCAAGGGCCTGGATGCCGCCTTTATCGGCGTGCCGCTGGACATCGGCACCTCGCTGCGCGCCGGTACCCGTTTCGGGCCGCGTGAAATCCGCGCCGAATCCGTCATGATCCGCCCCTACAACATGGCCACCGGCGCCGCACCGTTCGACTCGCTGTCGGTCGCGGACATTGGTGACGTGGCGATCAACACCTTCAACCTGCTGGACGCCGTGCGCATCATCGAAGAGGCCTACGACGAGATCCTCGAGCACAACGTAGTCCCGATGACATTGGGCGGCGACCACACCATCACCCTGCCGATCCTGCGGGCGATCCACAAGAAACACGGCAAGGTCGGGCTGGTGCACATCGATGCCCACGCCGACGTGAACGACCATATGTTCGGCGAGAAAATCGCCCACGGCACCACCTTCCGCCGCGCGGTTGAAGAGGGCTTGCTGGACTGCGACCGTGTGGTGCAGATCGGCCTGCGCGCCCAGGGCTACACCGCCGAAGACTTCAACTGGAGCCGCAAGCAGGGCTTCCGTGTGGTCCAGGCCGAAGAATGCTGGCACCACTCCCTCGCGCCGTTGATGGCCGAAGTGCGTGAGAAGGTCGGCGGCGGCCCGGTGTACCTGAGCTTTGATATCGACGGCATCGACCCGGCTTGGGCGCCGGGCACCGGTACGCCGGAAATCGGCGGGCTGACCACCATCCAAGCGATTGAGATCATCCGCGGCTGCCAGGGCCTCGACCTGATTGGTTGCGACCTGGTCGAAGTTTCGCCGCCCTACGACACCACCGGCAACACTTCGCTGCTGGGCGCCAACCTGCTGTACGAAATGCTCTGCGTACTGCCTGGCGTGGCCCATCGCTGATGAGCACCCACGAAGTGCTGCAAGCCGCCGCCGACCTGGTCGCGGCCTTTGCGCGCAATGACCGCGCCGCCTACTTCGGCGCGTTCACCGCCGATGCGAGCTTTGTGTTCTACACCCTCCCCCAGCCACTGCTGAGTCGCGATGCCTACCAGGCGTTGTGGGACAGCTGGCGCCGGGACGAGGGGTTCGAGGTGCTGTCCTGCACCTCAAGCAACGCCGTGGTCAGCCTGCAGGGTGACGTGGCGATTTTCATGCATGACGTGGCCACCGAGCTGCGCATGAACGGGGAGCAATTTTTTAGCCAGGAACGCGAGACCATTGTCTTCACACGGCAAGGGTCTGGCACACAACAAAAACAAGGCCTGTGGCTGGCCTGTCACGAACATTTGTCCGCTATGCCGGAAGGGCTGCCGCCCCCTTAGCCAATGTGATCGGAGCTGATCATGAATAATAAAAACAACGATAAAAGTATTCGAAAGATAGAAACCAACGGGGTCGAGCAGATCCCGGACCACGAACGTACCGCCGGCCCCAAGGATCTGTTCCGACTGATCTTCGGCGGTGCCAACACCTTTGCCACCGCCGTGCTGGGCTCCTTCCCGGTGTTGTTCGGCTTGTCGTTCCAGGCCGGCGTCTGGGCGATTGTGCTGGGCGTGCTGGTGGGTGCGCTGATCCTGGCGCCCATGGGCCTGTTCGGGCCGATCAACGGCACCAACAACGCGGTGTCTTCCGGTGCGCACTTTGGTGTGCACGGGCGGATTGTCGGCTCGTTTCTCTCACTGCTGACGGCGATTGCTTTCTTCTCACTGTCGGTGTGGAGTTCGGGCGATGCGTTGGTGGGGGGTGCGAAACGTCTGATCGGCCTGCCGGAAACCGACTTGACCCTGGGCCTGGCCTACGGCGTGTTCGCCATTCTCGTACTGACGGTGTGCATCTACGGCTTTCGCTTCATGCTGTGGGTCAACCGCATTGCGGTGTGGGCGGCGAGCCTGTTGTTCCTGTTGGGCATCTTTGCCTTCGCGCCGGCGTTCGACAGCCACTTCGCGGGCACTGTAGCCATGGGCCAGACGGGCTTCTGGGCCGCCTTCATCGGCGCCGCGCTGGTGGCCATGAGCAACCCGATTTCCTTCGGTGCGTTCCTGGGTGACTGGTCGCGCTACATCCCGCGTGAGACGCCGAAAATGCGCATCATGCTGGCAGTGGTGCTGGCGCAAATCGCGACGTTAATCCCTTTCCTGTTTGGCCTGGCCACCGCGACCATCGTCGCGATCAAGGCGCCGGACTACATCGCGGCGAATAACTATGTCGGCGGGTTACTGGCGGTAGCGCCGACCTGGTTCTTCCTGCCGGTGTGCCTGATCGCGGTGATCGGCGGCATGTCCACCGGCACCACGTCGCTGTATGGCACCGGACTGGACATGTCCAGCGTGTTCCCGCGCCTGTTGTCACGGGTGAAAGCCACGCTGCTGATCGGGGTGATGTCGATTGCCTTCATCTTTATCGGACGTTTCGCCGCCAACCTGGTGCAAAGCGTGTCGACGTTCGCGGTACTGATCATCACCTGCACCACGCCGTGGATGGTGATGATGATCATCGGCCTGATCGTGCGTCGCGGCTTCTACTGCCCGGATGACCTGCAGGTGTTTACCCGCGGTGAGACCGGCGGGCGCTACTGGTTCAGCCATGGCTGGAACTGGCGCGGGTTGGGGGCGTGGATTCCGAGTGCATTGGTGGGCCTGTGTTTCGTCAATTTGCCGGGGCAGTTTGTGGGACCGCTGGGCAATTTGGCCGATGGCATTGATATCAGCTTGCCGGTGACGCTGGGGTTGGCGTCGGTGGTGTACCTGACCTTGCTGCGGGTGTTTCCGGAACCGGCGGCTGTCTACGGGCCGACCGTTGTGGCGAGGGAGCTTGCTCCCGTTCGACCGCGAAGCTGGAGCCGGCTTTTTTGGGGCCGCTTCGCAGCCCAGCGGGAGCAAGCTCCCTCGCCACAACACGCGCCTTCACCACAGCAAGCACGCTCACCACAATAAAAAATAATTGGAGAACCGCCGTCATGGCTTTGGATTTATTCGTCGTACTCATCTACGCCGCCGGCATGCTCGTGCTCGGCTATTACGGCATGCGCCGCGCCAAGACCCACGAAGATTACCTGGTGGCCGGACGTAACCTGGGCCCGTCGCTGTACATGGGCACCATGGCCGCCACGGTATTGGGCGGTGCCTCTACCGTCGGCACCGTGCGCCTGGGCTATGTGCATGGCATCTCCGGCTTCTGGCTGTGTGCCGCGCTGGGCATGGGCATCATTGCGCTCAACCTGTTCCTGGCCAAGCCGCTGTTGAAGCTGAAGATCTTCACCGTGACCCAGGTCCTCGAAAAACGCTACAACCCCATGGCCCGCCAGGCCAGTGCGGTGATCATGCTGGCCTACGCGCTGATGATCGGCGTGACCTCGATCCTGGCCATCGGCACCGTGCTGCAAGTGCTGTTCGGCCTGCCCTTCTGGATCTCGGTGCTGCTCGGCGGTGGTGTGGTGGTGGTGTACTCGACCATCGGCGGCATGTGGTCGCTGACCCTCACCGATATCGTGCAGTTTGTGATCAAGACCGTCGGCCTGATGTTTATCCTGCTGCCAATCTGCCTGTACCGCGTCGGCGGCTGGGATGAGCTGGTGGCCAAGCTGCCCGCGTCGAGCTTCAGCTTCACCGCGATCGGCTGGGACACGATCATCACCTACTTCATGATCTACTTCTTCGGCATTCTGATCGGCCAGGATATCTGGCAGCGCGTGTTCACCGCCCGTGACGAAAAGGTCGCCAAGTACGCAGGCACTTTCGCCGGTTTCTACTGCATCCTCTACGGCCTGGCCTGTGCGTTGATCGGCATGGCGGCACACGTGCTGATCCCAGACCTGGATAACGTCAACAACGCGTTTGCCGCTATCGTGAAAGCCTCGCTGCCAGACGGGATTCGTGGCCTGGTGATTGCCGCCGCCCTCGCAGCGATGATGTCCACCGCCAGTGCCGGCCTGCTCGCCGCCTCCACCGTGCTGACTGAAGACCTGTTGCCGCGTTTGCGTGGCGGCAAACAGTCGAGCCTGGCCGTCAACCGCCTGTTTACGATGCTGACCGGCATTGCCGTGCTGGGCATTGCGCTGGTGGTGAGCGATGTGATCAGCGCACTGACACTGGCCTACAACCTGCTGGTGGGCGGTATGTTGATCCCACTGATTGGCGCGATCTTCTGGAAACGCGCGACCACGTCGGGGGCGATCACCTCCATGACCCTGGGATTCGTGACCGCGCTGGTGTTTATGCTCAAGGATGGGCTGGACGCGAACACGCCGATCTACTACAGCCTGGCCATTGGGCTGGTGAGTTTTGTGCTGGTGAGCGTGTTGTCACGCCGGCCAGAGGGTGTGGCGACCCGCGCGGTTTGATCAGAAACAAGCGTTAAAGCGGTTTCTTCAGCGGGTGCGACGTCGGATGTCGCACCCGTTTTTTTATCCGTCGCTATTGCGCCGCGCCTTCAAACAAATCACCGCAATCCTTGCAGCCAAAATACAGCTCGGTCGCCGGGCACTCAATTTCCCCGGTTGCCCCCGCCCTCACCCGCCAGACGCAGGCCGTTTGCTGATATTTCAGCGTGCCTTCAAGGTAACAAGGGGCCCAGTCAAACTCATCGTGCAGCGTGCGACCATCAATAAGCGCGGCGCGTTTGAAAAAGGACGCTATCTGCCGCTCATCCAGCGCAACGTCACTGGGTCGGCAGCGTTCGGGCTCTTCGGAGTGAAAGCGAGAGATGCGAATGTCGTCGAGATCCAGCTGGGAGGATGAGCATCCGGCGAGTAATGCGCACACGCCAAACAACGCTGACCGTAGACTCATTGCCACTCCGCAGTACTGGCTTCACCTGGGTGTTTGTATGAGATTTGCGGATGCGTGTAGACATCTTTCGGCGTCAGGCGGAAATGGCCATGCAGCTCAGACACCAACCACCGCAGAGACTGCTTCTGCATAGCAGTCACCTCCTCATAACGTGCAGCATCCAGATGTTTGCCGACCAATTCGATGCCCAGGGAGTCCGCATTCATCGGGTATCGCTCAGGATAGTCCTTGGTGCGCTCATACCGGTCCAGCGCCCGAATCTGTAATGTCCACGTGAGCGCCTGAATGCTTTGGACCTGACGGCTATCGCAGGTGGCTTTATCCAGCGCCAGGCACTTGGAACGCAGGTAGCGCCCAACGTGATAACAACGCTTCTTGACGCTGGCTGTCTGGTAGATGGCGCCGTCTTTTTCAATCAAAAAGTGCGCACCATTACCTTTGGAGAGGTAACCGTTAAAAGTGTGCCGGGCCGTCGGTGCGTCGGTCTGGTGGATCACCAAAGCGCGCACACCCAGCAGATCACCATGCTCGATCGTTTGAAACCGACGGAGTTCGACTCGGTCGGAAATCAGCATACCTTCGCTATCAATGCTCGACATTTCAATGCCTCTTCGTCCATGAGAAGGCAAAAATATAGAAGCACGAACAGGGAAAAAGTGAGGATGACGGATTAAGCAGAAGGGTCCGACGATGAAGCGCACCTCTTCACACAGGGTACGCATCAAATCACGGCTGCGCGCGGATTACAGGCGCCTCATCACGCCATGAAAAACGCCCGATAGTACAGCGCCCGCACGATTCGGCCGCGTGAGCGCTTCAGGGCTTACCTGCGACGTGGGCGACGCTGCTCATCATCGGTGCGAATCGGCACGGGTTGCAACGGCGGCTCGATCAAGCCCAGTGCAACACCCAGATCATGGAGCCAGTTTTGAATTTTCTCTTTCATGGTTGCCCCCTTTGAGGGTAATGCTGGTAGGCGCAAGTTCTTTCGCCTTTTCCTACACTGATAGTAGCCCTAAGTCCTACGTATTGCTTGAACGAAAACACAACGAACTATTACTGAATTGATCCAAATCCTGACGGATCGCTCAAGCAATCGCACGTGCGTCGTGCAGCGCCTCGGCCCTGTCAGCTTGCTGCAGGTCGATCCATGCGTTGAGGTTAGCGCCGAGCATACCCTTTCGCCACATCAGCCAGGTGGTCGCAGTGGCAAAAGGCCCTGTCAACGGATGAACGGACACACTGTCCTTGCCTGGCAGGCTGTTGAGCATGGACTCGGACATCAACGCCACCCCGGACCCGGCGATCACACAGGCGAGCATGCCTTGATAGGACTCGATCTCAATCGCCCGCCCCATGGCCACGTGCTCGTGGGAAAACCAGGTTTCCAGCCGCGCGCGGTAGGCGCAACTGCGGCGGAAGGTGAACACCGACCGGCCCGCCACATCCTGCGGCCCGCGTACCGGCGGGTGATCGGCTTCGCAGATCAGCACCAGACGCTCCTCGCACAGGGGAACACCGTCCAGGGACGCGATGGTGATAGGACCGTCCACAAAGGCAGCATCGAGGCGACCGGTAATCAAGCCTTCGAGCAGCTCGCCGCTCGGCGCCGATTGCACCTGTAGGTTCACCGTCGGGTAAGCCTTGTGGTAACGCGCCAGCAGCTTCGGTAAATGAACGGCGCCCGTGCTGTACATGCTGCCTAATACAAAGTCGCCAGCCGGTTGCCCACCCTGCACGGCGCCGTGAGCTTCGTCGTGCAGGGCCAGCAGACGGGCGCTGTAGTCCAGCAACACTTTGCCCGCCGGAGAAAGCTGCAGGCGTTGGCGCTCGCGCACGAACAGCTCCACACCGAGCTGTTCCTCCATCTGCTTGAGCCGGGTCGACAGGTTTGACGGCACGCGATGCAGGCGCTCGGCGGCACGGGTAATGGAGCCCTCTTCCGCCACCGCCTGGAAAATGCGCAATTGACTGAACTCCATACCTTTCTCCAAAACTGAACAAGTTGCTCACTATTATTCAATTTTACAGAAAGTCAATGCGCTTTAGCCTGAGGGTATTCGCTTATCCGCAGGAAACCTGACCATGTCCCCCTTGATTCGCTTACTTGCCAGTGGTGTCGCCTTGATGATGGCGATGGGCATCGGCCGTTTCGCCCTCACCCCACAAATGCCGCATCTTCTCAGCGAGGGGCAGATCGACCTGACCGGCGCTGGCCTGATCGCCGCCGCCAACTACTTGGGCTACTTCGTCGGGGCGGTGGATTCGATCTTTGCGCGCAGCCATCAGCATGTGCGTGGGCGCTTGTACGGCGGGTTGTGGCTGTGTGTGCTGCTGACCCTGACGTCGTACTGGGCTCATGGCTTCTGGCCGCATCTGTTGCTGCGCTTTGGTACCGGTGTCGCGAGTGCCTGGGCATTGGTGATGATCACCAGCCTGAGCCAGCCACTGGCGATTGCCGCCGGGCGTCCGCGCCTGGGCGCATTGGTATTCGCCGGGCCCGGACTGGGGATCCTGCTGACCGGGTTGCTGGCGTTGGGCTCCAACTTGCTGGGGCAAAGCTCGGCAACCTTGTGGTGGGTGTACGGCACGGTGGCACTGGTGATGTTGTTGGCGATTCTGCCGTTCCTGCCCAAGCCTCCTGCCGCCAGTGCCGCGGTTGCCAGCCCTACGGACGCGGGCAGCAACGGCAGCATTGCGCATTTGTGCTGGATCTATGTGTTGTTCGGCCTTGGCTACATCATCCCGGCGACGTTCCTGTCGCAGATGGCCAGTGCGCAGTTCAAGGGCGCCTGGCAGGCCGATCTGTTCTGGCCGTGCTTTGGCCTGGCAGCCGCGATGGGCGTCGGCGTGGCGACCCTGCGCCGCAAGGATCCACACACGACTCGCCGCTGGCTGATGACCACCCTATGGCTGCAAGCGGCCGGCGTGTTTGCCTGCTTGCTGGGCAATGGCTGGGGCCTGGCATTGGGGGTGTTGCTGTGCGGCGGGCCATTCCTGGCGTGCATGCAACTCGTGATGGCACGTTTGCGGGACGTCGCGCCCCACGGCTACCAGCGCAGCACCGGGCTGCTGACCGCAAGCTTTGCCATCGGCCAATTGAGCGGCCCTTTGTTGGCATCGGTGAGCAGCCACCTGAGCGGCGGCCTGCAACCGGCGCTGGTAGTCGCCGGTGCAGGCTTGCTGGTGGCGGGTTCGGTGTTGGTCAGCCGGCAACCAAAGGCGCAGGTGCGCGCACCTGTTCACGCCGTGCCAGCACCAGGAAAAACAGCCCACCCAGGAAGCATCCGGTAAACCAGGCGAAGTTGGCCATGCCCTGCAACGCAGGGGTGAAGGTGATTGCAACGCCCGCCAGCGTCGCGGGCACCAACGCCTTGACCGCCGTCCAGTTCACGCCACCGTCGAAGTAATAGCGCCCGCTGGGGCTGTCATCAAACAGCGCATCCACATCGATCTTCTGCTTTTTGATCAGGTAGAAATCCACCAACAGGATCCCGAACAGCGGTCCGATAAAGGCTGCGAGGATATCCAGGGTGTAGTGGATCATCAGCGGGTTATTGAACAGGTTCCACGGTGTAATGAAGATCGATGCCACGGCAGCGATCATCCCGCCTGCGCGCCAGCTGATTTTGCTGGGGGCGACGTTGGCGAAGTCAAACGCCGGGGAGACGAAGTTGGCAACGATATTGATGCCAATGGTCGCAGTGACAAACGCAAAGGCGCCGAGCAATACCGCCACGTTGTTATCGATGCGCGAAACCGTGGCGATCGGGTCGTGGAGCATTTCACCAAACACCGGCAACGTGCCCGAGACGATCACGACGGTGACCAGGGAAAACGCCAGGAAATTCACCGGCAGCCCCCAGAAATTGCCGCGTCGTACGTCGTTCATACTGCGGCAGTAGCGGCTGAAGTCACCGAAGTTCAGGGTCGGCCCGGAGAAATACGACACCACCAGCGCCGTCGCCACGATCACCTGGCCAAACGCCTGCCATCCCGACAGCGACTTCTCCGCCAAGGTAAAGCTGATGTTCGACCAACCGGCCTTCCACACGATCCAGCCGGCCAAGGCAAACATCACCGCATACACCACCGGCCCCGCCCAATCGATAAAACGGCGGATGGACTCCATGCCCGCCCAGAACACCGCCGCTTGCAACAGCCACAGGCTGAGGAAACCAAACCAACCGAGGTAGGAAAGCCCAGCGAAATGCGGCTCTGCGTACACGGCCATCTGTGGGAAGAAACGCAGCACCACGATGATCAAGGCACTCGACGCCAAATACGTCTGAATTCCGTACCAGGCCACCGCGATCAAGCCGCGAATCACCGCAGGAATATTCGCGCCGAACACCCCAAACGCCAACCGACAAATGACGGGGTAAGGCACTGCGGCTTGCTGGCTCGGCTTGGCCACTAGATTAGCGATCAATTGCACAATGCAGATACCGGCGAGCAAGGCGATCAACACCTGCCAACTGGCCAGCCCCAAGGCAAACAGGCTGGCGGCAAACACATAACCGCCGACGCTGTGCACGTCACTCATCCAGAAGGCGAAGATGTTGTACCAGTTCCACTTTTGCGGCAGTGGCCCAAGGTCCTGGTTATACAGGCGCGGGCTGTAGCCTTTGGGCAATTGTTCGGTCATCGCTGGGCTCCTCGAAATACCAGCCTGCACGTGCGTCGCGGCGTGCATACGGAAGGCGGCATGGTTTGTATACGAGATAGTCAGCAGAATACGTGCCAATTGAACGCAATCCCTCTGGCACGGCGCTCCAAAGGGATTGATATGGGTATAGACATGGGACGATGCTCAGCAACGGTGCACCGAAATCCTGTACACAATCAGCGGTGCACTCGATGTGCACACCAATGACCCACCGTGCAGCACGCGGCAGTCAGGAAGGTGCCCCAGGCCATGTCCATGATCGCTAACTGGGCTGACCAGCCCTGCAGCGTGGCCCAGTTGCTCAGGTCGTAGGTGCCATAAGCGACCAGCCCAAGCAACGCCCCCCTGCGCGCAGCGCGCTGCCAACTGGCACTGGGCAGAACCACGAATACCACGCAACCGAACACATAGAGGAGGTAGAAGAGCAGAGCCGGCAATAGGCGGGGCTGGTCCAGCATCAGCGGGCCCAGCAGGGACTTGTAGGTTGGCCCCATGAGCACGCCGAGCCAAAGGCCGTCGAGGACCAGGAAAGCCAGCAACGTGCCGAGGTAGGCGAAAGATGTTTTCTTGGTCATTGATGCACCTCTGTAAGCGCCAACGGGCGCCTACAGAAGAGCAAAGCGTACTCAGCTTAGTTCAATGCGATCCGCGTGAATCACAATCTGGCCCTGCTTATACAGCGCACCAATGGCTTTCTTGAAGTTACCCTTGCTCACGCCGAACAAGTTGCTGATCACCGCCGGGTCGCTCTTGTCGCTGACCGGCAAGGTGCCGTTGTTTTCACGCAACTTGGCAAGGATCTTCGAGTTCAGGCTCGAGGCTGCTTCCTGGCCAACCGGTTGCAGGCTCAGGCTGATATTGCCATCCGCACGGATCTCCTTGATAAAGCCTTTTTCTTCCTTGCCCGGGCGCAGGAACTTGAACACTTCATTCTTGTGGATCAGGCCCCAATGCTTGTTGTTGATGATCGCCTTGAAGCCCATGTCGGTGGCTTCGGCCACCAGCAGGTCGACTTCCTGGCCCACCTGGTAATTGGCAGGCGTCTTGTCCAGGTAGCGGTCCAGGCGTGCGGTGGCCGTGATGCGCTTGGTGTGTTTGTCGAGATAAACGTGCACCACGCAGTATTCGCCAGCGGTCATCTGACGCTTTTCTTCCGAATACGGCAGCAACAGATCCTTGGGCAAGCCCCAGTCGAGAAACACGCCGATGCTGTTGACTTCCACCACTTTCAAACTGGCGAATTCGCCCACTTGGACTTTGGGCTTTTCGGTAGTGGCGATAAGTTTGTCATCGCTGTCCAGATAAATGAAAACGTTTAGCCAGTCTTCATCTTCACTGGGAATATCTTTGGGGATATACCGATTAGGCAAGAGGATTTCGCCATCTTGCGCACCGTCCAGGTACAAACCAAAGTTAGTGTGTTTAACCACTTGCAAGCTGTTGTAGCGCCCGACTAAAGCCATTTCCAAATACCCTCATTGCGTGGGCGGCATTCTACCCGAGTTGCGCTCGTCACGCGCGCGCGCCTGAAAAATCACGGCCTGGCGTGGCCTTGCGATGGCATCGCCCCGCTCGTCCGATCAATCCGGCTGATTTTTCTCAGGCAACCCACCGCAGCCAGCACCAGGGTTTCGAATTAAAACAGTAAGTTAGGGGTTCATTTCAAAGATGAAACTTGGCTGTTTTCAGCCGACGCACTTATTCTTCGAGGATATTTACCAAGCAATTGTCAAGTATTTCCTGTACGATGCCTGGCCAAGTTAATTTTCTACAGGTTAGTGGCCGCCATGCGTGTAAAAGCATCCAACAGCAAAGCAAAGCCAGCTCCCGCCGTTGAAACCAGCGAATCGATCAACAGCCAGATTGCTGCTTTCCTCAAGTCCGGCGGCGAAATCCAGCAAATTGCCAAGGGCGTCAGCGGCCAGACTTTCGGCCCATCCAAGCAGATCAGCCTGGGTAAAAAGTAATACCGCGCAACACCACTGGTCCCTAAGCGTCTTGCCTTCAAGGCGCTAGGACTAGAGCCCGAAATACCCTCGCTGCCTATTTTCCATTAGCGCTAATCGACGAACGGGCCTCACCTCCCGACATTCGCCGGTATCCTTGCACACGTCTAGCACGGGCATCTGCCCGATTCCTTCGTCACTGCTCCTCGCTTTTCATGGAGTGAAGCATGCTCAAACCGTGCATTTTTCTGGTCAGCGCCCTTGTCGCGTGCCCCCTTGCCCAAGCGCAAATATTCCAGCGTGAACTGGGCGACTTCGACCTGAAATTGGGCACCACCCCCAGCCGCAGCATGGCTCAGGGCCTGGTCAAGCCGACGTCTCCCGGCAGCGACTCGTTCCACGGCGGGCTGGACCTGAGTCATGACAGCGGCCTGTATTTCGGCCAGTTCTCACCAAACATGGGCCTGTCCTCGGCCAGCACCCTTGAAGTCGATTCCTACATGGGCTTCAAACACCCTTTCGACCAGACCCTGGGCTATGAAGTCGGCTTGATCCACTACAGCTACCCCAAGCTCAGCCCGCTCGACAGCCAGGAGTTCTACGGCGGCCTGAACCTGCTGGGTAATCGCTTCGGTGCCTCCTTCAGCAACGATCCGGATCGCCAGGACAGCACACTGTTCGCCGACCTGGGTGGCACCCAGCCTTTCGGTATTGGCGTCAGCATGAAATACACCACGCATCAGTTGGGCACGCCGGTCTCAGTGGACGGCGGCTCCATTCGCAGCTTCAGCGACTGGTCGGTGCAATTCTCCCGAGAATGGATGGGCGTTGACCTGAACCTCATCTACAGCGACTCCAGCCTCAGCGGCGGGGACTGCTCGGCCTATTCCGGACACAATTCGCAATGCGATGGTCTGTTGACGCTGAAGGCGGCGCGGTCGTTTTATTAATCGGCTGAACTGTCGCCCCCCGCGCAGGCTCACATGTGATAACCCACATTGCGAAGGACCCGCCCATGCTGCGTCGGCTCAAATTACTCGTCGTACTGCTGACCCTGAGCCTGGTGCTCGCCGGCTGCAATCGCGTAGGCCTGGCCTATCGCAACCTGGACGTGATCATTCCCTGGACCCTCAACGACTACCTGGACATGAACGCCGGGCAGAAGAGCTGGTTCAACGACAAGCTCAAGGAGCACCTGGCCTGGCATTGCACCACACAACTGCCGGGCTACCTGGACTGGCTGGACCGCCTGCAGCAGATGGTCGACGACAACCAGGTTACCGACGCGGCCTTGCAGACGCGCACCGTAGAGGCCAAGCAGGCCATCGCCGAGGTCGCCCGCGAGGTCACACCGTCGGCCATCGAGTTGTTGCAGGGGCTGGACGATCAACAGGTCAAAGAGATGAACGACGCGTTGGCCAAAGACCTGCGCAAGCGCCAGGACGAGTACCTCAAGCCACCGCTGGCCAAGCAGATCCAAGAACGCGCCGAGCGCATGAATAAACGCCTGGATGCGTGGATGGGGCCGCTGAGCGATAGCCAGAAAAACCGCGTCACGGCCTGGTCTATCAGCCTGGGTGAGCAAAACCAGCAATGGATCGGTAACCGCGCGCACTGGCAGGCGCAATTTATCGACGCCGTGAAGCAACGCCAGAGCGCCGACTTCCCGCAGAAAATGCAGCAACTGCTGGTGGACCGGGAAAGCCTGTGGACGCCGGAGTACCGCGTCGCCTACGCCGAGACGGAAGCGGCGGCACGCAGCCTGATCGTCGACCTGATGGCGCAAAGCAGCGTGCAACAGCGCCTGAAACTGACGCAAAAAATCGACGGCGTACGCAGCGACTTCAAGGCACTGAAATGCCTCAAAGGCAGCGCAAGCTAATGTGAGAGGGGCTGGCCCCCGCCCACATTAGATGAGCGCAGTGGCCGATCAGGCAATCTGAGCCTTGGAAGCCACCTCGGCAAAGGTCGCCGGATCCAGCGCGTCCGCCTGCTCATCCAGCACCTGACGCGGGTGATCATTGCCGGGAATCGAACTGTCGATCAGCGCCAACAGTTGTGCGCCCAGTGGAGTGAGGATGAAATTCTCGCCATTTCCGCCCTCTTCCTCAGGGCGCGACTCAATAAAGCCACGTTTGAACAGCAGCGCTTCATAATCGGCCGCCGTCTTCTTGAGCGCATCCAGGTTGCCGGTGGACTCGCCCGCCGTGGCCTTTTCGGCCGCTTCCTGCTCGGCGTATTTGCGCGGGGCGAAGCTGCCCTCGCCGTTCTGCACTTCATGCAGCAGACGTTCGATCAGATCCCAGTTGTAAGTCGTCATCCTGATTCCTCCTGCAGGCTGGTGGAAAGTAGCCCGTCAAGGTTGTGACAGGCCGGGTCACTGGCCGTTCAGCCGAATAGACGGACGTCATTTCTCTGAACTTTCCAGACGTTCGCGGCCTCAACAGCTCATAACCGCCAAGGAGGTCTGCCCATGAAAACCCTGATGAACCTGGCCATCGTCGCCACGCTAACTGCCGCCCTGCCCGCTTGGGCCTGCACGCCCGATGAGGCCACGGCCAAGCGCGAGCAACTGGCCCAGGAAGTGGCCAAACTGACCGAACAGAACCCGACCAAGGCCAAGGAGATGAACGACGAGCTGCAGAAGATGGACCTGGATACCGAAAGCGCTGAGTTCCCCGATAAATGCCAGTTGATCGACGCCCGTCTCAAGGAGCTCAGGGAAGCAGCGGCCAAAGCCAAAAGCTGATGGCATAAAAAAACCGGACAAAGGTCCGGTTTTTTCATGTCACTCAAGCCTTATTCAGCAGCCGGCGCTTCCGGCTTGCGGCGTTTGAGTGGCGCCATGCCGTCCTTGCTGACGAGCGACAGGTTGTCGGTCTTCGGCCGGTTGGCAATCTTGCGTTTGGTCGGCGACTTGGCGCCGGCCTTTTTCTTGTCGCCCTTGGCGTCGGTCTTTTTCTTCTTCACGCCAACGGCCTTGCCCGATGCCTTGACCTTCTTCGGCCCGGTGTAGGTGCCTTTGACTTCCTTGATGGTGCGACGCTCGAACGACTGCTTGAGGTAGCGCTCGATGCTCGACATCAGGTTCCAGTCGCCATGGCAGATCAGCGAGATCGCCAGGCCATCATTGCCGGCACGCCCGGTACGGCCGATGCGGTGCACATATTCGTCGCCACTGCGTGGCATATCGAAGTTGATCACCAGGTCCAGGCCGTCCACGTCCAGGCCGCGCGCGGCAACGTCGGTGGCCACGAGGATCTTCACACCGCCGGCCTTGAGGCGGTCGATGGCCAGCTTGCGGTCCTTCTGGTCTTTCTCGCCGTGCAGCACGAACGCCTTGTATTCCTGGGCAACCAGGCGGCCGTAGATACGGTCGGCGGCAGCGCGGGTATTGGTGAACACGATGGCTTTCTGATAGGTCTCGTTGGCCAACAGCCAGTTGAGGATCTGCTCTTTGTGCACATTGTGGTCAGCCGTGACGATCTGCTGGCGCGTGGTCGCGTTGAGGTCGCTGACGTTGTTGACCTGCAGGTGCTCAGGGTTGTTCAGCACCTTGGCGACCATCTCGCGCAGGGTGGAACCGCCGGTGGTGGCGGAGAACAGCATGGTCTGCTGGCGATTGATGCACTCGGCCACCAGGCGCTGCACGTCATCGGCAAACCCCATGTCGAGCATGCGGTCGGCTTCGTCGAGCACCAGCACTTCGACTTCCTTGAGGTCGAGGTTGCCGGCGTTGAGCTGCTCGATCATGCGGCCTGGGGTGCCGATCAGGATGTCCGGCACCTTGCGCAGCATGGCGGCCTGCACCTTGAAGTCTTCACCGCCGGTGATCAGGCCGGACTTGATGAAGGTGAACTGCGAGAAGCGCTCCACTTCCTTCAAGGTCTGCTGGGCCAGCTCGCGGGTCGGCAGCAGGATCAGGGTCTTGATGCTGACGCGGACTTTGGCCGGGCCGATCAGGCGATTCAAAATCGGCAGGACGAAAGCGGCGGTCTTGCCACTCCCGGTTTGAGCCGTCACCCGCAGGTCACGCCCTTCGAGCGCGAGCGGGATGGCCGCTGCTTGCACCGGCGTAGGCTCGACAAATTTAAGCTCGGCCACGGCTTTGAGCAGGCGTTCGTGCAGGGCGAATTGGGAAAACACGGGTGCTACCTCGAAGAAATACAAAAAATCAGCTGCATAGGGTACCGGTTTCGGCCGTCCAAACCGAGTTTCTTTACGCGAACGGCGTCATTCAGGCGCTTTTTTGTCAGGGCATTTGTCCATGACATCAACTTTGTTGCACTTAAATGCTCTAATCGCCCCGTCTTGTCCCATAGAAGAATCGGTTTCACCCATGGATATCAAACAGCTCTGGCTCAACGTCCAAGATCTCTGGGGCGCCCTCGATGAACACCCGCTGCTGCATGCCAGCCTCGGTTTTGTGGTGTTGTTGGTGGTGGCTCTATTGCTTGGACGGGTGGCACGTTACCTCATCCTCCACGCCGTCAAACTGCTCGGCCGGCAACCGGCCCTGCATTGGCTCAATGACCTGCGGCACAACAAAGTCTTCCATCGCCTGGCACAGATGACGCCCTCGCTGGTGATCCAATTCGGCCTTTACCTGGTGCCGGACCTGAGCAAGACCGCCATCCTGTTTATCGGCAACGTGGCCCTGGCGCTGACCATCCTGTTCCTGGTACTGGCCATGAGCGCCCTGCTCAGCGCCCTGCTGGACATCTACGCCCGCACCGAACACGCCCGCACCCGCTCGATCAAGGGCTATGTGCAGTTGGCGAAGATGGTGCTGTTCGTGTTTGGCGCAATCATCATCGTCGCCACCCTGATCGACCGTTCGCCGCTGTTGCTGCTGTCGGGTCTTGGCGCCATGTCAGCGGTGATCCTGTTGGTGTACAAGGACACGCTGCTGTCGTTCGTCGCCAGCGTGCAGTTGACCAGCAACGACATGCTGCGGGTCGGCGATTGGATCGAGATGCCCCAGGTCGGCGCCGACGGCGATGTCGTGGACATCACCCTGCACACGGTCAAGGTGCAGAATCACCCGTGAGTTATGAAAAACTGACTCTGACCCGTAGATAATCTCAAAAATGGACAACCCCATTTCATCCTGATTTCCTCCTCCCCGTACCAAGCTCTCATCCCTCCACCCAGACTGTCAGCAACGGCTTCGGTGTGGCTAACGCCTACTCAGCACTTCCTTCGGCATTTAGGAGGTAACCCGAATAGGTGAATCGGTTAGCCAAAGAGACGGTAGCGAAGCAGCTCCAGCGTCTTGATGGCATCAGTCAATCACCTAGTGGTAATTTGGATTGGGCAGGAGCAATAGTGCTGGAGAGGACTCGTATTCCATGTGTACGTCTCTCCAAATCATCCATCGCCAACCCTAACCATCTCTCCAGCATCTGATTAGATGGGGCTGTCTTCCTCAGGAATAGGTGCGCTGCCGTACCGCGCTTGGAAAAATAGCTCCTGCTCCCGGAGGTGGAAGTGAGCAACATCTATTGACGCTGCATCATTCAATTCAGGCAGCATGATGCGTGCTGACTGGTGAAACGCCGAGCTCGCCAACCGGATACACGACTCTTCTGCAGGGAGGAGACCCGCACTCGTAAACGCAGCTGTAGCAAGCGAAGGAAAACCTCCAATCAGCCAGACGTGTAGCGATGCTGTCCTAAAGAGCCGTACACACAGAGGGAGCCGCAATTAGCCGGCTAGCAGCTTCAGTCACAAGTCGAACAGTACCTTGAAGCAGGCGTTGAGCCGTTCTGAAAAACCTCCGGGTACCAAAGGTACTAACGTCCACAGCTAGGTGACACAGCGACCGTTGGTCAATTGGTGTCGGTAAATATTTGGCGCGAATAAACAATAAATAACGTTGGCTTAATAGTCCCTAGATATCGAAACTTTGCACTACTATTTTTTCCATCAATACTGACCTTGCGTCCGTGAGCCACGGAGCTCAAGGCGCTGCGAATAGCGCAACATTAGTAGAGCCAAAATTTGTCAAACAACCAAACCTGACAATTCATTAATAAATAACGAAATATAAATAATGCGCAAATAAGAGTCTACTCTCTGCATACTCTAAATGGCTCTTGACAGAACCACTGAAGGGGAACTTCAATCGTTACCCCTAATCCCTAATCGCGCCTTCGAGCATGCCAGCACTCGCAAATAAAACGCCTCGAAAAGTACCTGTTAGAAAATACCGGTACGTGACGTTGCCGCTTGTGTCTTTATTTAGAAAGTCGACTCACACTGATGACGAGGATGGCTTTGATCAAGAAGCTACTTTGGCGGCTAACTATTCCATCAGACCGTTCGATAGCAATGGCGGAAATAAGGAAGTCCGTAACGTACCGGTAATCCTTAGGCCAGATGGTTCCATATGGAGGCATGGTTCGCTTTACATCCTAGCGAGAGCCATGGATTTTGACGCGCCGTCAGATCAGACATTGAAAGGATTCGCCAAGGGTCTTGTGGACTACATGAATACGCTAGCACAAGACGGCGTTGATTACCTGGCAACACCCAAACGAGAAGGCGCACGCCCGACATTTCATTATAAGGCCGAGTTAAGCCTAAGGGTTAATCTGAATGAAATTGCACCTAGCACTGCAAACGGGCGAATTTCGGCAGTCGTGAACTTTTATCGCTGGATGCAGGGTCGTTACGACTATCATCCCACCGAAGCCCTATGGACAGAAAAAGTTTGCAGAATTCCATTTCATGACAGGAGAGGCTTCTATCGAAACAAAACAGTAATAACGACCAACCTAAGAATCGTGGCAACAGGTGAAGACTTTACAGACGATTACATTATCGATGAAGGCAAGCTCTATCCGTACAGCCAAGAGGAACAGACCGTTCTAGTGCAAACTTTGGTTGCAAGCGGCAATACCGAAATGTTTTTGGCTTTCCTTCTGTCCATATTTACAGGATCAAGGATCAGCACAACTTTTACCATCCGCGAGTGCAACATTGTAAATCCAGAACTCGTTAAAACAAACGAAATAGCAGTGAAAATAGGTCGCGGGACACTGATCGATAATAAATTTAACAAATCCATGCTCATATACATTCCTGCTTGGTTAAATGCCTTGCTTTACGCTTACATAAATTCAGATCGTCATACTAAGCGAGTCACCAAGGCCTCAGCAAAAAACGGCGGGGAGCAATATGTATTTCTAACTCAACACGGCAACCCCTACTACATATCAAAAAATGATATTGAAAGGGGTCAAGACAAACCGATTCAAGAAGGCTACTCAGTTCGTCAGTTCGCCTCTAAAAAACTCCAACCTCTATTAAACCAGTCTGACACACCGTTCAAATTTAGATTTCATAATCTTAGGGCTTGCTTCTGCATGAATCTAATTGATCAAAAATTGAAAGGCATACCTAGCTCGGATGAGAATCGTATTTATGCCGTGCTAACTGAAGCGCAGCGAAGAATGGGCCACAGCGACATTTCAACAACGCAGCGATACTCCCGTTTCCGGGAAACGAGAAATATCGGCCTGCAGGCTCAGAGTGACTTCGAACTTCACCTTCAGACCTTGGTGGAAAACTATGTTTACGCCTAAAGTTCGCTCAATACTGCGTAACAATCCAGGCATTACAGTCATTGACGTCGACAAGACCTCCATGATCGAAATTCATAAAATAATTGATAACAATGGGATTCAAAATCTTGCCTTCCTGGTAGTTGACGAAGACCTTTTTCATGTCGGGTCACACTGCTTTACTCAGAGGCGCCGGATATCAGGGAGTTCTCTTTACAAGTTCAACCAGTACGATTACTGTCGCGATAAAGCCAAGGCAATTGATGGATGGGCCAGAGCGCTTATCGACAACCTTAAAACCGGCGAAATTAGGCCTACAACATTCATGGGGCGATGCCGGTTATTGAATCAGCAGTTCGAGTGGGCCTATAAGAATGGTTATTCCGACCTCTTGAAAAGCGATCAGAATTATTATGAGTGCTATTCATCATACTCTAACGCTGTTTACAATCAGTGGGTAGCCGGAAAAAACGCAGACTCAACGGCTTCCGGAAAACAAACCTATGCATTCAGTATTATCAAGTCTCTATTTCCCGATTCAGAAACACACTTCAAACAGGCTTTACCGAGAGTACATGTTAACACTAAGGCTCCGCCTAAAAACGAGACAAAAGTTCCCAAGGAAGATGAGTTGTCGCATGCTCTCGCGATCTCGTCCGACATTTTCAGCGGACTAACAAAATCGCTAATTAACCTCGACAAGTATCCATTTCAAATTTTCTTATTCGGCAAGATGCAGTGGATCGTTCCTCATGAATATTTCTGCCATCCAAGAAATTTTGTTCCTCTCCAAGGTGCAAGTGAGGTCTGGGACTACAACACGGGTTCGTTGATTGCCAACCAACCCAGAAATCGCAGGAAGCGGTATAGGAACGGCCTCCTGTCGCTCGAGAGCGAAAATGCCAATCCCGCTATTTTAACTCAACATAGGCATCGGCTCGCCAAATGGGCGCATGACTGCTTTCTTCTTTTATTCGCGGCAAACACTGCAATTAACGAAAAACAGATCTCTGTCCTAGAGTGGCACACTGGTACCTACGACGTAGTGCCGGCTCACCAAGGTTTCCGTACTGTGAAGTGGCGAGCAGGTAACAAGCGTCAGAGCTTTACCATAGCTGCGAAATTCGTCAAAAGATTTGAAGAGTATCTTGAATTAAGAAAACTTATCACCAGCAACTATGCTTCGAAGTATCTTTTTCTGCATGTACCTGTTATGCCAGAAGATAGGGTTAGACCTCTACAAAAAGGCTGCTTATTAAAACTTATATCTGCGATGCGCTCATTAGTAGACAAGGATTTCCCCAAGGTGGGCTACCGTCAACTGCGCCTATATAAGTCAAACTACCTGCTCAAAGAGTACGGACTTGTCGTAGCAAGCCAGCTTCTACAAAGTAGGATCGGCACTATAGCCAAGGCCTATTCATCAGCTGAAGATGATGTAGCCACTAAAGAAATCAGCGCATTTTACAATCTGCTATCAGATGCTATTAAAGCCTCAGCCCAAAAGCGCCAGCAGAACATACCTGCCGGACACTGCATTGAACCCGGAAATGCTATAGCTGTGATGGAGATCGAGCCGGAAGTTAGCCAACCAGCTTGTGAGAACTTTATCACATGCTTGTTTTGCACAAATTTTGTTGTGCATGCTACAGATAATGACATCAAAAAGCTTTTCAGCCTAAAGTATTTTCTCAACGAAATTCGCCACCAGTCTACTTCGACTGAAGAATTCAATAAGTTGAACGGCCCAACAGTGGGACGAATTGAATCAATCTTAATAAGTATTAGCAAAATCTCACCGGAGCTCGCCGAAAGAGTTTCGACCATCCGGGCCTCTGTATTTGACCATGAAGAACTTTCTGGATACTGGGCAGCCCTACTTAACCAATTAGTTCACGTTGGGGCAATTAAATGAAATCATCATCCACTGTATCGCTCCAGCATGGTATCGATGCCTACATGGGCATCCCCGCCTACCTGGTCACTCCTGCGACCGTAATTAGCAGGGACATACACGGTAATATTCTAAGCGTTGTGAGAGATATTGAATGGCAGACGCCATTATTGAGAAACCACCAAAACAGAAAGGCTTACATCAGTTTCAGCAAGTTCAGGACAAGTACCGAACTTGAGATTAAGAACCTTGAACAAACACAAAAAATTGTTGCAGTCTGGATTTATCGGCCCTCACAGAGAACTGGCTCCTACCCGAGTATTGACACAGTACGATCCTTCTTAACTGATCTCCGCAGACTCGCCAATCAAGCCACGAATAAGGGCATCACATTGGCGGAACTTCTCGAACATCCTGTCCATTTTAAGACGCACGTCGACAAAATAAAGTCGTATACGACCCTCAGAACTCTACAGATGATTATCAACAAGGTGATTGAAGAGCACATACTTCCTGTGTCTAAAACTATCACCAAGATACTCGACCGGGCAATTCGAGAATCAGAGGATGAGTCAGAGCAGCACCCCGTTATTCCAGGGCGAATTTTGTTCGAAAAGATTTCTCATTACACGTCCCTACTCCAGGAATATCAAGAAAACGAAGAAAAGCTTTCTGAATTGAACCGACGAGTAGCGTCGAATCGATTCTATGGCCGATTCAAAAGAAAGTCCAAGGATCCGCACAAACCCAACGTTGAGTTCGACGTCGCCATGGAAGAATGTGGTCTCTCAGCAATTCGTGACAAATATAAGATGAGGCAACTCTCGAATATTGGCAACTTTATCAGCAGATGTAACTACGCTGCAAAAATGCTTATTCACGTCTTTACCGCCATGCGGGATCGGGAAGCCTACCTTTTAAAGGATGGTTGCGTTAAAAAAACAGGGCCTAAGACATACATTGTGGAAGGACTTACGGTAAAGCTCACCAAACAGCCTCGACCAGCCAAGTGGGTCACCTCCGAGTCAATTCTACTTCCTTACGATTGTGCTTGCAGCATCACTCGACTGATCAAAACATATATGCCAGCTTGCATAGATACTGAAAATCGCCTTTTTCTTTCAGTATCATACCTTCCGGTAGCCAACGAATACGAAAAAAAACAAAAAGATACCGAACTGTACCAGAGTGCCCTACACCCAACCCGCTGGGAAGAGACTTTTCCGCAAACAACAATTACAGATGAGGACTACCAGGAACTGGTGATGCTTGACCCACTTCGTAACTGGGCCGCCAATCCAAAGTTTCAAGTAGGTCAAAACTGGAATCTAACCACGCACCAATTCCGGCGGTCAATGGCCGTTTATGCAGCTCAGAGCGGCTTGGTGTCCCTACCCTCTTTGAAAAGAATGCTTCATCACACACTGCTACAGATGTCCATCTATTACACCCGGGGATTTGCATCTGCCAAGTTTCTTTTCTCCGAGCAGAATCCTGATATGGCGGAGTTCTTCAAAGCGCAGGCAGTGAATGCTGAAGCTAGCCTCTTTCTCAAGGATGTAATTATGGAAAAAGCGAATCTGCACGGCGCTGCTGGAACCTGGTATGAGCGCAACGTTAAAAGGGAATACGTCACCAACATTGTTACAAACTTCAAGGAAACCTTGGGCAAAATGAAACAGGGATTTCTTTCATATAAAGAGACGATCCTTGGTGGCTGCTTCAAGATTGGGGAGTGCAAGGAGCGAGCGCACCTTAATTACGTGAGCTGCGTAGACTGCAGCAGCGCCTGCATCAAGGAAAAAAAGCTAGACCAAACAATCCTAATTCAATCAAAAATCATCGAAAGCATTCCCGAAGGAACATTTGCCTACAACACAGAACAAACCAAGCTTAGCATGCTGCAATTTTTCAAAGACAAAATCTCACAGGTGATCGCATGACCTCAGATGTTATCCAGCAATACGAAGCTGCTCCTCAACGACTGATCAACAATCAATCTGCTTCATCAGGAGTGAAAATCAGCCGCGATACCGTGGCTAAAGCATCACTGCAAAAGTGCTCGCCTAGCGGTAAACATCCTCGCCCCAAAGTACGCGCTCCAAAGAATAAAGCACAACGTGTTGAGATTGTTAAGGATGATGCGAACTCATGACTTCCGATGTCATTCTTCAATATGAAACAGCACTTCAACGACTGGTTGAAAACAGGCCAAACATCCTGCCGCTGGGCAGCAAGATCACCATCAACAACGTGGCCTTGGAAGCTGGGCGCGGTAAAGGCTCCATCAGAAAAGATCGCGAGTGCTTTGATGAGCTTCGCGAAAAGACCAAGGCAGCCGCAGCCAAACAAAAAAAAGAAAATAGTGCGAAACCCAACAAGGGGGCTGAGAAGCATTTCAAAGACCTCTATCACGAGAGCTTGGCCAGAGAGCTGATGCTTATCTCGCAGATCGATGAGTTGAATAAAGACCTCTCTGCATTGAGTAACGTTACCAACATCGCCACTCATAAGGAAAAAAACAGCAAGGCTGCCAAGAAATGAGCACCCGGAACAAGACTCTCAATTTTGCGTAGCGGATTAATGGAGTCACTGGAGAGGTGCCGGAATGCCTTTCCAGAGCCGCTTTCAACGAATTGGAGAATTAAACCGAGAAGTAATGATTGGCGAGGAAGTGGCTCCGGCTTATGACACTACTGAGGCGACCATTCGTACCTAGATCACTTCTGGGTTTGAACGTTACTCGCGGCTCCAACATAGTCCTCTTACTACGTTGCAGGTTGCGCTTGACGGAGGAATGCGGAATGATCCCGAAGAACTCCGGGATCAGAGTATCGCTGGTCGGGAACGGCTGAAATTCTTGGTCAGACAATGATGCCTATCGGCTTTCTGTAGTAGCCAGTGCAATGGCCTGCCATTCGCTCTGAGCCCGTAACTCACACCGCGACGAAAGCTATTCGTAGACTATTTGAACAGCCCTAATTCAGAACCAGCACCTTTTGGAACACGTCACCGGCTGCAAACTTAAACAGGGTATCAAGCAACTAATCTCGCGTCTCGATTGGCACAGTCGCCCTTCGCGTCAAGGCATTATTCCTAATCATCAAAAACTCATTTTCTTTTTGGCTACGTTCCTTTTTTTTCTTTCGCTTTATTTCTTTGAAAACCCCATCGCGATTCCTATTGAACTGAAGATTTTCGCGCATCCTTAACGAAACTGCTGAAGATGGCCAGCTTGCCCGCTCCATATCTTCAAACAAACAGCCATTATTTACCATCCCCAGCGGCCATAGGTTTTCAACATAATGGTCAACTGAACGGCACATATAAGCAAACCTATATTCCGCATACCCTAGGCAGTTCGCAACTACGTTGTAGGCAAAACTCAGCTTCATCGTACCCCCGGAGGAACTCACAATTCTCATAAGCTTCCGCGCTCGATATTTAATCTGAGCAACAGTCATCCCCTTCGAGGTGCCAAGATATACTAGCACATCCGCCACTCTATCCTCTCTAAGAGTGTAATCGTCCAGTGGCGCCCAACCTGAAATATTGTTCGCGTTCAGGAATGCTTGGAAATGTTCACCCAGGTGTGTAATTGCAGCTCTAGCACTAAGCACGCTGTCAACTTCTTGCGGCGGATAGACTGTGTAGTTCACGGTAGGGAATGCTCTTAGATCAGTTGCTTTTGGCAATCATAATCAAAAAAAACAATCTGGCAAGCACAACAAGTCGCGAGCTGTCAATATACACTTAATCTTATTTGCACATATTGACAGCCTGATATGCTTTTTGCCGGATTGATTATTTTTTGTTGCGTTGCTTTTTGATATCAGTCTGATAACAGAACAATACTGAAGAGTACATAAACAGGCGAGGCTGATGTTGATACCTCATGATGATGGATGCCCATCGAACGGGCTGATGAGACGAAGCGATTGCACTAATTTTCGCCGCTAGGCTTGGAGCCATTGATCACTTGGTAAAGCACATCTATGGTACTAATCGAAGCGGCCATGTGGCGCAGCGCGTATTCAGAAGGATTACTCGATGGACGCCCTGCAGGAGCGCTAATCGGGATGGCGACTAGAATGTCAATCACTCGATATGCTAACTTGACCGCTCGGATCCCTAGTCGAGATCGGGCGGTCGGTTCGCCAAGGCGGTATAGCCACAGGGTGCTTCATCTCTTTCGCTTCATATGCATTCCGACAACAGTCAGAGGGCAGCCGACACCGCTGGCGAATTGGAGGATGCTATGCGCGTACCAATCTATCTCGCCGACCTACGTATCAAGTACGGCTTCAACCGTATCGTCAAAAAGCTCCAGCGCAATTGGCTGAGCGTTTTTTCTCTATCCCTCGCCTCTTCGCAAGAAATCATCTCGAAAGGTCTTGGCTATCAGGATCTTCATGATCTGCAAAAATCGGCTAGCGAGCACGCCAAGAACGTCGCCGGGCCTACTCAAGATGAAGTCAGGGTCGGGATCAGTAACGCCATTACCGCTTTCTGTCAGTCCAAAAAAGTTACTGACATTGGTGAGCGCGACGTCAACCAGTTAGTAAGGTTGCTGCCCTTACACGAGCTTACCGTGTTCCAGACTTCACGTTCACAACAGGCAGGTAATCTCGCTTCTCAGTCCGTCTTTGAGTTAATCACAGGGCCAGCCAATGACCTGGCTGGGGCTGCCAATCAGGGGCTGTCGAAGCGTCCCGCACACTTACGCGACGGCCTGAGTGTAGAGCTTCTGGAGCCACCAGCAGATCCCATCAGCCAAGAAGAACTGAAAAGCTTTTGGAAGGTTGTAGAGCGCAAGGGTAGTCTCCATGACCAATGTTTGTGCCTTGGTTTGCTGCAAGGTATTCGCCCGCTTGAACTGTTAAACGTGAAAGCTCACGACGTTTACGCTACTGACGAGCACTCTCTCTTACGAATCAAGAATTTTAAAGCGCGCAGTCGTAGTGATCAGCTCTTCATGCCGCTCGTCTTCGGTACCCTCATTGACGAGTACGTGCGCCAAGCGAAGATTCCTCCAATGGGTTACCTCTTCCCTTCTCAGAAGGACTCCAACGTCCCAATGTCCCTCGAACAGATGCATCGGACTATTGAAGGCTATCTAAGAGAGGCCATAGCTAGTCCATCTCAGCGACGTGCATCCTCTATTCGCCAATCCATGCACAACGTTTCTGTAAAACTTATTCTCGAGTGGGTAGCAGAGCAAATCGGGCATCGCGGTACCGGGATAACGATGAAGTATGCGCGCATTCCGAAATCAAGCTCTCAGAAGTGATGATTTCACAGGGGGCGCGTTTTATTTAGGCCGAGCGCTGACGAGCCGGCTGTCGTGAAACAGGCACGGCGGTATTTGCCGCTGTCCTGCCCCGGCCGGGCTTCCATCCTCAAGCTTGCCTCAAAGATAAGCCGTAGCCGCAGGCCGGAAAAACAAGAGTTCTCTCCAAACTGGGAGACCTGCTAAGGGAGAACGCTGTGATGCACCAATCACCATACGTAATTCATCGCGAAATCCTTCTCAACGGGATGTATGGAACAGCCAATCGGTTGCAAGAGTTCGTCCTCTGTCAGCTCGATCCTTGTAGGTACACTTTCGACATCGGTGAACATCGCGGCGGGTTCGACAGTGTCCACCTTCAGATCTATCAGGATAGGAAGCAGTGGTTCTGGGACAACGGCCCAGCAAGCGCCGGTTTTAAAGAAATCGCCGAAGCACTTCAAGCCAGATACACCGGGTAAAAAATCGGTTTTCAAACACTGTAGCTAGGTAACAGTCCTCCAACAAATCAGTCCCAGCAGCTGCGCTTGAGCAAACCTATATCTCTTCAAAAAAAATCGCTTCAGGCTCAAGGTTTTCCGAAACCAACCGTTTGTGATGGATAAGTACCTTTTTTTGAGCGATGGTTTTGCCCCTCTCTACACATGACTTCGCACAGCGCCTGAGCGGCGCCTTATCGTTCCCCTCCACGATTCTCGGCAACCGCCAACGGCGCACATGGGAGCGGCTGATCAGCTACATCGAATCCTCAACCTGCGCATCCGAATTCAACAGAGCGGCAGCCTATGCCGAGGGCTATGCACATGCATTGGCCGATAGCGGCCAGATCGAGATTTCCATCGCACGAGATCTGTTGATCATCGAAACGGTCGACGCCTGGCGATGCGCCCGTACTTACCCGAATGCTTCGACCAACCTGAGCTACCCAGGAAAACTATGACTTCCTTTTTTAAGCGCTACGCCGACGGCGGAACATCAGACCGGCACATCCATATGCCGCAGCGTCCTATGCCCACGACCGTCAGTCATTGTCCCCTCGAGGTCTTAGTCGGCCATTGGGAAAAGTATCTGGTAGATCCCTCCTCCGTTCGTGAGCAGTTTCCGTGGGCGGCGCGATTCGTTATGGGTATGCCCGTTCCATCGTGGGCGCGCGGGCTGGAGTGGAACCTAGGGCAGAAGGCTCGTTTTATTTCCGCTGTTTGGTCAGGGGCAGACCTGGGGAGCTACCTCACGAATGACTGGTACGAGCCATTGATCGGTAGCAGGGCATTGGCCGAAAACAGCGAGATTCTGGTAGATGGCCAGCAACGGCTTCACAGCCTGGAAGAGTATCTCCTCGACCGGCTGGCGATCCCTGATGCACAAGGGCAGCCGAGGATCTGGTCTGAGCTCGGCAATGGCGAGCGGAGGCGTTTTTTGTCGACTATTTTCGCTCATGCGAGGGTGTCTTCTGGCGAAGAAGTAGCGTTGCGCAAAATGTATGATCTTTGCGCACAGGGAGTTGTGTCCCGATCATTTGATCAGCGCACCTTTCAGTAGTCATCGACGCTGCGGTTGTCGTGGCATGCCCTTTCAGGGACGGCTGTCGTTAACCAAGCCCAGTCGTGGACTGGTCTTGGCCCTTCGGGCTTCCATCCTCATGCTCTTCGACCCTCCTGGTCTGCGCGCTCCGCTTGCAGAGTGATCCGACTCACCTTCTTGCTTGGACATTGGCTACCGCTCCCACATACTGCTGAGCATCCGATCAAAGATGAGGCTGGGCAAATGGGTTGGCTATTTTGGAAAGACAAGCGCCCCGCGTGGATTCAGGCGGAAGAACGGGAATTCATTAAAGCTGCAAACTGCTTAAAGACGCTTCACGTCACGCCTCGCGGTGGCATGCGCATTGATCCAGAGGAGCTCAGGGATCAGATCCTTGAGGCCCGAGAGTTGTACAAAGACTTGGTTCAAAAATAGCGCTAGTGAGCAAGCAACCTGTTTGCAGCCACAGCCCTTTAGCATGGTTTCAGCACTAAAAAACGAAGGTGTCCACAGGAGTTCGACTTATTGGCACCACGGGCTCCATGTCGGTGGGTTCCCAATGATATCGATTTATGTGCTGAGCTCATAGTGAATGCACTCAAAGATCCTGTTGAGAGTCGGAGGGAGATTTGACTCCCTGATTGTGCTCAACAACTGCGGCACCCCCTTCCCTTGGCCGAGACCATCTGAATGTCGCAATACACTGTGTCGTTATTCTTCTGTCGCCCCCATATCCTCGATTAAGAGAGGACGACGTTGCGAATTGGCGACCAACGTTTTGAAAATTTGATTCAAAACAAGACACGCACGCCAAATGAGCTATCACCATGCCACTTTAGTGATAGATACTCATCTCTCGGAACGAGCTATAAGAAGGACGATGCCAAAGGGTCGCGAAGCTCTTGTGACGTCTGATCTGATAGGTGAAACAGATTTGCGACACCTATCTCGATACCATTCTTAATAGGGAATATTAATGGTCAACCGAGCAGCCAACGCCACAATCAAAGGTTATTTTTACCAGTTCGACTTTGCAATACTTCAGTTATTATTAGCAGCCAATGAGCATGCTATTGTAACAGTTGAGGGTATTGAGGACGTCGACATTGATGATGTTTCTAATGAACAATATATTCAGTGCAAATACTACGCGGCCACGGATTACAACCACTCCGTAATCAAACCTGCCATCGCAGCGATGATTATTCATTTCAAAGAAGTGGGCTCTAATAAAACCCCACTACCAAAGTACAAACTTTATGGCCACTATAACGAAGGCCAAGAAAAACTCCCTGAAAAAAGCAAAATAACAGTAGACTTTATTAAAACGCATTTTCTAACAACCCAGAAGAAAGATGCCCCCTCCGAACTGATCCACAGCAAGTACAACATCACCGACGCGGAAATACTCCAGTTCGTAACACTATTGGAAATAGACGTGTATGCTGCAAGTTATGAAGAGCAATTTGAAAGCATCGCAAAACTATTGCTATCAACCATACCAGGCGCCACAAGGGAGGACGTCGAAAACCTTTTCTATCCGGCATCAATAAATAATATAAGAACTCTCGCAATCGAGAAAAACTTGATTGATCGTCAGACCACAAAAAACCGCTTCATCCATGAAATAAACAACAAGAGTCAGCTATTCAACAGCTGGCTCAGGCACTATCAAGGGGCCAAAAAATATGCCAATTTGGTGCGCGAAAAATACTTTAAGCAAAGCACTGCTACGTCTATAGAGAACAAAGCCAGGTTTTTCATTATAAATCTTCCCGCCGGCCATTTAGATACGGCAAATGTACTTGACCTGGTGTTAAAATTTAGCAAAAAATTCTCAAACCGCCCAAGTTCGAGAATTTCAGATACTGAACGATTCTGCCCCTACATTCATTTAATTAACGCGGATGAACTCGCACTCAGAAACCTAAAATTTTCTCTACGGGCTGCCACGATTCCCTTTATAGATGGGAATGATTTTAAAGGATCTGGTTTTCATATCGACTCCATCCTTAAAGGCCCAACCTCATATATGGAGACGCGATTGAAGCTGATCGACGAATTATGTGACTTGGACAGCACTTTAAATTCTTCGCATCGCCGCCCTATTCAGGTATTCGAGTTCTATTACGATACGCCCACCACCGGCTTAAATATTCCGACGGCTGCAACTTACGCTGCAATCAAGGTTGATACTCTAGAAGACATCAAGGAGATGATTAAATGACCGATAAACCGCAAGCAGAGGTCATAGCAGTATACCCAAACAAAGTTCGGATCTGCGTAGATGACCTAGGCAGCTTCACAGAGGGTCATCCTTTATTGCGTGTCGGCTCCTACCTCAGGGTAACAGACCATGAAGATTGCGTTCTTATTGCGATCATTGAAAGCTTTTTGATCGAAGTTGACGATAGAAAAAATCGCCGACATGTGATCGAGGCGCTCCCGCTCGGTGTCATTAAAGATGGGAAATTTATTCGAGGAGGTGATGCGTTAACCATTCCTCCCACTGGCGTTGAACCTGCTACCCTCCAAGACATTAAAAAGATCTTCGAGGACTCCGTACCTGAAAAAAAGAAATTTGAATTCTCATCATTACTAGCCGATCCAGAAATTAGAGTTCCAGTCGACGGAAACAAATTCTTCAACAAGCACATTGCAGTAGTCGGATCAACAGGAGCGGGCAAATCCAACACAGTAGCCAGAATCATTCAGACCTCTACAACTAAAACTCTTTCGGGAACTCAAAACAACTCGCACGCTATAATTTTCGATATTCACTCTGAATACAGAGCGGCCTTCCCTGAAGCCAACCATATCGATATCAACACCTTGAACCTCCCCTACTGGCTACTAAACAGTGATGAACTAGAAGAAGTGTTATTGGATACTGGAGAGCGCGACAACTACAACCAGTCTTCAGTCTTTCGGTACCTAGTCACGGAAAACAAAAAGAAACATAACAAAGCTTACACCAAAATATTTTACGACAGCCCAGTCTTCTTCGACATCCACGAGGTACTGAACGCCCTCTACAACATAAAAAACGAAACAGTAAATTCAAAAAACTCAAATGTCTACATGATTAACGACGGAACCTACGAGCTATTAAAAGAGGGTAAAACAGACCCTACTACTGGATTATTACTAAACGACCAAGAGCGAGTAATAAAATACTTTGAACAAAAGCTGGAATTTCATCCCACAAAGCGTGAAAGCATCACCAACGGCGGGTATGGCGATGGTTCTTTAGATAAGTTTTATACCCGATTCGAGTCTAAGGTCTCTCAGGAGAGATTGGGCTTTCTCTTCGGCTCCCGCGCCAAAGAAAGTTCCCTTGAGAACACTCTCCGAAATCTCATAGGCTATCTACCAAACGAGGGTTCCAACGTTACAGTCCTTGATCTTAGCGGCATTCCGTTCGAGGTTTTGAGCATCACTGTATCTCTAATTTCTCGCCTAATATTTGAGCATGGTTACCACTATAAAGTGCTTAGAACCAAGCAAGGTGAGTCGATCAATAATGATGCCCCTATTTTGCTTGTCTACGAAGAGGCTCACAAATATGTACCTACAAGTGAACTCGCAAAATATCGGGCGGCCAAACAGTCGATTGAGCGGATAGCTAAGGAAGGTCGAAAATACGGCGTCACCTTGCTTCTCTCCAGCCAACGCCCATCAGAAATTTCCGAAACCATTTTCTCTCAATGCAACAACTTCGTTGCGATGCGACTTACCAACCCTAGCGATCAAAATTATGTACGCAGGTTGCTCCCAGATACGCTGGGTAAGCTGATTGAGAAGATGCCAAATCTGGGCGCTGGTGAGGCACTCTTAATCGGCGACTCACTGGTGATGCCGTCGCTTGTGAAAATCGACGTATGCGATCCGGCTCCCTCGTCCGCCGACATCCCGTACTGGGAGCTGTGGAAAGAAGAGTGGAAGGATCTGAGCTTCGACCAAATCACCAATGAATGGCTGAGATAACGCTACCTGTTGGTCGTCGTTCCTTGGGACAGCAACAATGCGAGCGGCCCGACAACTCGCAAATTACAGCTAGATATCGTCGGCTCGCTCGAAACCGATGGATCACGCCGTCGCGTAATGGGGGATTGGCCTGGCTCTGCAGATTTAGAGCCAGTCCTCTTTATTCGTGTTATGAGCTGCCTCCAGAGATTAGTTGCGCTTCGCCGCAGTAGTTTGTGCAGGATAACCGCCCACCCGCCCAAAGCTGGACGGGCAATCTCTTAGTTTAAGGACAGCAAATGTTCCCACCGATGGCGAACCCGGATCTTGAAATCACAGCCACCGAATTCGAGCGGTTAGTCAGGGACTGGATCCTCAAACAGGGAGGTGAACTGACATCGCTGGAGGTTACGCACGACGCAAAAGTCGAGGCCTACGACTCAACCTACCAGATCGACGTGCTGGCTAAATTCCAGGCCGTCGCAGGTGCCGAATTCATCGTGCTGATTGAGTGCAAAAAATACCGTAACGCAGTCGAGCGGGAGCTGGTTCAGGTACTGCACGACAAGGTGAGATCTGTGGGCGCTCATAAAGGAATGCTGTTCACCACAACAGGGTTTCAATCTGGAGCGATAAAGTACGCTACGGCACATGGTATAGCCCTGGTCTCGATAATCGACGGTGTAGCTACCTACGAAACTCGCTCGGCGTATCCGGTTGCGGCGAAGCCACCGACTTGGCTCAACCTTCCGAAATTTGCGCTTTGGCACGTCGGTGAAAATGACGCCGGCAACATCACGATAAAATCCTTGGGGCGTGCTGATACAGAGCTCAACGAGATGTTTGGTGACTAAACCTAACTCTACAGCCTAGGTACCTATAAACCTCCACGTTAGTGGGTTCTCCATGAAATCGATGGACGTATCGCACTCATGTTTTATGTCGGCAGCCGTCTTGGGTAACGAATTCGCCGCAGTCACCGGCTTGATATAGAACCCTGCCCAGCGAGAGGGGTCTGCTCTTGTATCAGATCTCGGGAATACATCGAATGTCCGCGCAACACAGCCTAGTAATACTCGCTCGTGGAGGCTACGCCTCTCGAGGATTGCTGTATTTGATCATCGGTATTTTCGCGTTGCTCGCAGCACAAGACTCGACAAAACCGAAGGACAGTCACAAGAGCCTGGAAGCATTGCTGAGCCAACCATTCGGCTATTTTTTGGTTGGGCTTGTGGTGGCGGGTCTGCTCGCGTTTGCGGCGTGGCGCGTGCTTCAGGCAACGCGTGATGTCGATCATCATGGCAAAAAATTCAAAGGTTTGGTAATTCGCGCAGGCCTGTTCGCGGGAGGTATGGTCAACGGCGCTCTAGCGTTTTTTGCGTTGGGCCTACTCATTAGCGGTATTAAAAGCTCGGGCGATTCCGGAGGGCAAACCAAAGACTGGCTAGCGAATTTCCTATCCTGGGATCACTCGAATTTGTTGGTGTACCTGATCGCTCTCGTTCCCCTTGGTGTGGGTGTTGCTCACATCATCAAGGGATGGAAGGCGTCGTTCGAGAAATATTTTGAAGCTGACGAAGACGTCATGCGGTATGTCCGTCCGGTGTCGCGGTTCGGCCTAATAGCCCGAGGGGTTGTTTTTATAGAGATTGCGTTGCTGCTCGCAATCAGTGGTTCCACTTATCAAGCCATGGATCCACCTGGTATGAAGGAATCACTGGATGCTCTCCAAAATCTACCTGCTGGATGGTTGCTTTTGATGGTCATGGCTTTAGGGCTGATTTCTTTCTCGGTTTACAGTTTCTCAGAAGCTTTTTGGCGCAAGATCAACATGGATGTGCCGGGAGTACCGAGCAGGGATTGATGAGAAACGGAAATCTTACCGCCATGCGGAGCCTTACTCGCACCAAGGCCCCCACGTTGGCGGGTTGTCCACGATATCGATGGACGTACTGAGCTCGTCCTGCATGTGCTCGAAGACTTTGTCGAGACGCGGATGAGCTTTCGAGTTTCGCAGTGTATTTACCAACTCCAAAAGCTCTCGGCCCTGGGCTAGCGGCATCTGGATATCGCAGTACACCGTGTCATCGTCTTGTCCCATGCCCTCACCCGCTCAGTCTTTTTTAGATTTATTTCTTGCGGCCCGATGCTGCTCCAGGTGTCGCATCTCTGCTTCCCAACTCGCCAGGAATTTATCCCAGCCTGAGGCGTATGGCCCATCGACCAACCTGGTTGACCCGACGCTTGCTTGGTGGAAACGCTCTCTCCAGGGCTGCGGGATATCGCGCTCCAAAATGATATCCATACCGGAGTGATGACGCCTCACCGAGACAGAATTACGAACTTCAATGAGTTCGAGTGGCTTATCGCTACAGGGGGTGTCGTTTCGCTCTTGGTCATCGAGATCATCGAGGATGGCAAGGAGGTCGGATGCATTGGGATCACCAGGACGGCGGCTTGCAAGCGCCCACAGAACCTTTCGCCTAGTTCTCTCACGCTCGCGGAGTAAATCGCAGGTCATTTCAGCCTCCTTTTCACAAAGCTCGGCGGTGGTTATGGCGTGCCGCCTTCGGCGGGTGGCTGGCGTGAACCGAGCCGTGGCAAGCCACGTCTCGGCCCTCCGGGCTTTCATCCAGCACGCCTGCGCGCTCCGCTTGCATAATGCGTAGCGCGCCTGGATTTGCCTGAGTTCAGTTCCTAGCGAACTTGTGGGCCAAACATTTCGCTTTAACCGCCAGCCGCGAACATTACTCCTTATGAAACTTGCTGAAGCGACTCGACAGCGTGGAAGGGGCGATAATTTCCCACGATTCCGGCCTCGAGGTGGCACTGAAAATTACCCAGGCACGCCAAAGGAAAAACAGCGCAACCAACCCTGCTTCAACTATCGTAACCACTGTAGCGTTATACATATAGCTTTGATCTTGTCCGAATAAGAAGATCAATGCGAATAAAGAAGGAAACCAGCCGATGAGAAATACCATGCAGAATGCGAGAGCGGCGGCGCCCGCCAAAATCATTGGCACCATGAGTCTAAAGGAAGTAGCGAATATTTTCTCGCCACTTTCTTTTTGAACACCATAAATCACACCAATATTTTTTTCTTTTTTACTACTATTCTTGAACATCCCATAAAGTGTCACACTTTGGCCAACTTCTAATTCTTCGTAAATTTTATTGGTCAATGTTAAATTAGGAATGATGAATCCATCAATACTGATCTTGGCTTTATACCCACCATTCATGGGCATCACAGATCGGACATAGTCGAGCGTTCCGGAAACTTTTACGCAATCAAACTTCATTACAACATTTACCTTTTATTCACGTAATAGAGTTCTGGAGCAGTTGAAATCTACAGCTTCCCCAAATGTAACCATGTTCCGGTAGCAGGGAGGTGCGCGCGTAAGCCCCTGCTGCGAGGAGCTCTGGCGTTTCCCTGCTGGTAGGCGATACGCAGGTGATATCAACCAGCCATGCCCGAAGCTGAATATATTAGATGGAATGGGTTTTAGCAATGTGGCCTTATCCTCGCATTTGGAGATTCCAATGCTTGCTAGGGATTCACTTGCCGCTGTCCTACGCGTCCTCAGACGTGCACGTGATCTGAAAGCAGAGGATTTTTCGACTGGCATCGACCCCACTCACGTGAACAACCTTGAAAACGGTAAAGTCAGCGTATCGCTTGAAACGCTAGAGTCCGTAGCAAAGATCCTTGACCTCCGAACCATCTCGTTGCTGGTGCTCGCAACAAGTCTTCGCGAAAAAATATCGCCTTATGAGTTACTGGCCGAAGTAAAAACGGAAGTACGCGAGTTTTCTTCGCCACGATTTTTGGCCGATTTCGAAAGCCAAATAGAAAATGGCGAGCTGGTGCGCAGACCCTCGGGAGCTCAGGTTTCCCAGGAAAAATTGGCTGCTGTACGAGAGTGCAAGGTTGCGGGCATGACTCAGCGTGAGACAGTCGTGAAGCTCGGTTTACCTGCTTCCACCGTGCAAAGGTACTGGCACAAAGAATAATTTCCTCACTAAAGCGGAGTAAGATCCGCAGCGGCTTTGCGCATCACCCCATCCTGATTTACCCGTGCAGCATTACTGATCAGAGCGTTCTGATATCGTTGCAGCAATAATCCTTGGCTCTATTTCAGTCCTGAAGATCAGCAATGGATAGAACGCTATGCGTACCAGGCCGTGAGAGAATTCGATGAAGCATGTCAGGTTAATCCGACACGGGGAAAGTGCGGCTAACGCCGGCGAAGCAAGCCTGGATCACGCGACCATCCCTCTTACGCCAAAGGGCGTGGGACAAGCGAGCCTAGTGGCAGGGTCATTCGCCCAGGCCCCAGATCTGATTGTTGCGTCTCCATTTTCCAGAGCTCAAGCAACTGCGATGCAGACAGTGGCTGCTTTCCCTTCAGTGCCGTTTGAAATATGGCCTATCCAAGAGTTAACCTACCTTGAGCCCGCACGGTGTACCAACACGACCGTTGCTCAGAGGCGAGATTGGGTGGAAGCATATTGGGCCAAAGCAGACCCCGAATTCACGGATGGTGAAGGTGCCGAGTCTTTCCTGGACTTTATATCTCGGGCTCAGTCTTTCTTGGATCGACTTGCAGAGCATCCTGCTCATGACATCGTAGTGTTTTCGCATGGGCAACTTATCAATGCCGTAGCGTGGCTGATCGAGCGCAACCCGCTGACAATCGATGGCCAGGCAATGACCGAGTGGCGCGAGTATGAGATCACCAACCACGTGCCTAACTGCTGTGCCTACAAGCTAACCAAATACCCAGACGACGCTGGCTGGAAAGTGAGTCCTGGGGAGCCGCTAATTGACGTAACTCAGCGCGTGTTAGGCAGAGCCTACCAAGCAGTTCGCGATCCCGAGCGTTTGCTCATTGAAGAGCGCGCCGAAGCTCTCTCAGCTGCAGGCTATCCGCTGCCAGTTGATGATCCGGCTATGTACGCTGAGCAAAGGCTGAAAGAGGCCAGAACGGCAGCTCGGTCATCCCAGGTAGGTAGCGTTAGCGGAAACACTACGGCGGAGATCTCAGCGAGAGAGGTATGCCAATTATTGCGAGAGGTCATCTTCGAGCGACGGTCGATGACCAGGGTAGGCAAAACGTCTTGGGATGAGATTTATGCGGGCCATTTCGTGGTGAGCGTCGAGGGTTGGCGGATATCGATCTACAACGACTGTGACACGCTCGACTACTGCGAAGAATGCGTCAGTCCGGATGGACGGCAATGGTCGTTTGACGCGGGGGGTAGATTTGGAACAGATCCCATTGCGTTGCTCAGCACATGGGAACATCAGACGCTTGAGCGTCTCCTGAAGGCGCTCTAGGGAGCCAATGTCGAGCGGGCCTCTGCGAGGACGGCTGTCGTGAACCAAGCCTCGCCGTTGCCGAGTCTTGGCCCTGTGGGCTTCCATCCTCCCGCCTGCGCGCTCCGCTTGCTACTGACCCCATCTCACCTTTCCACGAGCCAAGAGGCCCAACAGCCTCGTCTTAATTCAGACGCGGTGCTTGGATGGAAATGAGTCGGGCACACGAGACTTCACGAATGAAGCGCCTCAACGAGCGCGGCAAGCAGCAAGCAGACGCTCGCCACGAAGGTAAGCCGTAATCGCATCGGCAGGTACCAGGCGGGCAAGCTCATAACCCGCAACAGCTGCCTGTCCTGCCGGAGGTGGACAACAAAGCCGATGACCAACAGCAAGCAACCCAATGGCATTGGCAATAACGTGGCAATCCAAGCAATAAGCGCAGGAATGACACTCCAGATAAACCGGTCGGTGCGCTGCTCGGCGCTTATGTCTTGCACGCTCATGGCGAAGCCCCAGTGCAAGGCTCCGACGAAGCTCAGGATGACTGCGCCATAGTTAACAAGCGCAATTTCAAACAATGGCCGATAGTCGAGAGAGAACGGGATCAGCAGCGCCAGAAAAATAAACGGCAACAGACCGCCATAACCCAGCATGCTTACGTGCTTTGGCACAGAGGTTGAAGGCAACGCGTTCATTTGTATTCCTTGCAGTGAGCGACACTCAAGACTGTAGCCACAAAAGCCCTGCTTGGGCGAGATATTGATGGCGAGGTGGGCTCCATTAGAGTCCGCTTAAAAACGGGAGACACCATCGCTCCAAATACTGGAGTTCGGTAGGTGTGTTCGACATCCTCTTACGACGGCCCCCCAATACGGATCCGGTTTAGGTTGAACCTCTGTTACTTAGGTGGACTCCCAAATCTAAATCCAGGAGAAACGTATGACCCAGACAGCTTTGGTTGTAGGCGCCAGCGGCATCGTCGGCAGCGCCATCACTCAGTTACTCATCGAAAACAAGTGGCAGGTTGCCGCGCTATCGAGGCAACCGTCGCAATCGCAAGGCGTGATCCCCGTCGCGGCAGACCTCCAAGATCCAGCTTCGCTGGAACATGCGCTTGCGGATCTGAAACCTACTCATGTCTTCATTACCACGTGGTCACGGCAAGCCACGGAGGCCGAGAACATTCGTGTTAATGCAGCCATGGTTCGCAATGTGCTTGCCGCCGTTCGACCAGCCAAGAGTGTTGAGCACGTAGCACTGGTTACTGGCCTGAAACACTACCTCGGCCCTTTCGAAGCCTATGGTAAAGGCAGCCTTCCGCAGACACCGTTCCGCGAAGAGCTGGGTCGTTTGGACGTCGAAAATTTCTATTACGCCCAAGAAGACGAACTCTTCGTTGCTGCTGAAAAGGACGGCTTCACATGGAGCGTTCATCGCCCGCATACCGTCACCGGGGTTGCTGTAGGTAATGCTATGAACATGGCAACTACCCTCGCCGTCTATGCCTCGATTTGCAAACAGACCAATCGCCCTTTTGTGTTTCCCGGATCAAGGGTGCAGTGGGACAGCCTCACCGATATGACGGACGCCCGGCAGTTGGCGAAACAACAACTGTGGGCGGCCACCACACCGGCTGCGGCCAATCAAGCATTCAACGTCACTAATGGCGATGTATTTCGTTGGAAATGGATGTGGAGCCGAATTGCCGACTACTTCGACTTGCCTGCCGCCGATTATCCCGCTTCACTCTCCCCTCTTGAGAAGCAGATGGCTGACGATCAAGCCGTATGGACGCAAATAGTCGCGGAGAACGGCTTGAAAGAACCCGATATTGGTCGCCTGATATCCCCATGGCATACCGATGCAGACCTCGGTCGACCGATCGAAGTAGTAACGGATATGTCGAAAAGCCGTGCCATGGGCTTCACTGCCTACCAAGCGAGCGATCAAGCATTTTTCGATGTGTTCGACAAACTACGCGAGATGCGCTTGATACCCTAGGTCGTGCCACAACGGATATGCTCAGATGATTCCAAGGAGAGGAGAGGGAAAATGGCAAGCGAATATTCGTTATCAGACGTTCTGGAAAGAATGTACCAAAATCAGCTCGCTCTCGAAGCTGCACTCATGGAGCTGACCCTCCAGATCGAAGCCCAGGGACATGCGGATGTCGGTGACAACGTTCGTGGCGCGCTTTACACAATCGGCGAGAACGCGGGCCACATAAAACAGGGCTTGGCCCGCCTCAAAAAGCTCCCATGACTCCGCCGCTCTTTGATTTTGATCTCAAACGCGTTTCCCGCACGCACTACATCACTGGCAAGGCTGCGATCAACTTTCCGCACGCTAGAAGCACTACAGGTGGGTGGCATTTCCTGTCGTACTTTGATCGAGAGGCTGGGGTTGCCAAGGTGTCGCTGGCGGGCATCCACTATCCTGACACCACCAGTTTTTTCAGCGACGAAGGCATCGTTGACGTCACTGAGCATATGGCGAGGCTTGGCTGGTCTGTAGAAGGCCGGCAGCTTTACATGGCGGATCACTATCGAGCCACCGCCGACATGATCGCGAAGTGGACACTGAGCGAATTCGAGCACTGCAATGTTGTGATTAATGAGTGGTTCCCATCCACATCAGAGAAACTACGACTACTCGAGATACTGGACGCGGCAAAGCCCAAGCTCTTCAAGGTTGGCAGGCTGCACAAATTGAAGGTTTGGCTAAGCTCGCAGTAGAGACACTACCGCACTATGGAAAACAGACGCCCTGGGGCGAGCTGAACGAGGGCAACGGATATGCGTAAAAAATCTCAGTCATGGTTTATCCCGCTCCTCATTCTGTTCGCAGCCCTCTGGGCCATGGGGAATAAAGATACGCCCCCGGCTACAGCACCGCTTAGCCAACAGACCACGCCGAACACGTTAGCTTCTGCTCCATTACCAGCGGCCCCGCCAGCACAAATCCCTCCAGTCGATCAGTTCGTAAACGCGGAGAAGCTGAACCTGCGGAACCAGCCGGGAGGGAAGGTTATCTCGACCCTGAAGCGCGGCGACAGGGTACAAGTATTCGAAAAGAAAAATGACTGGGTTCGCATCAGCATGGACGGCCAGCCAGCCAAATGGCTATCGTCCAAAAGCCTTTGTGACGGAGCGAGCTGCTACGCAACTTCCAAGCCGGAACCAGTCCGTACAGCGCGACCGACTCCTCAGCAGATCCCTAGGCCGGCTTCAAGTTATGGATCATCTTGCCCTTGCTCTTCTGGAAACGTCTGTATTGGGCCGAGGGGGGGTAGGTACTGCATCACTTCTGGAGGAAACAAACGCTACGGCGTTTGATTCCATGTCTATGACGGCACACATGGGTATACAGCCTTCAATTACGTACCGCCGGTTACTTCTCGGCCAGGCAACGTATCGGCTAACCCAGCGGGGCAGATCAGCTTGGGGCTGCTGTGAAAAAGAGTGAACTTCCCGTGAAAATCTGCCTTACCTGCGGCCTTCCCTTTACGTGGAGAAAGAAATGGGCACGCTGCTGGGAAGAGGTTCGTTACTGCTCGGAGCGCTGCCGGCGCAGCAAAAGCTGAACAAAAAAATTCCTGGCGGGATTGGTATTACCTGAGAAACCATTACGAGACGCTCAACCCTGTACACTCAAATGGCAAGTCATTCGTTATAAACAACGTAGCAAAGCCGTTACGGCTTTTTGCCATTATTTCCCCCTGCATTCCCGCTGGGTATTCTTCCTAAATGGAATGACGAGGAGAGCTGGTTAGTGCCGTCCAGCTTACAAGCTAGGAAAGAGCTGCTCCCCTAATCGGCGTAGTCGCGTCTAAGAAGACCCGCTGATCTGATTCAGTGTGCCAATATTATCGAGCTGCTACCTTGGATTACAAAAGCTGCTCATAGGATGACTATGCGACTTTCAGATTTTATCCTCAAAAATCTTGAGCTTATTCTGCAAGCCTGGGAGCAATTTGCCAGATCCGTAGATACACCGATGCCGCCGATGGACTCGCGTGGATTGAGGGATCATGCAGAGTACATTTTGAGGAATGTAGCGAGTGATATGCGGAGGACGCATTCTCCGCTGCCACAGGGTGTCGAACCCCAAAAGCTGGAGGCCACTCCAGAAGATGTCACCGCAGCCCAAGTTCACGCGCAGACTCGCCTTATGGCGGGTTTCACGCTTGATCAGATGGTCTCCGAATATCGCGCCCTCCGTTCGAGTGTACTTAGACTTTGGCTGGCTCAAGGGTACGCGGGTGAAGACCATCAAGTTGAGGACATGATTCAATTCAACGAGGCTGTAGATCAAGCGCTTGTAGAGGCAGTCACCGCTTATGGTATAGCGGCAGAGAAAACGCGAAAGACAGTTCTAGGTGTATTGGGCCACGACCTGCGCACTCCATTAGGCGCTGTGACTCTGGGCGCCGATCTGCTGAGGCAGAGTGAAGAATTGGGTAGCCATGGGAAAAGATTAATTTCCCAGATTTCCCTCAGTGCCCAAAACGCCAACCAGATGGTGAACGACCTGCTCGACCTAGCACGCTGCAACCTTGGCACCGGCATCCCGGTACGACCGGAAAACGCTGATCTCGCGTCCATTTGTAAATCTGTCGTCGATGAACTCTCAATTGCCCATCCCAACGCGAAAATCCTTTTCAACAAGCCAGGCCCACTAAAGGGCCATTACGACCCCCAGCGCATTGCTCAAGCCTTCTCAAATCTCATTGGTAACGCCGTGCGCCATGGCGATTCTCAGCAGCCTATCAATGTCTCATTGGGCGTTGAAAGCACCAGTACGTTTTTTAGCGTGCAAAATTATGGTGAACCGATTCCCTCCAGTGTGCTATCCACTCTTTTCGATCCGGAGGGTCGCTATTCCCGACATTCCAATAATGATAAAGGAGTATCTTCAGGGCTCGGCTTGGGGCTGTTCATCGCGGCTCAGATTGTAGAAGGCCATGGAGGAACCATCGAGGTCGAATCGACGTTGGAGAAAGGAACGCTTTTCCGCGTCGTATTGCCCGTTGGCTGATGACCAACGCTCAGAATTATGCCCGACGAGAAATCTATATTATTTGCTTTGCTGTCTATCGATAGCTTTGGTCAAAACCCGGATTATCAACACCGTTAAGAGTTGATAATTAAGCAGGGGCCAAAAGGCTCCTGACTTCAGCGATCATCAAATCAATCTTGAATGGCTTGGCCAGTACGGCATTGAACAAGTCAGACCTCTGCATGCCGATATGTGCTTGTGCGCCGCTCATCAAGATAATCGGCAAGTGACTTACGGAAGGTAAGGCACGCACGGCTGTGGCGAACTCGAGACCATCCATGACGGGCATCATGAAGTCCGTAATGATCAGTGATGGTCGCTCGCGCTCCAGTACCTCAAGCCCTTTCTGCCCATTGCTGGCTTTCACGACCATGAAGCCCTCGTCCTCCAGCGCATAGCCAAGAATATCTGCGATCAAATACTCGTCGTCGACGACCAAGATGGTGGTCATGTCAATTCAACCCGAATCCAAGACTTAGGACGTAGAACCAGGCAGCGCTGAGTGATTAGAAACTGGCGGTTCATTTCTTGAAGCCTTTTTCAGGTCAACGTCTTGGTCACGGATGACGACCTCGAATCGCGAGGGGTCATAAGAGCTATCTCGTACTTTAAGAATTGAAATTGTTCTGCTTAGTTCAGAGTAATTCTCGAAGAAGCGCATGAGTATGAGGTTGTCAACGATGCTGGACAGATCGGAGTTCGGAGCGCTGACCTCGGAGCCGAATAAATCTCGCATCTCCCATGAAGCCAACACAGTTACCCCCCTGGATCGCAACTCGTTCATCAAAGCACTGTAGAAGTCGGTGATTCGCGCAGGGTTCGTCGAAACCCGCGTCATCCCGCTTAGGCTATCGATGAACAAACGCTTGATGCCTTTTTCCTCAACCAAACTTAACAGCCGTGCGCCCAAGCCATCCAGCAGGCCTTCGGTGGTGGGTTGCCAAGCAATACTCAGCGCACCGCTTCGTTCCATTCCTTTGATGTCGATCCCAAGCGATTGACCCTTTAGGCGCAAACGCTCTGGGCTTTCATAGAAGCCAAAATGAAGTCCAGGGGCATCAACGGTCGACTCGCTTAGAAACTTAAGGCCCAAGGTTGTTTTACCGATTCCGGAGGGCCCCATGAGTAGCGTAACGCTGGAACTGTACAATCCGCCGCCGAGAATGATGTCCAATGAGGCAACACCACTGGCGATGCGCGTCATATCGGCGCTGTCATTTGACGAAGGGCGACTGTAAAGGGTCTCCAAGCGTGGATAGACCACCAAGCCGTGGTCGTTGATCTCACACTCATGAAGCCCGGTCAGGGCCCCGCTACCGCGAGTCTTGCGAAGTTGGATGCGGCGCACGGAGCGAGTGCCATACAGCTCTTCGCCCATTTCAATGACGCCGTCGACCATTGTGTGCTCAGGGCTGCCGTCATCTAGCCGGGAACTGGTCAGGAACAACACAGTACAGCCGGCGAAAGCGGCATGGCCTTGAAGCTCGGAGATAAATTTCTTGGTGTCGATGGGGGAGTCGGCTTTGGAGCGCGCATTGAGCAATCCATCCACCACCATCACAGTAGCTTTCTGGCGGCTGATCTCGCGTCGCAGCAACTTTACAACTTCATCGAGCCCCTCATTCTCCAGGGTGTCAAAGGCGCTGACAAACTGGATTTCAGCCCCCACCATGGACGCATCGAAAAAGCTCAATGTCGAAAGAAATTGGAAAAGGCGATCATGGGACTCGGCAAGCAATGTAGCGACCAAAACTCGGCCACCATTTCGGGCATGATGGAACCCCAATTGATTGGCCAAGATGGTTTTACCAGACCCCGGACGACCCTGAATAATATAGGAAGAGCCTGAGACCAGACCTCCCTTGAGCAGAGCATCCAGTCCTTCGATTCCGCTTTGAAGGCGATTTAGCGTTTCCACATTGCGACCCTGATCTGAAACAGGCTGTTGAAGCCGAATACGTGAATGCTAACTCCATTTTCACGTGGGAGCCATCTCACTTTCAGACCCTAGATGAGAGGAGAAATATTTTCTGATACGTGAATTCCATTGGTACTGGGGACAACGAAACCGTTGATCGAAGCGATGGGCAAACGGATCTACATCCGCCATCACGGACTCTTCAGTGGAGTCCAACCGCTGGATATTTTGAGCAAAGAAAGCGCCGTAAATGCGAGCCTTGAACGTCATTCAGTAGCCTCCAAGGGCGGTACACCATCGCGCCAGTGCATAACTGCGGAATCATAGGATGCCGTGAACGCGCAGATCAGCGCTGCGAGTTGAATCCTGCGCGACACACCGCTGCTACTTTACAACCTGAATTAGACTCGCGTGTACGTTTTGCAGTGGGCCGTGCGCCTGATTCTGGCCTCTTCTTTCAACTCGGCCACCAAGGTTGCGATTGCATGGCTGTTGACCAGCTTGGTCGAATCTAAACCGACGACCGTAAGCTGTTCCCTTTCCGTACTGGCGTCGAGTAACTGAACAGTCATGCGATTGTCCGCGAATATGGAGCAAATGCATTTGGCAGGCAGGAATGCTGTCTCAATAATGTGTCTTAGTTCTAAGTGTGAAAGCATGTGAAATCCCTCTACATTAATCCTTACGCTCATAGCGATTTGAGATGAGGATAAAACTTATAAATCTAAATTCGTTTCGAAGGTTGTCTCGAAGCCGGCGACAAATTTCCACGACTCAGATCTTCCACAGAGCGCGTATAAGCCAACGTGGCCACCTGTATTAAAATTTTCCTCTCTTCCGTACCGATGATTCCCTTCTCTCGAAAATTGTCAGCTAAGCGCAGTAATTCGTCGTATTGATCCTGCGCACCCATTCGGGCTTCCGGATTCACAAGCAACTCATGCCAAGTGGAAAAGGCCTCCACCTTCGGGTCGTCGTTCATGATCAAATCTCCACAGTGATATGAACAATGGATGCCCGTACGCATTGAGGGTTTCCCCTTACACGACGTGCGGTAGTCGATCTCTCCATATTGCTTCCCTTGAGGACTCATGGTGTCGAAGCTAGACCTACACCAACCCCTTCTCTTTAGGATCAGGCAGGGCGAGGCTCACGCCAAAAGAGGCCGCAGTGACAATTGATTTGAACGCCAGCCCTTAAGCGCTTTCTATCTAGGTACATGGGCATCGGTAACCAAGGCAATGGTCGTTTGTTATCGACGCCTGGAAGCTAAAGGGACGGAAGATCTGCGCAATGATTAGAGGTAATAACCAGCGAAAATTTTTCACCGCCCTCAGACCATCCTTGATTCTGACCGGCCTCGGCTTGCTGACTGCGTGCGCCGTTAACACTACGCCGTCCTATGTCGTTGCACCGGGTGAGGAAAAGACAGCCACTACGCGCGCACTGGATACCGGTGCCGCTCTACTTCAATCGCGCCCGCCCATCGATGAACTCAATGCCTACCTGGATGGTTTCCATTTTTACAGTGGCCATCCCGAGGCTCAAATGGAGGCTCATCACTATTGCTCCATTCTCAATGAGCAGGTGATCCAGTGCGTGATCTATGATGGAAATCGCAAGGATGCGAAGCTCATGGGGGTGGAATACATCATCGATGAGCAGCTATTTGCTAAATTGCCGAACGCTGAAAAAGCGCTTTGGCACAGCCATGTTCATGAAGTGAAGTCGGGCCAACTGATTGCTCCTGGCATTCCGGACGTTGCAGAACATGCGCTTATGGAAAAGCTCATCCATACCTATGGCAAGACTTGGCATACGTGGCACACCGACCTCAACAAAGAGTTACCGCTAGGCGTACCGCAACTGATGATGGGATTCACAGCTGATGGCCAGATCAACCAGCAACTGGTAACCGACCGGGACAAAAGATTTGGCGTCGATAGCTCTCGGAAAAAGAACGCCCGTGCCGCCATCCCTATCCCACCTATAGATCCAGGTGCTGATGCTTGGCGCAATGGAAAGGGCTTTCAAATCGAAGATCCGACTGGCAATGAGCATCTGCACTGAATCATCAAGCTGACTGGCTAGCCTTTGGACTTTTCGCGAGTCAGCACTGCCGGAAAAACCAGTCACAGGTTCCGTCTAGGGTGATAGATGGGGCAGCTCTGGCACTGCGTCCGTGTACGTTCAACGAGATGGCCATGGCGACCACTGCCACGCGCTTACGGGATTTATAGCTAGCTGAGTGGTTGCCACCCTTGGAACAAAGATAGAGATTGCTCGCGATCCTTAATCTGGGAGACCCAACATTCCAGGGTTAGGTAGGCCGCAGAAAATGGAGATTTGGCTAAGCTCGCAATAGGTTTATGAAGCTAGGTTGGTCAGGGAAGATCGTTATGGCATGTAATTTTGCTTCAATGACGATCCGCTAGAACTTTGGTGCATCGCCTGTCGCTTCCGCAATGGTGGCCAAAGCCTCCTCCATGTTGGCGATGTTGTCCTGAAGCTTCTGGAAAACCAATAGGAAAGCGCCGTCCACATCCACGGTCTGGTGGCCACGAAGCGTACCTACCCTTTCATCCTCCATCTGCTGGAGACGGTTAACGCTCTCTCGCAGAGACAGCAGCTGATCAAAGATGGCGCCAATTTGAGCTTGGCTCTGCGCACTCATTGATGCCACCCAAGCCTTGAACTGATCTCTCTTCGATACGACGTATCGATTTGAGCGGGCACCTGCCTGACGTAGTCCCGCGCGTGCTCCTGCGCATCTGCACTCAATCCAGCTAGATATGAAACAGCGTCATCAACTGTTGGGATCAAACCTTCAATGCCTTCGAATCTGGGCGGCAGTGCAGTCCAGATGACTGCGTCCAATTGGTGAAGGAGTGCCCATTCGGCGATTACTCCCACGGGGGAGCTGCTGGTGGTAAATACACCGATTCCATCCTCCCTGTCCTCCGGTATTTGCTCTCGGACACGTAAGGCCTCGCATGCCTCTTCAAGGTTTTTTACATTCAACACTGCCCAGAGAACGGGGCATGGATGCGCATTCGCGCAGATCGCCGTCGCGAGCTCTCCACCATCACCGACTCGCGCAAATTCGATGGGCAAACTGGGCCCATCCGAAAACCATTTGCTGGTAAGCGATAATGTTCCAGGTTTCCAAATCAGGGATCCCCATCCTAGACATGCAATTACCATTGAAGATTTCCTGTGGTTAGACATGCGCAGGCGGGAGCGGAAAGCGAACTCCTGATAAAACTGACTTCCTTGATAAGGATCGAAAGTCTTCTTCGCAGCCGCCCATTATTTTGGATTCGACTCAGCCTTTTGTTTTCCTAGGGTCGGCGGCACGAGGAAAGGTACGTTCCTCTTGAATCGTCCCATCCTCTTTGTGGATTTTCAGAGAGGCTGTTTTGCCTTGCAGAAATTCGCTGGCTATTTCAGTGATTTCCGCTTTCGTAGAGGCCGTTTTGGAAGCACGTTGTGCGCCCTCTTTGACAAGCTCCCAGGTGTTTTCTTTTTTTGTGATGTGGTAGTTATCCATGGATCACCTCGACATGATTAATCAACAACAGCTAGAAGGTTGACCATTGTCGATCTGGAGAGTTTGAAAGGATTGGCGAAGAAACTAATACTGCCCTCGACTGCGTGTGCGGCCCTCCTCCACAAGGACGCCAACGAGCGGATTAGCTGACCTAGGTGCGCTCCAGGCTAGCCTTAGCGTTTCGGTTTGCGATCCTTGGTGCCTTCTCTTCATCGTCGTAATGGCGGCAAAGAAATTCGCGGATCAAGACGGCAGTTCGTCTAGCGCTGGTCACCACAAAGAAGTGCCCCTCGCCCTTCAGAATGCGAAGTTCTGAACGTCGAATTGTGCGGCGCAGGATATGGGCGTTGTATGCCTGTATTAACGGATCGCGGTCGCCGGTTAGAACCAGCGTGCGTTGAGGCAGCTGGGACAACCGAAGCAGGCTTGTCCATCCGATCAAGGCTGCGAGCTGGAAATAGTAGGTTCGCGGATTAACAGAGAGCATGCCTTTCATCACACCGAACCGCAGCAGCGTGTGAATTGAATTGCGGGAGCTATCTTGATCGCGCATTTTGGCGTTTTTACTCGTACGGAAAAAATCCATAACGTCGGCAGGCTTCATCAACAGCACTGGGCCGGGAGAGGTTGCCGCGAGGATCAGCCTGCGTACCATGCTCGGGTAACGAAGAGCGAATTCTTGAGCCAATGCACCTCCCCAACTCACCCCGAACACATCGACCTGGTCGATTCCCAATTGCTGGAGCATCTCTGCAATCACGTCGGCATGGCGTGGCAGGCGAATGGGCCAACGGGGCATTTGCGACTTGCCGACCCCAGGCACGTCCAGCGTGATGGTCATGAAGTCGTCCAGTTCATCGCGCAGCGGATCGAAGGTACGAATCAAGCCACCCAGACCATTGAGCAAAAGCAGCGGCGAGCCTTGACCGCAGATCGAAACGTTCAACTGCAAGCCCAGCGTGGTTAGCCTGTGGTTTGTCATGATTTCTCCATGCTGCACGCAACCGGGAGTCATTGTAGGTGAGAGTTAGCAGGAGGGTCTGAAGAGTAATGCAGCTGCTTCCCTCATAAAAATCTCAATGGTTTTCGGCCCAATCCCTTCAAATTCCGATAGCCGCTTTTCGAAGGCGTTACGATCTGCGCTTGCCGCGACGATGTTGCTGACCTTGCCGTGATATTCAGCATTCATCTTGTTAGCCAATGCCAATAACCGCGACGCGGTGGTCTCGTCGTAACGGACGTAGTGAGCCTCACCAAGCATCATGACCAACTGGCGGTGAGTGCAATTCGCCAATTTGTGCGGCGTATCCCGATGGTGTTTCACGACGATCACCTGGTACGCCTTGGCGGCAATCGGCCCCTGGATTCTTTTGCCCATCAGGAAACTGGCGATCAGCCATTTGAACAAACCGGGTTCGTTCGCACTTTGAAGGTCAATTTGTAAGTCATGTGCGCTGATGATTTTGCTCACTTGATCACCCTTCAAGCAATTTCTCAATGTAGACCCGGCGCTAGCGCGAATGATCCAACTGGGCGAGGCACCAATAAAGGAACCCTTCCTCTTGTGCGACGCCTAATGTTTGACCCCTAGGATTTGAGATAGACGAAATGCACATATCCGAGACAGTTCAAGTCATGGAATCGCTATCAGCCCACGATGCAAACCTAAAGCTTCGCGAAGGCTGGTCATTGATATCTGTGGTCGTCACAACTCACCCAAATGGTCAGCTTCATCCTTGCTACATTCTCGGCAAATCGAAAACCTCATCCAACCATCAGAAGCCTGAATGACTAGGGTGGCATCGACCTTGCGATTCACTTCGCAAACTGTACCGGGGGGATAATTTGGATTATCTGGATTGGATTCAATGGCCAGCGATGGTTGTTACCGTCCTCGCCGCATGGCTAATCGGATCGCAGCGGCCAGGACGGCGGATGATCGGGTTTATATGCTTCAGTGTGAGCAACGTGTTGTGGGTGATTTGGGGATTCTACGCAGGCGCGTATGCATTGATCGTATTACAGGTTTGTCTTTTCCTGATGAACCTTCGAGGGCTCAAGAAAAATTCGAAGGGTAAAGAAAACGAGCATTCTCAGGACTGACGTTGACCATCGAAATTCTTCTTGAAGCCACGCGCATTCATCCCCAAAAGGATGCACTCAAGGAGGATCAGAGCGTAGGCATCAGCGTGAAGCCCCCAAATCACCCAAAGCGCATTACTGGTGATAAATCCCCAAAAGGCGATCATGCGCCTATACGCTCGTTGCGAACCGATGAACCAGGCTGAGGCTACCGTCACCACCATGGCTGGCCATTGTAGGTAATCGATGTACTCCAACTGGCTACCTCCTGCCCACAGCGCTTTTTAAAGAGACAGGCCGGCGCTTGCCTGTGGATCGAGCGCAGGCAATCCCAATGACGCACCCAGACTCGCCAGATACTCCCCAAATCCTCCACGACATTTGTAATCCTTGCGGGCGCTGGTGATGACCGGATTCGTTGCTGTCCAAACGATATGAGCACCCACCCTCTTCAGATCAGCAACCAAATGGACGTCTTCATGCGCAGTGAGATGCTGGAACCCACCAGCGTTCCGGTAGGCCTCGGCACTCAGGCCAAGATTGGCGCCGTGAATGTGCCGGTGATTCTCGATGAACTGGTAACACTCCATGTACTTTGAGCGAACCAGATCCCCATGGTTACTCCAGCTATCCACCTCGACTGTCCCACAAACTGCATCAGCCTTGAACTCAACCTGCCGTGCCAACCAATCGTAGGGCACGACAGTGTCTGCATCGGTGAAGGCAAGCCACTTCGCGCCTGCGGCCAAGAGATGCTCTGCACCGGTTGCTCTCGCCTTACCCACGTTCTGAAAAGAAACCGTGATCCGTCCTACACTGTGTGCTGAAACGATCTGTTCGGTCTGATCAGAGCAATCATCTAAAACGACGACTACGGAGACTGGCTGGCCCGTCAATGCAGGATGCTCAGCGGCGAACAGAACAGATGTTAGGCACGCAGTGATGTGGTGCTCTTCATTGTGGGCAGGTATTACAACACCGATCATTAACGTCACCTCCGACTACCTGAGTTACTGGCTCCTGCAGTCGACCTACTTGCGCTCCATTAGGTTTAAAAAATTACGAGCTCGCCTACACAAGCGACCGCTAGTCATTTTCGTCGATTTCACTCTGAACTTACTTTCTTCGATCCTCCTCTCCCACTTACCATCCAGCTGAAGTAGGTAAGACGTTATGAGAGCACTCACCTATCACGGCGCGCACAGCGTCAAAGTCGACACGGTTCCCGATCCGGTTATCGAAGAAAGTGATGACATTATTCTTCGAGTTACCGCGACGGCGATATGCGGATCCGACCTCCATCTCTATCGAGGAAAGATTCCAACTGTCGAGCATGGCGATATCTTCGGGCATGAGTTCATGGGGATCGTCGAAGAGGCGGGATCTGCGGTCACCGCCGTACAACCAGGCGACCGCGTGGTAATTCCATTTGTAATCGCCTGCGGCAGCTGTTTCTTCTGCGCGATGGATCTGTTTGCGGCCTGCGAAACAACAAATACGGGGCGCGGAGCGATCATAAATAAAAAGGCGATACCACCAGGAGCCGCGCTGTTCGGCTTCAGTCATATGTACGGCGGTGTGCCTGGCGGGCAAGCCGAATACGTGCGCGTACCGAAAGCCAACACCGGGCCGTTCAAAGTGCCGGGGACGCTGTCGGATGAAAAGGTTCTTTTCCTTTCAGACATCCTTCCAACTGCTTATCAGGCTGTAACGAACGCAGGGATTGGTAACGGTTCAAGCATCGCCATCTACGGTGCAGGCCCCGTCGGATTGTTGAGCGCGGCGTGTGCAAGGATGCTCGGTGCCGACCAAATTTTTATGGTCGATCACCATCCTTACCGCTTGGCTTACGCGCAGAAAACATATGGTGTAATTCCGATCAACTTCGATGAGGACGACGATCCTGCAGATACGATCATTCGGCAAACCAAAGGAATGCGGGGAGTTGATGGCGTAGTGGATGCGGTTGGGTTTGAAGCAAAAGGTAGTACGACGGAAACCGTTCTCGCGACACTCAAGCTTGAGGGAAGTAGCGGTAAAGCTTTACGCCAGTGTATCGCTGCAGTCAGACGCGGGGGCGTTGTAAGCGTACCAGGCGTCTATTCTGGGTTCATTCATGGCTTCCTTTTCGGTGACGCTTTCGACAAGGGGCTGACCTTCAAAATGGGTCAAACCCATGTGCATCGCTTCCTACCTGAGCTCCTCGATCACATCGAGACAGGTCGTCTCTCACCGGAAGTCATCATCAGCCATCGCATGTCACTGGAACAGGCCGCCGAGGGATATAAGATTTTCGATAAAAAAGAGGAGGATTGCCGAAAGGTGATTCTGACTCCCGGAACAAATCATGTAGTTGAACCGGAGATCGATGCAAGCACGACCGCCATGACTAACTAGAGCTCATAGAGCATCAAGGATGAGACTCTCCGGGACTTTATCGGGGGTCTCGTCTTGGCGTTTGTGGTTAGTTTAAAGTGAAAGTCATCGCCTCCACGCGATCAGTCCGTCTCATGTTGTTTCATGACGCCTGACGAATTTCTACCAATCTAACGCCATCGATTGAACCCTACTCCGCTGGTTCAATGGCCCCTGCGTGACAGCAATCGCATCCTTAGAGACGGCATCAAGCAAGGAACCATCACTCCATGGCGTTGAACTCATCTGTCGTGGGTGTCGTCTAGCACACAAATGAAGCACAAAAATGATGCTTGAAATACTTGGCGTCAGAGGACATATCCATGACCAAGCGCGCACGTTTGAATTACTTAAACGACACCCTTTTCGGCCCCATCGCCAAAACTATTGATTGCGACGTACTCATCACTCCCATCACGCCAGGTGCCTTCCAGGTGCAGGTGCTATCCCCAGTACCTGATGATCTACACAAGGCTCACTCCTTGACCATGACTCTCTCTTCGGGAGAACGCTTGAACGGTACGGTGGCCCACGCCCGCACATTGGATAATGCTGATTTGGAGTTGCAGATCGATGTATGAAATTCCATTGCCACATCAGGGTTTCGGAGATCCTTGAATGAACAAACTGCGAGCTGAGACAGCTACCGTGCAAACCCTGATGTTTGAACGCAACCAATGGGTTCCCAACAACCCGCGCCTGCCGGTACTCATTTACCCCAACGCGATTGCAATTCAGGGCGATGACCCGGCTGCGCTGTTCGAGCAAACCTTCATCGCCAATGGCTGGCCATCACAATGGCGATATGGGATTTACAGCTACCACCACTACCATACCGAAGGTCATGAAGTGCTTGGCATCGCCAGCGGTCGAGCTCGACTGATGCTGGGCGGCCCGGGTGGTCATGTACTTGAAGTCACAGCAGGCGATGTGTTGCTACTGCCTGCCGGCACCGGCCATTGCAATTTAGATTCAAGTGAAGATTTTCTAGTCGTCGGTGCCTATCCGCCGGGCCAGCGTGCAGATATCTGCCGCGAACCCCCTACTAAGGCACAACTGGCGAACATCGACACGCTGTTGTTTCCCGACCAGGATCCAGTGCAAGGCTCGCAAGGCGCCCTACACCGGTATTGGGCTGGCCAAGGTTGAGATATTCCAGTCAATCACGAATGGCGCGAACCTTTCCGCTGAACACTCTGAAGCCGTAGGTGTTGTAGAGGAGCGTCACCGGGATCAGCACGGCGAACCCGACCAGCATAAAAAACTGACTGGTGGGACTTGAGGCTGCTTCTTGCAAGGTCAGGTTAGGCGGGACAATCAATGGAAAGAGTGCTGCGATCATCAATGCGAATGCAAAGATGAAAATCCCCAGCGCGGCGAATAGCGGCAGATATTGCCGGCGGCTTCGAAAGCTCAAGGTGAAGCTGATCAGCAATGCAGCGAGCAATATTGCCGCTGGCGACCAGACAAGCCTATTTGAAAACCGATGCACATATTGAGCATCCAGCGTCGCTGTCCAGATCACCAACACGGCCAAAAGTATCATGGTCACGATGGCCAACGCCTTTGCCTGCCGACCTGACCGATATTGCAGATCCTCCACAGTGCGCCAATACAGCCAGCACGCGCCTAACCATATATAGCCCACGACAAGCACCGCGCCACAATACAACGGAAACAAGCCCAACCATTCCCAGCCGTTACCGCTGTACTGCCCGTCTTGATTAGGTACGCCTTGAACTAGCGTTCCCAACACAATTCCCTGAGTTGCCCCAGCTAGCAGTGAACCGATCAGCAGCAACCCATCGACCATGCGCTTCATACGATAGCTTTTCGAGTAATCGCGAAATTCCAGCGCGACCGCGCGAAGAATCAACGCCAGAAACATAGTGATAAACGGCCAATAAAGCGCCGGCAGCAGGACGGCATAAGCCAGCGGAAACAACGCCAGCAGACCGCCACCACCGAGCACTAGCCACGTTTCGTTAGCGTCCCAAATCGGAAGGATAGTCACCGCCATGGCACGTCGGTGCTTGCTGCAACGAGTAAGGCCCAGCAGCACCCCCACACCAAGATCAGTGCCATCCAACAGCACGTAGTTCAATACCGAAAACCCCAGCGCCGCAGCTGACAGTAGTGTTATCCAGTCATTGTCCATCATCGATGTTCGCCCTCAGGATCACCCGTCTCGTCGGCCAAAGAGGGTTGAGGCCCAGGCTCGTCTTCGTGAGGTGGCTCCCGCAAAAGTCGCAGCAGTACCCAGAAACCCACGCCGAAGATCACCAGATAAAACACCAAAATTGTCCACGTTGCTCCTACCACCTGCTGACGAGACACCGAAGACAGACTGTCAGCAGTTCGCATCAATCCATAGACAGTAAAGGGCTGACGGCCAACCTCTGTCACAACCCAACCACTTAGCATTGCCAGAAATCCAGCAGGCGCCATCAGCACACTCCCTCGGAGCATCCAACGCGCAGAGTACAAGCGATGCCGCCAGCGTAATACCAGACTGGTTAACCCCTGCCCCAGCATCAACAGCCCCAATCCGACCATGACACGGAAAGCGAAGAACACGGGTGGCACAGGTGGTATGTCCTCAGGCGGGAATTCATCAAGCGCTTTAATAGTGCCGCGCAGGTCGTGCCGCAAGTACAACGACGCTACGCGCGGAATCGCTACTTCCCAATGGTTGCGTCGCTCAGCCATATCTGGAATGGCGAATAAACGTAATGGTTCACCCTCTTCTTCCGCCGGTCGTGCCCAGGAAGCTTCGATGGCGGCAACCTTTTGCGGCTGAACTTTAAGGCTGTGCTCACCATGCAGATCGCCCACCAGTAGTTGCACAGGCGTCAGCAACGCAAACACCCACAACGCCATGGAATAGGCAAGCCGGGCTCGCGGGTTCTGTGGCACACGCAACAACTGCCAAGCGCTAACACCGGCTACCAGCGAGGCGCTGCCTATAATCGCGGCCAATGTCATATGCACAAGCCGGTAAGGGAACGAAGGATTGAAGATGATCGCCCACCAGTTTTCGGCAATAAAACGTCCACCGGCTCCAATTGAATAGCCGGCTGGTGTTTGCATCCAGGAGTTGGCTGACAGGATCCAAAACGCGCTGATCAAAGATCCAAGTGCGACAGCGCAGGTGGCGAAGAAATGCAGCCTAGGGCCCACCTTCTTCAACCCGAACAACATGATGCCGAGAAAACCCGCTTCCAAGAAAAATGCCGCCAGTACCTCGTAGAACATCAACGGCCCAAGAATGTCTCCCGCCTGGGTCGAGAGGCGTGCCCAATTCAATCCGAATTGGTACTCCAAAATCAGACCCGACGCTGTGCCTACCGCAACGTTGAGCGCAAATACCTTTAGCCAGTAAAGGTAAACATCCAAGTAGATCCTTCGCCTGCGCCACAGCCACAGTGCCTCCAGCACCATGAGAAAATTCGCCAAACCAATGGTGAAAGCCGCCAGCACGATGTGAAAGCTTATGGCAATCGCGAACTGGGCACGCGCTGCCATAAGCGCCGAATCAATCGCATCCATACAGCCCTCTAATGATTGGCCTGCATTTGCGGAAATTTTCGCAATGCAAGCTCGTAGCTTAGCTGCGCGAAGAGCCAAATGGATGCGTCGATACAGGCGTAGCACTTGTCCGAAAATATTGCCCGTTGACTCTTCCTGACTAATTGGCGGTCAAAAAGTAGGGAAAATCGTTCTCACGCCGATTCTCGCTTCCTGGAACGTAAATTCACTTCATTTTTTTTCTTGCCGATTTTATTAAAAAAATTATCGTTTCCATCGCACACGTCACTCTCGACGGAAGTTCGCTTGAGCGCTGTTTCAAGCTGCTCTCGAGCAAGAAACCAATAAAAAAGGTCAGCGTCCCCTGGGCAAGCATCCTTTACCCAGAGTGCATACGCTCTTTCGCGAATTACCGATTCATCAATCATCGTTTTCTCCTGCTTGGCTATCCTGGAGCTAGTTAGGAAAATTCGGCACCATGGATCAGCGCATCAAGCTCGCCAGAACTGAATCGAGCTTGAATTGATCATGATTTCTATCGAGGCTGGTCGACGAAATCTCGCCTTTGTCGACCAGCACTTTTGCTGATACCGTTTATTTAGAATCCATGGTCGATGCTTGATTACCACCTTGCTCCGCAATCTTGGTCAGTTTCTCGTCCGCACCTTTTTCTTCAGCAAGCGTTGCTGCTAATAAGGCTGCCGGGTCGTCGAGCTTTAGATGCTTGGCCATTGCTATCAGGGTGCCGTAGGCAGCAATTTCGTAGTGCTCCACCTTTTGCGCCGCACCAATCAATGCTGCGTCGAGGACAGCTCCCTTATCGATCTCTTCCAGCAGCTCTTTCGATTCTTCGACAAGTCCTTCCATGGCCACGCACTTCATGCGCTTCAGTTTGATACCGGTCAGCTCGACCAGTTGATCAATGCGCTCAATCTGCCCATGCGTCTCCTCTAGGTGCGCCGTAAACGCTTCTGCCAACAGTGGATTGGTCGCTGCTTTCGCCAAGCGCGGCAACGCTTTGGTGATTTGTTTTTCCGCACTGTAAACATCAGAGAGTTCATGGATAAACAAGTCTTCGACAGTTTTTCTAGCCATTTCTAAACTTCCTTCTGGTCAGTATTGGCGTCGCCTGGTGAGCGTCCGCATGGGATCGACATGCATGCAAAATTTGCCGTACATGAAGAATGACCAGCCTGATTTAAAAGGTGTTCCGAAAATTTTCAGGGTGACGGATAAAAGGCTCATCGCTAACCCAAAGCGGTATCCAGGAACATCATCACCCCAAAACCGAGCATCAGTCCTAAAGTCGCCGGGGTCTCATGACCGTTGCGATGAGTCTCCGGAATGACCTCATGAGACACCACGAAAATCATGGCTCCTGCTGCCAAGCCGAGCGCAATGGGATAGCCCAATGCAAAGCTGCTTGAAATGCCTAATCCAACAACGGCGCCAATGGGTTCCATCAATCCTGAACCCACCGCGATAAGCGCTGCACGAAGCGCTGAGATGCCTGTCACACGTAACGCCAGTGCGACAGCTAAGCCTTCGGGAATATCTTGAATAGCGATAGCTGTAGTTAGCGGGAGCCCAACCTTCATGTCGCCGTTTGCGAAGCTCACACCAATGGCCATGCCTTCCGGCAAGTTATGCAGTGTGATTGCCAGGACGAATAACCAAACACGATTGATGCGCTGCGCGTCCGGCCCCCTGCGTCCGCTTTTCTCATGTTCGTGTGGGACGAAACGATCAAGACCGACCATCAGCGCTACGCCCAATCCCAATCCCGCAACAACTACGCATGCTGCAAGTAACTGGTTGCCGCAAAGCGCCTGAGCTGCTTCGATACCAGGAAGAATGAGTGAGAAGGAACTGGCGGCCAGCATCATGCCGGCGGCGAAGCCAAGCATGATGTCTAGTGTACGAGCGGTGATATTCCGTAACGCGATTGCCGCGACAGCTCCAAAAGCTGTGGCGGCAAAGCCCGAAAGGCCACCCAAAAAAGCAAAGTTGAGATTTGCCTTGTTGGTGCCGACGAATGCGCCATAGCCGCTTATCAACAGAAAGACTGTAACGCCAATCAGAATTGACCAAAAGGCTCGCCCACCCCACCCGGAGTCCGAGAACCGGGCAAATAAGGAGCGAAGTGGCGCGCCTGATGAGGTCAATGGCTCGGGCATGGCAACCTCCTATTTTCTTGACTTCGTCTTCTCAGCGAATCCGGATAGCGACCGTAAGAACTGCCTGGATACACGCTGGGCGTCACGTTCAAAAGCGACGCTGGTGAAGTAGAACATCTCAGGAAGAGTTAGATCTTGATGCGCCGATTTTTTGATAACCATGGTTTAAGTCCCCTTGAATCAGATTAAAAACCGCACGCCAGATGGCGTGCGGTCACTACTCAAGGTTGTGGTTCACCTTGTACCCCAGCCCCCAAATCCGCACCCGTGATTGGGTTGCTGTCTGGGTCAGACATCGTCCTGGCTTTCATATCCATGAGCAGTTTCTCGTCCTCAGCGCTCAATTGCACAGAAGCGGTGCCGTCCCCACCATCCACAGCGGGTGCCGGCTCTTCCACGAAGTCCCAATCGTCCCCTTCGTTCCAAGGGCCGCGAGTGCTGCCTTCGCCCTGTGACATATTGAAGTAGACGTTGGTGAACTCCGGCATACCCGGCAGTTTGCCCTGGGGGAAATTTGGCTGGATGGCGTGCAATGCTTTTTCGAAAGATAATTGGTGGGCGATTTCACGCGTCATCAGAAATCCCAGGGCCTCCTTCACACCCGGATCGTCAGTGACATTCATCAAACGTTCGTAGACGATCTTTGCTCTGGCCTCGGCGGCAATATTGGAGCGCATGTCTGCAGTGGGTTCGCCGATGGTATCGACGTAAGCCGCCGACCAGGGAACGCCTGCGGAGTTAGTCAAGGGAGCGCCGGCGCCGTACAACAGACTTGTGATATGGGAATCGTTGCCAGCGCCATTAATGGCGCGATACAGCTCACCTTCTTCCTCGACACCTTCAGCCATACGTCCCTTGGCTCCCTTATTCAACATCACGATGATCGAGCCGACGATCTCAAGGTGACTGAGCTCCTCGGTGGCGATATCCATCAGGAGATCCTTCCTGCCAGGATCATCTTCTGCCAATGCTTGCGTGAAGTAGCGTGACGCTGCCGCAAGTTCCCCTTGGGCTCCCCCGAATTGCTCCAGTAGAAGATTGGCCAACCCAGGATTGGGCTGAGCAACGCGCACGGTGTATTGAAGTCGTTTGTTATGTAGGAACATGACATTCTCCTCAGACAAATCAGATCTACAGTCCACTCGGTGAGAGACCGAATGACCCACATTTATCTGAAGTAAATGCGCTGAAGATAATTTCAAAAAACTTTCGCGCTATCGACCAACGGACGCTGGTTACCCTTTACTGTGTTCAGGCGACGAAGGCCCTTCTTTGATCCCACGAGGCCCTGCAACACCCCACACGATCAACCCAATCACGGGGAAGACTATGAGGCCGATAGCCCAACCTGCTTTGACTCCCACCGTTTTGTCGCTGCGAAACACGCTGACAATTGCCCAGAGATCAACGAGCAAAATCATCACCGCGACGGCAATCGCGAAATAGCTGGTAGCTTCCGACATGACTACGTCCTCCTCAGACTGATAATGCTTAGGCCCCTCGCATTTAGGGATGTTCAAGTAAATTTCGCCAACACATATCGAATCCAGCGCGTCAGTCTTCCTGAGCAATAACGGAGATTTTGCCGTTGCGCTCAAGGATAGCGAACTTGATCTCCTCCAGCTTCTCGATGCCTTGACTGGAACGCGCAGCCTCCATTACATCCGCTTCTAACAATCGCGCACGGCGAAGACGCTCGTGTAGAAGTTTTCCGTTCTCAACGATGATTGTCGGCTCGCCATCAATCAGCCGTGAGAGCCACCTCGAGCGCTGCTTGAGCAGAGATAAGCCAACATCGATGGCGACTAGGCTGACGATGACAATCAATGAATTGGTGAGCGAAAAATCATCGCCCAGCAGGGCTTGTTGAGTTGCCTCACCGATCATCAACAACAGTACGAAATCGAATGTGGTCAACTCTGCCAATGAGCGCCGGCCAGCGATTTTGAAGAGCACCATGAGCGCCAGATACATGGCACTCGCACGTAGTACCGAATCCATAAATCACCTAAGGGAAAATGAACTGTTCAAGGTTTACGCCGTTGGTGCCCGGTGAAGCAATTCGACTTCGAAAGAAGCCAAGGCCATCCCCGCGCAAGGTGATGTACAGCGTCGCTTGACCATCGAGGTCGGTCTGAAGCCAGAGCTTAATGCCCTGTGAAGAGCTTCTTGAACGCAGAGGTTCAGGTTGCAGGGTCTCGATACTGAATGCCTCCAGCAACTGACCTGCCAACTCCAGTTCCACTGCCGTGTTGGGCGTTGCGTTCACACTGATTTTCATGGGGTTGGTAGATCCATTGCGATGGAACATTTCATATTCCACCTCGATCTTGCCATCGTCACTGCGCACATCTCTTGAACTGATCAACCCTCTGGAGAACACCCCCATCAGTCCAAGCACCACGACTAACACCAACACGTACCAGCCAACTCGCTCGAATCGCCAAACCTTCAACTGATAGGCCATGTCTTCGCTTACGGGATAACTCCGGTTGCGCAATTCCGGATGGTCGAGATCATCGCTCATCAGAGTTCACCTTTCTCACCCTGCAGGACACGCTCATGGAAATGCGCCAACCACTGCAAAGCATACTCGGTGGCCTGTTTCTGCACTTCACAGCGTCCGCCTGAAAATCGGTGCTGGTGACTGAACACGTGACACTCATCAGTCGTTTGAAAGGCCCAGGCAAAGCAGATTGTGCCAGCAGGGATACCGTCTACGTCGTCCGGGCCCAGAATCCCGGTCGTAGCAATAGCTGCATGGGCGGTGCTGTCTCGCAATGCCCCTGTCGCCATTTCCCGAGCAACCTCCACGCTGGTTAGGTTGAATGTTTCAATGGTCTGCGGGTTGACATGTAATAGGCGCTGTTTCGCCTGAGGCGAATACACCACGTACCCACACTCGATGAAATTACCGCTGCCTTCGACCTCGGATAACAGCGTCACAATTTTACCGGCGGTACACGACTCCGCCGTGGTCAGCACCAAATCATTGTCGCGAAGGTATTGAACAGTGTCGGCGGCGATAGACATAATCTGAATGACCTCAGTGATAGTCCTCACCAGCGACCGCACGCAGATACGCCACGTCCGCAGCCCTTCGTAAATCGCGCCATTCGGCCAGAGTTAACATACCCAAGCGATCCATCTCATCAGAGAGGCGCAATAGCTCGTCGTGATAAGCGTCTGGGCAGTCCATGCGAAGTTCTCTATTTTCCAACGCACAATGCCAACCATCCAAGGCTTGTAATCTCAAATCCTGCTCAGGCGTCAGTTGGTTCTTGAAAGCATTCATTTCACTCACCCCCGATGCTTTCCCGGTTGAGCAACCGATCTCGATTTAGGTTCAAAAATTTTCAGAAAGAAGTGTTTTACAAAACTGATCAAAACGAAAGGAGGCCTTGCGGTAGGCCTTCCGTTTGACGCTCGTTAGGAAGTCCGTAGTTCGCGAGAGACGCCGGCACTTATCGTGACGGGGATTTCGCGGCGCTTCAGTCCATGCTCTACGTCGCTCTACGTCCGCTTGAGGATTTGAATCGAGTGTTCGATTTATCGGCTTACCAGTTATCGACATCCTGCCATTCAGTCATCTCGATGGAACATTGCGCCAAGTCGCATCCTCTATCGCAACACCAGCGAATCTGAGGGCTTCATCATGATAGACCCAGCAACCGGTATGAAGGCGGGCGAGCGCTACATCGTAGAAAGTCTTGAACGCACACGACATTTCCCAGGCTTCTTCCTTGACGGGAAATATTATCTTGGCCCCGAATTGATGACGGCCATAGGTTGGCTGGAAGGTCAGCAGTTTTATTACGATGAGCTTGACCCCACGGGTGAGCCGGTTTTTCCCAATCGACTTGCCGGCACGGTCGAAGACCTCACCCTCATTCTCGCAGACGGTGCGCGTTTACCTTTAAACGAAATGCCTTACGAAGCAGAGATCGAACCCTCTGACATTCCGATCAGTCGTAATCCATCGTCATCGGGACATCGCCCTACTTCAACAAGCGATCAACTCGTAGTTGAGGGCGTCCGGATGTCAGGTAAACATCCCTATCCAATACTCCTAGCGGCGGGCGCTGCGCTATTACTGGGAATACTGTTTGGGGTCAAACAAGCCAAACGCCTTCCTATTCGAAAGCTGAGGTAGTCGTCCTCCGTGAATTCCCTAGAGAAGCGCCCTTGGAAAGATCGGCGGTGAGAAAATGCATCCTGTGACCCCTGACGGTCGTTACTTCGTTGTCAAAGGGCAGCTGTGGCGCTGTTCAAACCCGTCATTGGAAGAGAACGTGCGCCAGCGTCTTGTCGATGAGCTCATGGCAGCTCGACGCGAGGTGAAGAGAGCAAAGGATTCGGAAGACGAATCGCAGATGAAGCGCGCTCGGGAAAAGGTACAAGTGGCCAAAGTAGCGCTTGGTGAGCGGGGCCCTGTTTGGTGGGCTGATGGCAGTCCTGATTTCAATAGATTCCGGGTCACTAACTCCCCTTATGCTGAATGGTTCAGCTCGCTCCATGAGTCCGATTAACCTTCGGCGCCAGGTGAATATTCACTAAGCTCTGCCGGGTAATAAAAAGACGTTCAAGTGCCCTTTTTGTACTTAAACCAAAATCTGCTCGCGCTAAAACCTCGTCGGAAAAGCGGAAGCAAGGCAAAGGAACCTCAGTGCCATTCATGCTCTGCGGCTGCTGCGTTTCGAAATTTGCGAAAGACGGAACGACTCAGACCATGTGCTTTCGAAAAATTGAGCGCTTCAAATTTAGAGGGTCGAGGAGAAATCTCATGACTGAAAAAAGCTCCGATTCATCAAAAAAAAGCAAAGCACTGGAGGATTCTGCTCTCGTCTCAGAGGTGTCAGAAACAGGCTTAACAGATGACGAACGCGTCGTTAGGGAAGATGAGTTTCTTGGCGACGAACCACGTGCGGAACCCGGCCCAGCCGACTTGGAAAGACTTAAGGATTAACTTCAGCTCCCTTGGTATTCGATGCGACCAATATTTCCAATACGCGACATCTACTACCTGAAATTTGCTTAATGGAGGTGTCATGTATGCGCCCGCAAACCTCATTCATTTTTGATCTAGATGGCACGTTGACTGATAGCGTTTACCAGAATGTTTTCGCGTGGAAAACTGCGCTCGATTCAGAAGACATACCGTTAGCCATGTGGCGAATTCACAGAAAGATAGGTATGAGCGGTGGGCTGATGCTCAAGATGTTAGCCCGTGAGACCGGCCTGGAAATCAAACCCGACCAGGCAAAAAGGTTGAGCGATAAACATGATAAAGCCTACAAAGATCTGCAGGGCCAGATTACCGCTCTCCCTGGCGCCGTAGAGCTTCTCGATACTCTAAACCGCGATCAGCTCAAGTGGTGCATTGCGACCAGCGGTGGCATGGACACTGCGGCGATAAACCTGAAGGCATTAGGACTGGATATCGCGGAAGTCAATCTCATCACTCGTGATGACGTGAAGTATGGCAAGCCCGATCCAGACCTTTTCCTTGCCGCTGCAAGCAAACTCGATGTACCCGTCGAAGATTGCCTAGTGATTGGCGACGCCATCTGGGACATGCTTGCCGCACGACGCTGCAAGGCCACCGGTATAGGGCTGCTTTCTGGTGGTTACGACACAGGAGAGCTTGAACGTGCAGGTGCACTCCGAGTCTATGAGGATCCTCTTGCACTGCTGAAGCACCTTGACGAGATAGCTTCCCGTCCGTGAGCCATCGATAGGCACGCGCCTTGAATTAGTATGCTTCCCCCTGTCGGCGGCGACGTTCACGCATGCAGCCATGCCAGACGATTGATCGGGTGGTGTTCCAGTGTCCTTAGAATCGACGATCCGAGGCATTGCATTCACCCGATACAACTGCGCCCAGCCGGCACTCCTTTAACTGCGACAAGTTTCACGCTGCGAAAGACAGCGAAAGCGCTTACAAGACTAGCTAGGCTCCACCGGCGCCGGCATTGCCACTCTTGAACAGACGAAAAGCAGCATGCCGATCAGGATCAAGACCCCTCCCCGCATCCATGTCTCCAGACTTTGCTGACTGAGCAGCACCAGGCACGAGACGATAGCAAGTACCGGAACCCACGTCGGCACCCGAAAGTGATTTTCCGCAACCTCGTCACGGCGCAGGATTAACACGGACAAATTAGTGCTGAGAAATACAAACAGCAGGAGCAGGACGACGGTTTCGGCCAATGTAGCTAGCGTTCCCGTCAGCGTGAGTGCGATTGCTACGAGGGTGGTGGCGATGACCGCGATCCAGGGGGTGCGTCGCCTAGGAAGCACCTTGCTCAAGGCGACCGGCAAAAGCCCAAGGCAGGCCATGCCATAGGTAAGGCGACTCGCCATTATCATGGTTAATAGTGCGCCGTTGGCTACCGCGATCAGTGCAATGAAGGCGAAGACGCGAGGCGGAATGTTTAAACCTGACGCCCGAACCACTTCAAGAAGAGGGGCGGAGGTTGCCACAAGTTTTTCCATGGGCAGTACGGAAGATGCCGCGACGCCGACAGCCATGTAGACGATTCCGGCGGTTAGCAATGCGGCAAATAATGCGCGGGGGTAAACTTTTCGAACGTCTCGAATTTCTTCCGCGAGATTGGCGGATGTTTCGAATCCTACAAAGGAATAGAACGCGATCAATGCCGCACCCAAAACGGCTAACACCGGGCTGACCCCCGGCTTGAACTCGAGGCTGCGACCCAAATCTGCTTCGCCTGTACGGAAATACCAAGCAGCGGCAACAACGACCAAAAGAAGACCTGTCAGCTCAATGACTGTCATTACCAGGTTGGCTCCCAAAGACTCTTTAATTCCCCTCGCATTTAGTAGCGCGATAACGAGAAGGAAAAGTAAGGCTGCGATGTGAGGCGGTACACTGATGAACGCCGCTAGGTAATCACCCGCAAACGCCAGCGATAAACCCGCCGCGCTCGTAACAGCTGCCGATAGCATGCAAAAGCCCACGAGAAACGAAATGAGCGGAGACCGGAACGCCTTCTCTGCGAAAACCGATGCGGCGCCCGCGTGAGGATATTTTGTCACCAACTCTGCGTAGGAACCTGCAGTAAGCATCGCAAAAAACAGAGCGATGAGCAGAGGCACCCATATTGCGCCACCTACCTCCCCCGCAATTGTCCCGGCGAGCGCATAAACGCCCGCACCGAGGACATCGCCGAGAATAAATAGAAAAAGCATCGGGCCGGTAACGGCGCGGCGCAACGAGGTCTTTGGCGGCGAGGTCTTCACGTTCAACTTCCTGGCTTGAGGGTTCAACAGCGCATTCCCGGCTAGTAGCTAGGTGGCTTTACTTTCAAGCAATGGAAATTTGCAGGTGTCTAAAGTTCACATATCTTGGCAAAGAGTCGGGAAGAACTCGCCGCTCGTATAACCTGAATAGAGTTATAGAGTCACCTCAAGTGGATCAAAAACGATAACAAAAAAGGGCCCTATTAGGCCCTTTTGTTCACACCAAAATCACTTGGCCAGCCAGGACTCGACGGTCGCAGAGCCGTGTTCAGCTTTCCAATCTTTCAACGTCTTGTGGTTGCCGCCCTTGGTTTCGACGACTTCACCAGTGTGAGGATTTTTATAAACCTTCAACTGGCGAGGCTTGCGACTACCGGTTTTGGACTCGGCGGCTGGAGCGCGACGACCGGCTTGCGGATCAAGAAGGTTAATCACGTCCTTAAGGCTGTAGCTATATTTTGCGAGCAAATCACGCAGCTTCGTTTCGAACTCGATTTCTTTCTTGAGGCCAGCATCGCCCTTGAGGGCTTCGAGAGCCTGGAGCTGTTCGGCGAGGTGTTTTTCAAGCTGGCGGAATTCGGCAAGTTTGGACATGGAAATTCTCGATGTGAGTAGTACCTAGAGGTTACACCATAAATCACGGAGCGCACTTACAAGGAGTGGCGTCTGAGGCCTTATACCCGGCCAGCCGCTATTAATATTTGTTTCCAAGCGACAGTAGGTCTTGGCCTAATTCCTTGTGAATGGCCGATACTCCTTTTCTTATTGATGAGTATCCGTCTCCTCGGCAGGATAAAACTCCCCCTCCTTCCCCATCCTTTTTAGCTGCTCGCGCACGATCAACTCAACGCTGGCAACTGCGGCTTGGTCTTCAGGGCTAACCAATTGCAAGCACAACCGTCGGACATTCTGATCGTGGGTGCCCTCGCTCATCATCTCGTGGGTGAAGACTTGATCGCTACGCCAAAGGCATAGCTGGGTATGAGTTTCACCGAGCCATATCTCGTTGATTGATCTTAGGTCGGTGGTAGCCAGTTGATCGACGGTGATTGTCTTATCCATTGCTCTGTACCTTACCAGTAAGCAGTAACAGGTAGACTTCCCGGCACAGGGCGTCGTTCCAACTTCCGGCAGGTTACCCAGCTAGGTGGTGGCGAAATACGTTCCGGATTGAGGTCAGACAATCAACGATTGAAGCCGGAAAGTACGAATAGACGGTGGGAATTCCATGACTAATACGGCTTCTTTTACATCAGATGGTCGCGCATGGAAAAACCTTACTCCCCTCCTCATGCCAATACTTCAGTTCGCTGGCGTGCAGCTGCCGATACGCCGGCTCTCAGACTGCGGCTGAAATCAGTCATCGACGTCTTCGACAGGTGAGAAGGGCTGAATTAAATGCGTGCCTTGGTTACGAACGTTACCTACATCCTTGCCAACCTTGTACCAGTGAAAATCCGTAACAGGCCGGCAGTGCTCCATTGCTATTTCTCGAGCTCGGCCCGGTGAGGTGTCGGGATCTATCCATTCGCGAGCATGCTCAGGTGCCAAGACCAAGGGCTTGCGGTCATGGATATCGACCATACCTTGATCACTCGCGGCGGTGATGATCACAAAGCCGTCTCGATCATCCGGCTCGAGGCCTTCGTGCACCTCAGCCAAACCCGCAAAGAACATTGGAATCTGCTCCTTCAACGTGATGAAATAGGGCTGCTTTTTCTTTGGATCATCTTCGTCTTTGACCCATTCGAACCAGCCGTTCGCCGGCGCGAGCACGCGACAATTTGGCCAGAGCTGATTGAAAAATTTCCCGGTCATGACGGTCTCGACTCTCGCGTTTATCGGGTCAGGCCGCTTTCCCTTCGCCCAGAACGGCGCCCATCCCCATTTAACCTTATCGACACTCAAGCCCTCTCCCGCTGGCCGGAAGATTTCCACTCGCGTCGACGGCGCAACGTTGTACCGCTCGATGGGCCAAAGGTCGTAGCCATTGATCACCAGTTGCTTTGGCGCAAGCTCCTTGAGGTAGTGATCCATCGATTCGTAGATCGAGTAGCGTCCGCACATGGTGTCACCCGTCGAATTGTCGTACCTATGAGATTGACCGCAAGCGAACCAAATCGTTAACTGTATGCATGTACAGTTAACCTCAAAAAGGCTTGCATCATGAGCATCACCATCCTCGGCCCTCTCGCGTCTGGCGGCAGGAGGCTGCCCTTATATTCATCCAGGGTGCCGGCGGGCTTCCCCTCCCCTGCGGCTGATCACATCGAAAAGCACATTTCCCTCGATGAGCTGTTCGATATCCGCGCGCCGCACGTGTACCTGGTGAGGATTGATGGAGACAGCATGCAGGGCGCCGGAATCTATTCGGGTGATCTGGTGGTCGTTGATCGAAGCATCGATGCGGTCAGTGGCGATATCGTCATCGCCGCGCTGAACTCGGAGCCTTTCTGCAAGCGCCTGCTTCTGCGTGAGAACGCCGTACTCCTCCTGTCGGAGAATCCGAAATATCCGGCGAGACATGTCATGGAGGGCGATGAGCTCGTGATCTGGGGTGTGGTGAAATACAGCGTGCGCAATCATGAAAACACTTGAGCCAGTTTTTGCCCTGATTGACTGCAACAGCTTCTATGCGAGCTGCGAGCGAGTGTTCAGGCCCGACCTGGCAAAGACCCCTATCGTGGTGCTGTCCAACAACGACGGCTGTGTGATTGCGCGCAGCTACGACGCCAAGCCTTTCGTGAAAATGGGCCAGCCGTACTTCCAGATCAAAGACCATCTACGCCGGCATGGAGTCGTGGCCTTCAGCAGTAATTACGCTCTGTATGGCGACATGAGCGAACGCGTCATGACGATCATCGAGTCGATGGTGCCGGCACTTGAGGTCTACAGCATTGATGAGGCATTCGCCGATTTGACTGGCATGCCTGGAGATCTGTCCGCGTTTGGCAGGCACATGCGCTCCACGCTTCTCAAGCGCACAGGCATTCCTGTCGGAGTGGGGATCGCGCGCACGAAGACACTCGCCAAGCTCGCTAACCACACAGCCAAACGTCTGCTAGATATTACCGGTGGCGTGGTGGATCTGTGCGATCCGTTCAAACGCGACTGGACGCTGCGTAACACCGATGTCGGCGAGGTATGGGGCATCGGCAGGCGGATGAAGGCGCATTTGGAAGCGATGGGGATCAAGACCGCCATGGAGTTAGCGAAAGCTGATCCGACGATGCTTCGCCAGAAATTCAGTGTGGTGATCGAGAAGACTGCTCGCGAGCTTGCAGGCACCTCATGTCTGGAACTAGGTGAAGCTGACCCACCCAAGCAGGAGATTTGCTGTAGCAGGATGTTCGGCACCAGGCTGACGCAGATCGAGCCGATCAAGGAGGCCGTCGCCACCTACACCCAACGCGCGGCGGAAAAGCTCAGAGCGCAAAACTCGCTGTGCAAAAAGATCCGCGTGAGCATTAGGACAGGCATGTTCAATCCCGAAGAAGCGAAGTATGCGAACGGCGCACTCGTCGAACTCCCCTATCCCACAAACGACGTTCGACTCATGACCAAGGCTGCGACCGAAGCCGTCAATCGCCTCTTTCGACCAGGCTTCAAATACAGCAAAGCGGAAGTTCTGCTGATGGATTTGCGACAGCCCGGTGAATTCACTGATGACCTGTTTGCACATTCCCAGCCTGTTACGGCGGACAAGGTGATGACCGTCCTGGATGAGATCAATGGCCGCTGGGGAAAGGGAGTCGTCCGGTTGGCTAGTGTGCCTGCGGCGCCTGGATGGGCGATGCGCCGGGAGTTGATGAGTCAGAGCTACACGACGAAGGTAGATCAGTTGTGGACGGTAAAGGCTAGGTAGCCGGGCGGTGGGACTCGCTGAATCTATCGCGAGCGGTGCGTCATCAACGACTACCCACGACCAGAAGGGATCAATCTCAGTTTCCCTGGCGGAACCCAAAGTGATCAGCACCTCACCATCCACTGGTGAGGAAGAGCAAGGCAATGAAAGCCGCGAACGGTGCGAACATCACCAAGGAACCTACGGCGAGCGCCCAGCCCCAAGCAAAACCGCTATCGCCTTTGAAACGACCGCCGCTCAGCAGTCGTAGCACGAAGACGCCAATTCGATAAGCCAAAGTATTGAGCAAGATATCAATGATGAAATCCATTTTTATCTTGGTGCCTCCTGGCGCTGGGGTGCTGCAACTCCGACACCGCAAGGCGTTTATTGGAAGGAATGGCCAAATTGGGTGAGTGTTTCAACGGGACACGAACTGTTTAGAGGTTTAGATGATAGTCCAGCGATCTGCTCTTTCTTTCCAATTCGATCTTACCTCGCTGAGGTACGACCATTCGTTCTTTCGCCGAATGCAACCAATTGGGCTGAACCTAGACTTAGAGCCTCAGCATCGGCGAAGCACATCGCTCCTTCGCGAAGCGCCTATACCTCTTCCCTAGCTCCAGCCGAACTGATTTGCCCATGAACCCCAAGATTACGCCCGCTATCTGTAAAACCGATACGACAATTCGTCACAGAACAAGACGGTGTTGCATACGATAACTTGAGCAATCATGAAACCGAGCCCGGCGCCGACAAACGCTACGCCTGCAATGATCCACACAAGGCTCGCATTCAAACGAAATCTCAACAACCAAGCCGAAATACTTGTGCCTATGAACATGCCCGGAACGGAAAACAAATGCCCTAGCCCCATGAGGCCTCCATCACGCCCTAAGCTAGATACGACCGACATGTAGGCCAGAAGAGTGACGGAAACGGCGGCTGTGGTTCCGGATAAAAACATAGCCTGAGCACGTAGCGTCATGCCCGGAAGCAACATCAGCGCTGGCACACCTACCAGATACCAATAGCCTAAATGAAGTGTATTGCCGACAGTGGATGCGTAAACGAGTACGAGAGCGGCTAGCACTACCGAATAGAGAAGATCATCCTTAAAGCGCATTTTTATTCCCTTGCATCGCTGTCAGAACCGTAATTTGTGAACAGAGTAGCTAATGGGCTGGTGTTCGCTCGGCCGTCCACGAGTGGCAAAGACTTCCACTTGCTTGAAAGCTGATTTAGTCCCGCAATGTAGGCTTGGAAAGCCTGAATCTTTTTTCAGGTCACTTTGGGTTCCAAGGTGTGCTATGACCTGCCGGCGAGCACAAGGGCAGGTGATCAACATGCTGATGGCTTTTGGCCTCGATGCCAGCTAGATTTGGATCTCTTTACAATCAAGGACAGAAATGAAAAAGCTAATTGCGATGTTGGGAGTGTGTTTGATACTTGGCGGTTGCGCTACGTCCCACTACACCGCTGGACGAGACTTTCCGTCAGCCAGTGTAGCGAGCATCACCAAAGGCAAAACCACCACTTCAGAACTGAAGTCGCTATTTGGCGAGCCCTACGCCAAGAGCGCCGTCAGCGAAACTGACGAGAAGTGGATCTACACCTACACCAATGGCTCAGCCCATGCCCAAAGCTACGTGGTCACCATGAAGGTGACGACTACTGGCACACAGAAAACGCTTGATGTCCTGATCCGCAATGACGTGGTCATCAACTACACGTTCAGCGAAGGCCCCGCTCCAGGCACTACCACTGCGACGAACTGAGTTCGCCACCTTGCCATTGGGCGACCCACCGCGCTCAGTACGTTGTTGATGGAGCAAGCTCATGGACAGAACATATGCCTTCGTGGATGAGTCCGGGAATCCCGACCTTGATACGTCAAAGGGAGGAAGCTCGGGCTTCTTCATCGTGTGCTCCATTCTGGTGGCAGAGAAAGACTTGGAAGCTGCTTATGCACAAGCTGAAGCACTCCGCATGCGCCATTTTCAAACGGGCGAGATCAAATCCAGTAATCTGAAGCCCAAGGACTCAGATCGTCGCGCCCGGATCCTAAACGAGCTAGCCGAGCTGCCATTCAAGCTCTATTTCTCCGTCGTTGATAAGTCCCGAATTCACAAAGACGGCGGCCTCCGTATCAAGACCTCGTTCATAAAATACGTGAACGGGTTGCTCTATGAACGCTTGTTCCGCGCATACCCTGACCTCCAATTGATCGTTGACGAGCATGGTGGCCAGGAATTTCAGGAGAGCCTCAAAAGCTACGTTGCAGAACGATTCGTGGACGACCTATTTGGCGATAAGGATGCCTTCCAGACGATGGCCAGTAAGGACAACGTTTTGGTTCAGGTTGCAGATTTCTTCGCTGGCTCAGTCGCTCAGATCTACGAAGAGAAAGCTTCGGAAGCAGCAGTTCTTGCCTACAAAAAGATTCTACGAAGCCTGACCCTTGGAATGCTTGAGTGGCCATCCAAGTACCAGTCTCTTCTGCCGCCGCCGACGGATGAATTTGGGTACGCTGACTACCAGGTACACCAAGAAGCTCTCCGTCAGGCTGACCTTTTTAGCGAACGGGCTGGTGAGCATCCTAATGAGGATGAGCGCCTGCAGCTGAGCATCTTGCGGTTCTTGAGATTCCAAAGCGAATTCGTCACCAAAGACTACGTGCCAACCGCAGAAATAGTCGGCCACCTAAAAGATAGCGGCTTCGGGGATATCAACGACCAGAGGATCCGCTCCAGCGGCATCGCCAAGCTTCGCGATTCGGACGTGATCATCACAAGCGCGGCCAAAGGCTACAAAATTCCTCAGACACGGGCTGACATCAACGAGTTTCTGGAAAGGGCGTCAGGCATAGTCGTCCCTCTGCTGGAGCGTGTCAAAAAGGCTCGAGAGGTGTATCGGCTGAGTAGTCGAGGAGAATATGACATCGTGACTGCAGCCAACCTGACTGAGCTTGCCAAGCTGCTCACCGCGCTCGAGGCGTTTGCAGATGACTGAACTCAGTCATGGCAACGAACCTCAGCAGGCTGCATTGATCCAGGATGAAATCCTAGAGATCTTGAAAGAGGCCAAGGTGCTCGCGCGTAGATTCTATCGCCTGACCGGCAAGCCCCTGGGCGTGACAGGCGAGGTCGCAGAGTACGAAGCTGCTAATAGACTCGGCTTGTTGCTACATCTTGCAAGGCAGGCAGGTTACGACGCTACAGAGACGCTGGAAGATGGCGTCGTGAGAATCCAGATCAAGGGGCGATGTATCCTGAACCCGCAAAAGATTACGGGCCGTATGGGTGCAATTGATCTACGACAACCCTTCGATACTGTGCTCTTGGTACTGCTTGATTCTGAGTTCAACGCATTTGCGATGTACGAAGCGAGTCGTGCCAAGGTAGAGCTAGCACTGACCTTGCCTGGCTCGAAAGCCAGAAATGAACGGGGAGCGCTGGCGATTAGGCAATTCATGTCGATAGCGGTGTTGCGCTGGGCTCGCCAGGAGGCGAGCGAATCCGAGAGACAACTACCCTCCTAGAATCGAACGCCAGTGGTACGTTGCTCTGGGATACATATTTAATGTCCCAAATCAGTCACATTAACCATCATTTTTAGGCTTAATGACCCTATTTGGGCACATTACGGGCGAGCAACGGAATGCGGACAGTGATGGCTATAGCCTCTGCCTCAGCCAGACTATCTTCTGATGCGTAAGCAAGCCCCTGACGGTTCCTGGCATAGCTTCTAAATATCTGTGCAGCAACACTGCTGCCACAAAGAGTTAATCGTAGTTGTATTTATAGTTTTATTAAAAAAAGGCAGTGATGTAGTTCCACGCGTAGAAAAAATAATAATCGATGTGATTCGCTACAAAGCTAGGCGCCGCAAGCGATAGGAAGTAGTGGACAATGGCTGCGTATAGACAGAAGCACACAGCCCAAGCAAGCCAGTAAACAGTGCGTCCGGACGATATAGGTTTTTCAACCAAGCGCTTCCAGTCGTCGGCAGACATAAAGTTGTAGATCTTCTTCCGCCATCCTTCTCTACTGCTGTCAGCAAGACTGTTAAAACGCAAGGTTGATAGAGTGTTGATAACCATGCTCAATATGAGAAGTACAGAAACGCCTAGATACAGAATCGTGGTAGCTGTATCCGCTACGCCTGTAGTCGCTATCTGAGTCTTGAGAGCTAAGACAACACCCGCCACCGCGAAATCACGCCATAGAGCTGATATTAAATCCCTTGTCGCGGTTTGTGTCTTATTAACCTCGTCCTGCAAACCCTTGCGCAGATCCCCCAGGCTTTTGACAGCCTCCTTGCTCTGATCCTGGAGATGAAAGGCGAACGCTTCCTTGGCCCCCGAGAGGCTATTTTTCAAGAGTGGCATTGAGCCAGAGGGCCACGTCGTCCCAATGTTCCAGTTGATAGCAATGTGGTTATTGAAAAGTTGGAATTTCGTTTCAGACTCCCTAGGGGTGGAGTAAATCCACTGGCAGGTGTCGTGAATTGTTTTAAAATTGATATCAGCCCAGTTAATAGGCTGGTCTATAGCTATAGGGAGTGAGCGCCCGCCTCGAAATATTACATGAGTCTCATCATCTTCCTTGCGAATCTCGGCTGGCAAGCAAAAGGAAAGCTTTTCCACCGCCACGCGTTTCCAGGCTGTAAAAGGTTCGCTTTCAGTAATTGGCTCAGCGGTTAGCAGCCATGGCTCAAGCGACGGTGGGGTAAGGGAGTGGGTAAGATCCCGTACCATTTTCCAAGGCTTTTCAGGATGTTGAGTGGCGGCAGGTAAACTTTTATCTCCACCCATTTCTTTAACTAGAAACTGATGAGTGGAAAACTCAAAGGTTTCACCTGCAACCCATACACACATTTTTTTCTGTGAGGTCTGTGCTGAGAATTGATTTGTTCTCAGCCAGTTTTCGAAACCTCTTAAAGTGAGGAAATAACACCAACCATCATCCGCTGGCTTCTCCAAGATTAGTGTTAGTCTGTCATTTTCTACATCCTCCAAATCTAAATCCTTGATCTCGATGCTGTCGGAAACCTCTCCAAAAAGCTCTATCGTTCCGATGCCATCAGAACAAACACGCTGGGCAAGATCTTTCAACTCTCGAACAAACTCAGAAGATATAATGCTTATTTCATCAATTCGAACAATATGCGCAGTCTCAATCTGCGCAGAACCGCCCGACGCCGCAAGTCGCTCAAAGAAGCTGCGAAGTTCCAGCGCTAGCTGTTTCATGATTCACGCAAGCGACTTGTACGAATAGTAATGACAGTTTCATCCTTTCCGTTTTCGATAGTTAAGCTTCCCTTTGCCCGTGCAGGCATATTGATGGTGATGCCTTCGCTTGTTACGTATTTCTTTGCCTCATTGGTAGGTAACTCTTCCTCATCATAGGAGAACACCTCACCAGTCAAATTTAGGCTTTCCAATTCTTTGTCGAAGGTCGCCCGAATTTCATCTTGGCCATTGATGCCAAAAAAATCTGTGAAGAATTCGTCGACTTCAAAGTCTTTACGCTTTTTCGCAATCTCAACGACTTTCTCAGCGACTTTTGATGTGATAGCAGGCGGTAGATCACCCAGGTGTGTCCTTACAGTTTTTTTGATTGCCTTAACCAAATCTACCGTCATTTCCTTTGAGTTCCGGAGACGCTCTACACCCAGGAATTTCTTGAAGAAGTCACTGATTCCTGAGCGGCTCATTTTATCAATGATCACTACTTCTGAGTCTTTGGAATCCAAATCAATAAGGGCTGATTTCTGCAACGCTTTTGGTGATTCAGTAAAGTTGTTAGTAACTGCCTGAAGAATTGCCTGGGCGCCCTTGGTTTCAAATGTGACAACTTTTTCAGAGTCATACTTGATTAAAGAATAAAACTTTTTAGCGCCTGTAACCAAGCCAATTACAATCAACACGCCTGACTTCATCCGTTTATCGCCAAGGCGATGAAATTGTCGCGCCAAGCTCTTGGAGATATCGACAAAATTCGACTCACCCTTCTCCCAGCTATTCAATTTGGCCTTTACTTGAGATATTTCAGCGAAAGAAAATTTATTGCCCTTGAGGGTTTCTTTGATGCGGTCAATGAAGAACGGCTCGAAGGTGCTCAAGGGAGTATCGTCAAAAAGTATCGGATCATCAGCTCGATGATGCACCACGTGAAAAATGAAGTTCTCGATTTTCAGGGCTTCTATTTCTTTATCGGTAAGAGTGGCCAAGTTAAATCCTCTTCCTTGCTGGTGGCGACATGACATTAAGCATTGATCTAAGCACCTTTCCAGCGTTATGCCAGCGCCCTCCGCTGGGCATAACATGATCACTGTATGAATATACACCTATAAGGAGCGATTGGCTTCCGTATGCCCCATCCAGGATCACCTGTCCGATGGAAGGATCTCTGGTCAGCGTGTTCAAGCGGGCATGAAATCGGAGCGCCTGGCTTACTTTTTTTCGCTTCTTTTTTTTGCTTTTTTAAAAAAGCATCATTTGATTTTATTTTTATACCATGGGATGCTCTACCGCATCTGCCAGGAGATCCATCCCATGAACGACATTATTTCGCTCATCGAAAACGCCGCGAAGACGAAGAACGACCTAGCGTCCGCATCTATCCGCATGCCCAAGGAGCTTTACTCCTTCATCGAAGGTTTAGCTGATCAGCTTGATCTGAGTCGCCAGGAGACAATGCTTAAACTGCTTGAGAAGGGGGTTGAAGCCGCTAAGGTTGCTCTTAAGCTTGATGACGAAGAGCAAGCGGCGGTAGACATCGAGTCACTCGAACCATCGAGCTTCCACCTTCTAAATACGAACAAGCGTCACTCATTGGAAGACCATGACCGCATGCTCAGCGAGGGTAGCGCAGCAGCCTTTTATAGCCCCTGGAAGCACAACATTGACCGTATACAGAAAGGTGATGTGGTCTTCTTGTACGAGAATGGCAAAGGAATCGTCGCATTCGGCCAAGGCACTGGTGAAACTGAAAAGCGTGAGCATCACGGCTATCTCGAAGAGTGCCACTTTCAACGACTGATGGATTTCACCATCCTGGACAAGCCAATTTCAGCCGCTGAGATCAAGAAAACGGTGCAGAAAAACGTCGTATTCTTGCGCACCATGTCCCCCATGCCCGATGGCAAGTTGCTGCTGGATCTCATCCAGAAGCGTTCTGCGTGAAGTCTCCTCGGGCCTAATATAAAACACGGTACTCTGCCCCCGATTGATGCGGCGTCAAAATACAAAGCCTCTAGCGCAGTAATACGCAGGTGAGGCTTGCTTCTACAATCATCGAGATAACGCCGCACGTTGTGGCCAAAGGTGCGAGCAGAGCGCTCCGGCCAGACGGGCCAAAGGCTTGAGGATGTAAGCCCGGAGGGCCAAAACCTGGCGCAGTCAGGGTTTGGTTCACGCCAGCCGTACCCCGGAGGGGTCAAGCCCAAAGCAGAAGCAATGTGAACTGCTGCCTCACTCCCTTTTTAAGGGCTAGATATCATTGACTGTAGAATTTACATTGGGCTACGGAAGTACAAGGAAGCGAGACATACTCACCATCGCTGAAAGGGTCTAGTAAAGATGGACGCATACCAGCGCCGCCGACGTTTCCAATTTTGGCTGGGCTCATTTCCAATTTTAGTGGGCTTTACCGTTCTAATTCTTGCGATGATTCTGGCGGGCAAAGGGGCCAAGGTAACCCCTCGAGAACCCGATGGGGTGAGCTTGAGTCAGCAAACGAAGTCTGCCTCTCAAAATACCAACCAGAAAACATCAATTCTGGCAGTGTCCCCAATAGCAAGTATCCCGATGCTGCAGGCTCAGTAGCTCATCCCAACGCATACCTCGGAAACATGTCGGTGAACGTCCGGCGAAGCCATCTACGCTCTAAACTCCGCAATTAGCGCTTTCCCTCCACTCTAAAATCACTGCAGCACTCGCGGGGTTATGTGATGCTGCCCTTGTGAGAGACGCAGGAAGTCACGAAGACTGGCACGCCCATTACCCCTCTGAAACGTCGCTAGTACGTACCGCGAGTTCTCCGTCGTCATCACCCAAAACCTCCCCTCGCGTTCGACTTTCAACACGTCAGAAGTCCTGATTAGGTGGCCATCACCAAACCGCCCATACTGGTCTTTACGTTTGTGGCCAAACACCACACCGATACCTGCTCGTGACCTGATGGAAACACCGCAGAGGTAAGCGGTCACTGGCACATCAAAGCCTTGCTCCTGGGCTTTAATGATTCGCTTGAGATCGAAATCCGTGTGGCGTTTTCCGTGGAAATTTACGTCTATCGTGTCGAGCATCACTGCGCTCCGGTGCTATTCCGCAAAGGGTTATCAGGAGTTCCGCACGGAACCAGACGCGTTGGTACCCTGCAGGATTTTCGGTAATCTCAATGCCCCTGAATCATGCTCGAGAGAAAAACAGGCCTCAGGTTTTCCAGCGCTTCAATCTGGAAGTCTCGCTGGTGTGAGGTGTGGTACACCGCTCCCTTAGCCACTTCCAGCAAGCAAATTTCAGAACCAGACCTGTCCTCACCTACAGTTACTCTGATTAACCGCTCCATCTGCCAGCCTCCGGACTTATTCATCCAAGATGGCGTCACAGCCATAATCTCGGTGATAGCTAAATCCGCAGCTTGGCTTACCAACATTTTTTGCAGCTGGTGGGTGTCGTCAATCATCACCGCGCACTCACTGAGCCGCCCCTCGTTTTCGACGCTCACGGTTAAGTGATACCAAGGCGTTCGGAGCAGCCTTGAGACTCCACGCCAATGAGACACGCCTTCCCCGAACATTCCTGGGACGCCTATCAGGTCGTTGTCTAATGTTCTGAACATGTGTCGCCTCAAGCTGCTGGCGCCCGTCAGTTGCCCAGCAGAACCGGTGGTTATCAGAAAAGGGAAAAAATCGCTTCGATAGAAGCAGACTTACGATGGCCTGGCCCGAGCAAGACGTAGACCGTGTTGCGTGTTTCGAATAGATAGCCTTCCTTGAAAGCTGTGCCCATGCTTGAGCGCACCCAATGGCCTGGCTCGAAACGCCTCTGCTCGTCGTCCACAACTTTGTGGGCAAACATAAACATTGGCTGGCAGCCTGCAGCGGTAACTTTCGCTCGCTCCGCGTCGGTGACGACGGCGTCCAGGATGATCCATTCCTCAACGGCGCAGAGTGGCATCCATTTGTAGCGCTTTCTGGCTGCATGCATCGCTGCCTCAAGACCGTGCTCAGAACCCATCAGGCTGACACCGGGATCGCCCAACAGACCGTCTTCGATGATCCCATCCACGGCCCAACCCCTCTCTGTCAATATTCAATAATTAGCGGCTGAGGCGTAATACCGCCACGACGACAAATATATCTGTTTGTGTGGCGGTAGGCAAATACGACATACCGTCTCTTTTTATTGGGATAGTGAAATGTCGCTGCGGAAATCTTATGCAGCAGTAGTTCAACTGCTTCGCACTCGGAAAGGCTTGTCTCAAGCAAAACTCGCGGGCTCGTTAACACAAGCCCACGTGAGCGAGCTAGAGCTCGGTAGAAGCTCAGCGACCATCGAAATGAGTGCCCGACTTGCCTCAGCGCTGAAAGTAGAGCCAATTACTTTGCTGGCACTCGCTGCTGCCTCCCATGAGAAGTGCACAGTGCGGGAAGCTCTCCTGGCTGCGCTGGCTGAGGCTGAATCCCTAGGGCTAGCGGACACTCTTCTGCCAACCGAACCACAAGTTATGGATCCGTCTAGAGTGTTGGAAGCCAAGAGAAAATGGTTGGCCGTGCAAGAGCTGAAGGCGAAAGGGCTCAGTCAGAGTGAGGCAGCGAAACATCTAGGGGTGCCTGAATCTACGTTGCGTCGGTTGTGGCATCAGACGCTTAAAGATTAAGGCTGGTGCGGCGTATGCATCAACTGGGCAATTAGCTAACTGAGAATCTTGCATTGGGAATCAGCAGCCCCACCAGGCTGGTGCCAAAATTCACGCTTTCAGGCGGCAGGAGCGAGGTAGATCTGAAAGGGCAAGCAAGGTCAGGATTTACTCCAGAGACGTGGTTTTCCAGACACCACAGCTCTCCCCTATCAATGTTGAGATCTTGCCTGCCCTGTCCATTTTTCTGGAAAAAGATGGACAGATGCGATTGTCTGTAAGTGATTGTTTTTAAATATTTTCGAATGTCCATTTTAAGGCCCTCTCACGGGTGTCGATCTTCGACAAGACCATCGTCTCCATCCCTACCTGGCGCCTGATGTCCGAGTCGTTCAAGAACTGGCGCGGCATGCAGGCCTCCGGCGGACGGCGCATCAAGCGCAGCCTGTTTATCGACGCCAGCGGCGTGCGCTTCCTGCGCGACGACGAAGAACTGCGCATGACCCAGGTGCACCTGCTCACCGACTACATCGGGCGCAAGCAGGCTGAGCTCAAGGCCTGGAACGAAGCCCAGGGCCACAGCGCACAGCTGTCGGCCAACCGCCGCCGCATGACCAACCTCGGCACCTTTCGCGCCTATGCCCTGGCCTACCTGAAAAGCCATCCGGACATCCAGCCGAACATGACCTGCATGGTGCGCCAGATGCAGACCACCGCCCAGGGCGTGCCGCTGGAGATCTACTGCTTTACCCGCACCACGGCGTGGGCGGATTACGAGCGGATCCAGGGGGACATTTTTGATTACCTGCTCGCGGTGTTGCCGGAATTTGGCTTGAGTTTGTATCAGCAGCCGAGTGGGAATGACTTGCGCGCGGGGGTGTTGCCGGCGGTGTTGGGGGCCAGTCATTTGCCGGCCCCTGAAAGTCGCGCTGGCTAAACCACGGAGCGGTTGGGCGCCTTCACGCCCAACCGACTGATCCACACCGCCGCCAGAATCACCAACCCACCCAATGCCAGTCGCCCCAACGGCTCGTGCTGGTTCCAGATCAGCAGGTTCAGCAGCAACCCCACCGGCACATGCAGGTTGTTCATCACCGCCAGGGTGCCGCCCTGCACCAGGCAAGCCCCCTTGTTCCACCAGTACATGCCCAGCGCAGTGCTGACCAACCCGAGGAACACCAACACACCCCATTGCAGCGGCGCTTCAGGCAGGAAGTTGGCTTTGCCGAACAGCAGGAATGCCGGCAATACCACCAGCAACGCGCCCAGGTAGAAATAACCGAAGCGTCGGTAGTGCGGCAGGTCGCTCGGGTAACGCGCCACCAAATGTTTGTACATCACTTGCCCGGCGGCATAGGTGAAGTTGGCCAGTTGCAACAGCAGGAAGCCTCCGAGGAAGTGCGGGGTGATCTGGTCGAAACGGATCACCGCCGCGCCCGCCACCGCGACCAGCGCGGCGATCAGCGCCCAAGGGTTGAAGCGCCGGTTCAGGGCGTCTTCGATCAGGGTCACGTGCAACGGCGTGAGGATGGTGAACAGCAACACCTCCGGCACCGTGAGCACGCGAAAGCTCAGGTACAGGCACACGTAGGTCACGCCAAACTGCAGCGCGCCGATCACCAGCATGCCCCGCATGAACGCCGGTTCTACCGAGCGCCAGCGGGTCAGTGGGATAAACACCAGACCGGCCAGCAACACACGCACCAGCACCGCGAAGTAACTGTCGACGTGACCGGCGAGGTATTCGCCGATCAAGCTGAAGGAAAATGCCTGAATCAGGGTGACAACCAGTAAGTAGCCCATGCGCGCCTCATTTCGAATGGGCGGGACATTAAAGGTTTTCGGCGAGTGAAGAAACTCGGGGTAAAAAAAACCCGACCTCGCTAAAGCGTCAGTCGGGCGGTAGCACTCAGGAGCAAAAGTGCAAAGGGAGGTTCGTTACGCGTACTTGAAGGGTTTGCGTGGAGCGATATAAACACTGCGCGATTATGTGGCGATTAAAGGATCAAGCGACCTGTGCCAGCAGCGCCTTGGCGTGGTTGATGCCCTTCTCCTGGAAGTCCCCGCTCAAATTCACCCCTTCGGCGTGAATGAACGTGACATCGTGAATCCCGATAAACGCCATGACCTGACGCAGGTAGGGTTCCTGGTGATCAGAGCTGGCACCGGTATGGATGCCGCCGCGAGCGGTGAGCACGACGGCACGCTTGCCGGTGAGCAGACCCTGAGGGCCGGTGGCGGTGTACTTGAAGGTCACGCCGGCTCGCAACACATGGTCCAGCCAGGCCTTGAGGGTGCTGGGGATGGCGAAGTTGTACATCGGCGCGGCCATTACCAGCACGTCGGCGGCCAACAGTTCGTCGGTCAATTCGTTGGAGCGATCCAGGGACGCCTGTTCGTGGCCATTGCGCTGATCCGCCGACTTCATCCAGCCGCCGAGCAGGTTGGCGTCCAAGTGCGGCACCGGGTTGAGGGCCACGTCACGCACGGTGATCTGATCCGCCGGGTGGGCGGCCTGCCATTGGCTGATGAACTGCTGGGTCAGTTGGCGAGAGATCGAATCCTGCTGGCGGGCACTGCTTTCGATGATCAGAACATTGGACATGGCGTTGTAGGCTCCATCTGTAATTGCTGTAAGTCGATGGAGTGAAGATTAAACAGAGCCAATTCGATTAAAAAGCGCAAAAAACTGCTATAACCCATCTATAAATTTGTTTATAGGCGGAGTGCGCCGTGGGCATGCTCCGCTGCAGCGTTACTTGGGTGCGCAGGTCAGTGCAATGCGCATCTTGATAATGGCGCGGTTGAACTTGACCGTGGTGTTGGTGCTTTTGCCTGCCGGCACCGTGACCGTTCTACGACGCGGCGCTTCCGGGCCGTTGGTGAAGATTACCGAGCAGACGGCGTCCTGGGTGCCGTAGTTATTGAGTTGGATCGAACTGATATCGCCGTCCACATCGGAGGCGGTGTAATCGATGCTCACGCCGTCGATCTTTTTAGTCACGTCGATCGGGTAGGCAAACGCGCTCATCGGCAGCAGCGCCAGCAACACACAACAGAATTTTCTCATTCGGCAGTCTCCAATAAGGACCGCCAGCTTAGGACAAGAGGAACCCATCTTGAAAGCGCCCCGCGTTACCCTCGATCAATGGCGCACGCTGCAAGCCGTGGTCGACCATGGCGGCTTCGCCCAGGCGGCCGAAGCGCTGCACCGTTCGCAATCCTCGGTGAGCTACACCGTGGCCCGCATGCAAGACCAGCTCGGCGTGCCGCTGCTGCGCATCGATGGGCGCAAGGCGGTCCTCACCGACGCCGGTGAAGTGCTGCTGCGCCGCTCCCGGCAATTGGTAAAAAACGCCAGCCAACTGGAAGACCTCGCCCACCATATGGAGCAGGGCTGGGAAGCCGAAGTACGCTTGGTGGTGGACGCGGCGTATCCGAACGCACGCCTGGTGCGCGCGCTCACCGCGTTCATGCCGCAAAGCCGTGGTTGCCGGGTGCGCCTGCGTGAAGAGGTGTTGTCGGGCGTTGAGGAGTTGTTGATTGAGGGCGTCGCCGACCTGGCGATCTGCGGCTTCAGCATCCCCGGTTACCTGGGCACGGAAATGAGCGACGTAGAGTTTGTCGCCGTGGCCCATCCCGAACATGCCTTGCACCGCATGCACCGCGAACTGAGCTTCCAGGACCTGGAAAGCCAGATGCAGGTGGTGATCCGCGACTCCGGCCGCCAGCAACCGCGCGACGTCGGCTGGCTCGGTGCCGAACAGCGCTGGACAGTCGGCAGCCTGGCCACCGCCGCCGCCTTTGTGGGCAGCGGCCTGGGCTTCGCCTGGTTGCCTCGGCACATGATCGAACGCGAACTCGCCGAGGGGGTGCTCAAGCAGCTACCCTTGGAACAGGGCGGCAGCCGCCACCCCACGTTCTACCTGTATTCCAACAAGGACAAACCCTTGGGGCCGGCGACGCAGATCCTCGTGGAACTGCTGCGCACCTTTGACACCGCCCCGCTGGACGCGCCTTTCGCCGCGCCCCGGCAGGCCTGAAACGGAGTTCACCGATGGCCTGGTTCGACCACGAAGGCTGCAGCCTGCACTACGAGGAATACGGCCACGGCACGCCGCTGATCCTGATCCACGGCCTGGGTTCCAGCAGCCAGGATTGGGAGTTGCAGGTTCCGGTACTGGCCAGGCATTACCGCCTGATCGTGGTGGATGTGCGTGGCCACGGGCGCTCGGATAAACCGCGCGAACGCTACAGCATCCAAGGGTTCACCCACGACGTGCTCGCCCTTATCGAGCACCTGCACCTGCCGCCGGCGCATGTGGTGGGCCTGTCGATGGGCGGCATGATCGCCTTCCAATTGGCCGTGGACGAGCCTGCGCTCGTTAGAAGCCTGTGCATCGTCAATAGCGCGCCCGAGGTCAAGGTGCGCAGTGCCGACGACTATTGGCAGTGGGCCAAGCGCTGGACCCTCGCGCGGGTGCTCAGCCTGGCCACCATCGGCAATGCGCTGGGTGAACGGCTATTCCCCAAACCGCACCAGGCCGACCTGCGCCGCAAGATGGCCGAGCGCTGGGCAAAAAACGACAAACGTGCTTATCTCGCCAGCTTCGATGCGATTGTGGGCTGGGGCGTGCAGGAACGACTTTCGAGGATAACCTGTCCAACCCTGGTCATCAGCGCCGACCACGACTACACCCCCGTGGCGCAGAAAGAAAACTATGTAAAACTGCTGCCCGATGCGCGACTGGTGGTGATCGAAGATTCCCGCCATGCCACGCCCTTGGATCAACCCGAAGTCTTTAACGCAACCCTGCTCGATTTTCTAAAGACAGTCGAAACCACTACCCAGGATCACTGACCCATGCTGAAAAAAATCGCCTTCTTTGCCGGTTCTGTTTTGTTCGCTGCTAACCTGATGGCGGCCCAGCCGGCCAAGGCGCCCCACGTATTGATCACTACCACCAACGGTGACATCGAGATCGAACTGGACCCGGTCAAGGCGCCGATCAGCACCAAGAACTTCCTGGCCTATGTCGATAAAGGCTTCTACACCAACACGATTTTCCACCGCGTGATCCCAGGCTTCATGGTCCAGGGCGGCGGTTTCACCCAGGCAATGACACAAAAACCCACTGATGCACCGATCAAGAACGAAGCCAACAACGGCCTGCATAACGTACGTGGCACCCTGTCCATGGCGCGTACCAGTGACCCGGATTCGGCCACCAGCCAGTTCTTCATCAACGTGGCCGACAATGCCTTCCTCGACCCAGGCCGTGATCGCGGTTACGCGGTATTCGCCAAAGTGGTCAAGGGCATGGACGTCGTTGATGTGATCGTCAACTCGCAGACCACCACCAAGCAGGGCATGCAGAACGTGCCAATCGATCCTGTGTACATCAAGTCGGCCAAGCGCATCGACTGAGATAGCAGGTAGTTCCGCGCGCAGCCCACAAGGCCGCGCGCGCATTTGAACAGGAGAGCCCGCGCGGCGGGCGTCAACCCTAATGCTCTATCGTCGTTTTGAACAACTGATCGATATTTTCCGCGATGCCCCTGGCGCCGCTCCTCCCGATAAAGTCCTGCCCTTCTATCTCTTCTACCTGCGCCAAGTGTGGCCGTGCTTCGCCGCGTTGCTGGTGGTGGGCCTGGTCGGCGCCCTGATCGAAGTGGCGCTGTTCAGCTACCTCAGCCGCATCATCGACCTGGCCCAGGGCACGCCACCGGCGAACTTCTTCCAGATCCACAGCACTGAGCTGATCTGGATGGCCGTGGTCGCCCTGCTACTGCGTCCGATTTTCAACGGCCTGCATGACTTGCTGGTGCACCAGACCATCAACCCTGGCATGACCAGCCTGATCCGCTGGCAGAACCACAGCTACGTGCTCAAGCAGAGCCTGAACTTCTTCCAGAACGATTTCGCCGGACGTATTGCCCAACGCATCATGCAAACCGGTAACTCGTTGCGTGACTCGGCGGTAGCGACGGCGGAAGCCATCTGGCACGTGTCGATCTACGCGATCACCTCCCTGGTGTTGTTTGCAGAAGCCGACTGGCGGCTGATGATTCCGTTGATCACGTGGATCGTTGGTTACTGCCTGGCCTTGCGTTACTTCGTGCCGCGGGTCAAGGAACGTTCGGTGATCTCCTCCGAAGCACGCTCCAAACTCATGGGGCGTATCGTCGACGGCTACACCAACATCACCACCTTGAAACTGTTCGCCCATACGCAGAATGAGCAGGAGTACGCCAAGGAAGCGATCATCGAGCAGACCGAAAAGACCCAATTGGCCGCACGCGTGCTCACCAGCATGGATGCGGTGATCACGGTCCTGAACGGCCTGCTGATCGTCACCACCACCGGCCTTGCGTTGTGGCTGTGGACCCAGTCGCTGATTACCGTGGGCGCCATCGCCCTGGCCACAGGGTTGGTGATTCGCATCGTCAACATGTCCGGTTGGATCATGTGGGTGGTCAACGGCATTTTCGAAAACATCGGCATCGTGCAGGACGGTCTGAAAACCATCGCCCAGCCGCTGGCCGTGATCGACCGCGACAACGCCCCGCGCCTGAGCGTCCCCCATGGCGAAGTGCGCTTTGAGCAGGTGGATTTCCACTACGGCAAGAAGAGCGGGATCATTGGCGGCCTCAACCTTGAGATCAAGGCCGGTGAAAAAATCGGCCTGATCGGCCCGTCCGGTGCGGGCAAGTCGACCCTGGTCAACCTGCTGCTGCGTCTCTATGACCTGCAAGGCGGGCGCATCCTGATCGACGGCCAGAACATTGCAGAGGTCGCCCAGGAAACACTGCGCGAGCAAATCGGCATGATCACCCAGGACACCTCGCTGCTGCACCGTTCGATCCGCGACAACTTGCTGTACGGCAAGCCGGATGCAACCGAGGAAGAGCTCTGGGCGGCGGTGCACAAGGCGCGCGCCGATGAGTTCATTCCGCTGCTGTCGGACGCCGAAGGCCGTACCGGGATGGACGCACACGTGGGCGAGCGCGGGGTAAAACTCTCCGGCGGGCAGCGTCAACGCATTGCCATCGCCCGCGTGCTGCTCAAGGACGCGCCGATCCTGATCATGGACGAAGCCACCTCGGCGCTGGACTCGGAAGTGGAAGCCGCGATCCAGGAAAGCCTGGAGACCCTGATGCAGGGTAAGACAGTGATCGCGATTGCGCACCGCTTGTCGACCATTGCACGGATGGACCGCCTGGTGGTGCTGGAGAAAGGCCAGATTGCCGAGAGCGGCAGCCACGCCGAATTGCTGGAGCACGGCGGGTTGTATGCACGGTTATGGCAGCACCAGACCGGGGGTTTTGTCGGCATCGATTGATGCCACGGCTTTCTAAATGGGGGAGCAGGCTTGCTGTGGTGAACAGGCTTACTGTGGTGAACAGGCTTGCCCCGCGCTGGGCTGCGCAGCAGCCCCAACCCCTGCCACTGCAGTTTGCCTGCAAGAGTGCAGTGCCCTGGTCAGGGTCGCTTCGCAACCCAGCGCGGGGCAAGCCCGCTCACCACAAATACCACCTGCCCTTTCTTCGACGTGTCATCCACGGTTCCCTCACCGACGGACTCTGCTGCCCATCTATGCAGCAGAATCACTCGCGCGCACAACAGGATATAGCACGCCCTTTACACCTGCCGATAAGGCAGGGCTGCCCTCGCCTCTTCGGCATACGCCACAATCCCCACCCGCTCGCGCTCAAGGAAATCCTCCACGGCGTTCTTCAACCCCGGATGACGCAGGTAGTGCCACGAGCGCGTAATCACCGGTTCAAACCCGCGAATCAATTTGTGCTCGCCCTGTGCCCCCGCGTCGAAGCGTTGCAGGCCGTGGGCGATGGCGTAGTCCATGCCCTGGTAGAAGCAGGTTTCGAAGTGCAGGCGATCGAACTCTGCCAGGCAGCCCCAGTAGCGGCCATAGAAGCTGTCGCCGCCGATCAGGCTGAAGGCCATGGCCACCGGGCGTGTGCCTTGTTTGGCCAGCACCACGCGGATCGATTCGGGCATGCGCTCGGCCAACAGGCTGAAAAACGCGCGAGTCAGGTAAGGCGATTGGCGGCGCACGGCGTAGGTGTTGGCGTAGCAGGCGTAGACGAAATCCCACTGGGCTTCGCTCAGTTCATGGCCTTGCAGCCACTCGAAGTCGATCCCCTGCCCCGCCACTTGTTCACGCTCTTTGCGCATTTGTTTGCGCTTGCGTGAACTCAAGGCGTCGAGGAAGTCCTGGAAGTCGCGGTAGCCGCGGTTCTGCCAGTGAAACTGACACCCCAAGCGCTGCAACCAGCCAGGTTGTTGGGCCAGTGCCTCATCGGCCAGGTCATCGGTGAAGTTGATGTGGGCACTGGAGAGCCCTTCGATTTCCAGGTAACCCGGCAGGCTTTTGAGCAGCTCGAAACCGTCCTCGGCACGGGCCGCCAACAGGCGTGGGCCACCCACGGGACTGAACGGCACCGCCGTCAGCAGCTTGGGGTAGTAATCGATACCGGCCCGCTCACAGGCATCGGCCCAACCGTGATCAAACACGTACTCGCCGTAGGAATGCCACTTGCGATAACTGGGTAACGCCGCCACCAGTCGATCGCCCTCCCAATGCAACAGATGCTCCGGTTGCCAGCCCGATTGCGGACCCAGGCTGGCGCTGTCTTCCAACGCGCTCAGGAACGCATGGCGCACGAACGGCTGGCCCTGTGGCACCAGCGAATCCCAGGCTTTCGGGGCGATTTCGGACAGGCTGTCCAGGCGTTGCAACGGCATCGGCATCCTCACTACTTCAGGGCGTGAAAGCTTGGCGAGTATCGCTGATCGCCGGCCTTCGCACACCCCCGATTCGCGCGACAAGGCTCTAAACCAATAGTTCCGAAGATGAATAATTTGTCATGTAGATGACATCACTTAGCCACTGCGGCGTCATAAACGATCGTGATACTGACGCCTGTTTTTAGAGCGCCTGGTTCTATCAGGTGGTTATGTGTTCCGTCCGTCATCGGTCGGTTGTGTCCTGGATGGTTTGCCATCCCTCCTCACCTTCGGAGATTGATATGCGTCTTGCTTCCACTAAAACTGCGGCGGTCCTGTGCGGCGGCCTGTTACTGGCCCTGAGCGTTCCGGCCAGCGCTGCAGTCGACGCTAAATTGCTCGACATGCTCAAGGCCAACGGCCAGATCACCGCTGCGCAGTACACTGAACTGCAAAGCGAATTGGCCAAAGACCAGAAAGAACAGCAGATCGCACGGCAAGCTCAACAAGAGACCAACGAACAGATCGCGGCCACCGCGAAAAAAACCAACGAGCTGAGCAGCTTCGACCAGAAGCTGGCCTGGGCCGCCAAGACTCAGTTCAAGGGTGATGTGCGCATGCGCCACGAGACCATCAAGGTCGAAGGCGAAAATGGCGTCACCCGCGCCGGCGTCACCGGCCGTGACAAAGATCGCGAACGGATCCGCGCGCGCCTCGGCGCCTACACCGAGATCAACCCGCAGGTGGACACCGGTATTCGTATCGCCACCGGCGGCGGCAGCGATGCGCGCTCCACCAACCAGGACCTGGACGGCTACTTCGATAAAAAATCGATCTGGCTGGACCTCGGCTACATCGACTACCACCCCGACCAGATCAAGAACCTGCACATCATTGGCGGCAAAATGCTGCAGCCGTGGGTCAACATGGGCGACGTGATTTGGGATAGCGACATCAACCCCGAAGGCCTGGCAGTCACCTACAAGTACCCACTGGGTGTCAGCGCCGAGCTGTTCGGCAGCCTGGGTAACTACAACCTCAAGGACAACGTGGACGGCGACGGCGTGCAGTACCGCCACGACCTGCGCCTGACCACCGGCCAGTTGGGCACCCGTTTCTCGGTGACCGACAACCTGAAAGTGACCCTGGGCGGCAGCATCTACGCCTACCAGAACGACGAAGACAGCCGTGCCTCCGGGACCAGCACCCCGAACGTACTGGCGACCAACGGCAACACGCCAAACGGCGAGTTCCGCTTGTATGAAGGTTTCAGCCAAGTCGATATCGGCGGCCTGGCAGTGCCTCTGGCGTTCTACGGCCAGTACGTAAAAAACAACGACGCTATCGACGATGCCGACACTGCCTGGTTGTTGGGTGCCAAGTCCAAGGTGTTCGGCTTCAACCTGGACTACAACTATCGCGACGTAGAGAAAAACGCCGTAGTGGGTGCCTTTACCGACTCGGACTTCGGCGGCGGCTTCACCGGCTCCCGTGGCCACAAGTTCAAAGTCGGCTATGACATCGACAAGAACTTCGCCATCGGCGCCACCTACTTCCTGACCAAGACCGACACCTACAGCCGCACACTCGTGGACCGTAGCGCGAAAGCCAACACCTTCCAGCTGGACGCAGAAGCCAAGTTCTAACTGCACGCGTCATAAGCCTTGGGCCAGGACGGCCCGAGGTGGCTCTACAGCCTTGCGTGGGTGGATCGGTCCCCATCATCCGTCCGATTCAACCACGCGAGCCTGCTTATTCCCCGCCTTTGTGATCCTTGAGCCGCTCGGCAGCCAGCCGCTGCGCCAGGGCATCCACACCCTCTACCGGCTCATCCGGCATAATCTTCAGCGTCGCCTGCAGCAGGCGCATCTGGCGGATAAACCGACGGCAGTTCGGGCAGAACATCAAGTGATGACGCACCAGCAGACGCTCGCGAAAGGTCAATTGCCCATCGAGGTAATCACTGGAACGTGCCACTTGCTCTTTACAGGTCAACATTCGCCCGTTTCCTCAAAATGCTCCACCGAGGCGAAGACTTTAAGCCGCGCCCGATGCAACAGCACACGGACATTGGAGAGCGACAGCGTCAGAAGATTACAGATCTCTTCCAGCTCGAGGCCCTGGCGCTCACGCAGCACCAGCACGCTGCTTTGCAACTCCGACAGGCTCAGCAACGTATGCTCCAGGCATTGGCGCAGTTCATCTTCGGTCAGCAGCGCTTCCGGGGTGTCTTGATGCCAGGCGTAGGGGGCGACGGCCCAGTGGCCATCGTCCGGGGAAAAGCGCTCGTCACCGATGGTGCCATGGGGCGAAGGCAAATCGTCGAGCAACACCTCACGACGGTTCTGCTTGTAGCGGCCCTTGGCGGCGTTGGCGGTGATGGTCAGCAGCCAGGTCTTGAGGCTGGAGCGCCCTTCGAACTTGGCCAGGTTGCGTACCACCGACAGCCAGGCGTCCTGCACGACTTCGTCGGCGTGGCGCTGGCCGACGATGGCATAGGCCACCGCCCGCATGGCGCTCTGGTAGGTGGTGACCAATTCCTTGTAGGCCCGCTGCTCACCCTTGAGCAGGCGTTCAAGCAGGTGCGCGTCGTCCGCTGCTGCCATGTCTACCTCGATTCCACCGTGGAAACCCGATTCCTGTGGGAGCAGGCTTGCCTGCGATGCAGACACCTTGGTGTATCAGTCACACCGCAGTGATGCTATCGCAGGCAAGCCTGCTCCCACATTTGACCGCGTTCGACCGACCAATCAGCGCTTGCGCAGGATCACGCTGCCGATCGAATAGCCCGCACCAAACGAACTGAGCACTGCCACGGAGCCCTTGGGCAAATCATCCTGGTAGGTGTGAAACGCAATCACCGAACCCGCCGAGCTGGTGTTGGCGTAGGTATCGAGGATCACCGGCGCTTCTTCCACCGAGGCTTCGCGGCCCAGCAGTTTTTTCACGATCAGGTGGTTCATGCTCAGGTTGGCCTGGTGCAGCCAGAAGCGCTTCACATCGGCCACGTTCAACTGGTTCTCTTCCAAGTGCACGCCGATCAATTCCGCCACCATCGGGCATACGTCACGGAACACCTTGCGGCCTTCCTGCACGAACAGCTTGTCCGGCGCGCCGACGCCCTCTTCCGCGGCGCGGTTGAGAAAGCCGAAGTTGTTGCGGATGTTATTGGAGAACTTGGTCAGCAACTTGGTGCTCACCACGTCGAACTGATGCTCGGAGGTCGCCAGGTCGGCGCGCTCCAGCACCACGGCAGTGGCCGCATCACCAAAGATGAAGTGGCTGTCACGGTCGCGGAAGTTCAGATGCCCGGTGCAGACTTCCGGGTTGACCATCAGGATCGCCCGCGCCTGGCCCAATTGGATGCTATTGGCGGCGTTCTGGATGCCGAAGGTGGCCGAAGAACAGGCCACGTTCATGTCAAAGCCAAACCCTTCGATGCCCAAGGCTTCCTGGACTTCAATGGCGATGGCCGGGTAAGCGCGTTGCAGGTTGGAGCAGGCGACGATCACACCGTCGATGTCGGCGGCAGTCTTGCCGGCGCGTTGCAGGGCTTGCTCGGCGGCGCCGACGGCCATCTGGCAGAGCACCGACCACTCGTCGTTGCTGCGCTCGGGCAGGCGCGGGGCCATGCGCTGCGGGTCGAGAATGCCGTCTTTGTCCATCACGAAGCGACTCTTGATGCCCGAGGCTTTCTCGATGAAGGCCGCGCTGGATTCGGTCAGCGGCTGCACGTCACCGCGCTCGATGGCGGCGGCGTTATCGCTGTTGAACTGATGCACGTAAGCATTGAAAGACTGCACCAGCTCTTCGTTGGAGATGCTGTTGGCCGGGGTGTACAGGCCAGTGCCGCTGATGACGACTTTATGCACGGTCGTTCCTCTAAATCTGTCAGGCAGAAGATATTGGTACCGTCGTACCAAACTGTAAGTAGTCCAATGCCGCCCAGCGGACATCAAACTGGCGTCGCTTTATTCCATCGCGCCGCAGCCCTTCACGACGATCCCGGCATTTATAACCGCGAAGTTTGCCACAAACCTCGAAATTTGGCGCTATCTGTGGGAGGGGGCTTGCCCCCGATAGCGGTGGGCCAGTCAACACATCCTTTACTGACAGACCGCAATCGGGGGCAAGCCCCCTCCCACACTGGACCTGTATTGACCTGGAAACCGTGTAAATATCAGGCCTCTACCAGACTCCAGTGTTTGCTCAGACGCTTGTCGGAAATCGGCACCTTGGTCCCCAACTGCTGGCCAAACAACGACACCCGATATTCCTCCAACCACCAGCGGTAAAGCTCCAGCTGGGGATCGCGCTTGCCTTCTTGGGCGTGTTTTTTCAGGCGGTTTTCGTACTGCGTCCACAAGCCACTCAGCTCGCCACTCCATACCCGGTCTTTTTGCACCTGGCTCGGCAGTTTCTCCAGGCGCAATTCGATGGCCTTGAGGTAACGCGGCAACTCCTTGAACCACTGCGCCGGGGTTTCCCGCACAAAACCGGGATACACCAGGTTGCTCAGTTGCTGCTTGATATCGTTCAGGGCCACGGCCTGGGCCAGGTCGATCTTGCCTTTGAAGCGTTTTTGCAGGCCGTGCCAGAGTTTCAGCACCTCCAGGGTCAGGCGCGCTAAACGCTCGGCGTGTTCGGTCCAACTGCCACGCTTACGCTCGGCCAAGGCCGCCAAACCGGCGCCATCACGCGGCAGGCTGGCTTCGCCTTCGAGTACGCAGGTGTCGAGGCTGGCCAACAGGATGTCTTCCACCAGCGCATCGATGCGCCCCAGTTCGCGGTACATCAGCCCCAATTCGGTCAGACCCGGTAATTTGCCACGCAGGAACTTCGCCGGTTCCGCCAGTTGCTGCATCAGCAAGCGTTGTAAGGCGCGGCGATGCTGGAATTCAGCCTCGGCGGCGGTGGAGAAGCGCCCTTCCTTGACCGTGCCGTTGTCTTCCACCAGTGCTGGGTACACCGTCATCGACAGCCCGGCGATCTTCTGCTGAGTCTTTTCCGCCACCGCCGCAAACACTTTGGCCTCGACCGGCTGCTGGCTTTTCGCGGTTTGCGGCACGGCCAACGCGGCCTGGCTGGCCTCGGCGAAGCGCGCCGTCAGTTCAGCCAGGTCGCGGCCTTCGCCGAGGAACTTGCCCTCGCCGTCGACCACTTCCAGGTTCATCTTCAGGTGGTTTTCGACCTGCTGCGCGGCTTCGGCCCAGGCTTCATCGCTGACCCGCGCCCCTGTCATGCGCAGCAATTCACGGCCCAGCGCCTGGGGCAACGAGCCCTGGCCGAACTCGATCCGTTGCAGGGCGGCCTTGACGAAGTCCGGCACCGGCACGAAATTCTTGCGCAGCGCCTTGGGCAGGTTGCGCACCAGGGCGATGCATTTGGCTTCGATCACCCCCGGCACCAGCCACTCCAGGCGCTCCGGCGGCAGGGCCGGCAGCAACGGAGCCGGCACGCGCAGGGTCACGCCGTCACGCGGGTGGTTGGGTTCGAAGTGGTAACTCAAGGCCAGTTCCAGGTCGCCCAGGTGCAGGGTGTCCGGGTAATGCGCGGCGGTGACTTCACTGGCTTCGCGGGCCAGCACATCTTCCTCGCGCATGATCAGCAGTTGCGGGTCTTTCTGGCTGTTGACCTTGTACCAACTGTCGAAGGTCGCGGTCTGGTGAATCTCCGCCGGCAAGCGCGCATCGTAGAAGGCGAACAGGGTTTCTTCATCCGCCAGGATGTCGCGACGACGCGCCTTGGCTTCGAGTTCGTCGAGCTGTTCCAGCAACTGCTGGTTGGCCGTGAGGCATTTGGCTCGCGACTGGATCTCGCCACGCACCAGGCCTTCGCGGATAAACAGCTCGCGCGACACCACCGGGTCAATCGGCCCGTAATGCACCGGCCGGCGGCCGACCACAATCAGGCCGAACAGGGTGATCTGCTCAAAGGCCACGACTTGGCCGCGCTTCTTCTCCCAGTGCGGTTCGAAGTGGTTTTTCTTGATCAGGTGCCCGGCCAGCGGCTCGATCCAGTCCGCGTCGATCTTGGCGACCATGCGCGCATACAGCTTGGTGGTTTCCACCAGTTCGGCAGTCATCAACCATTGCGGGCGCTTTTTGCCGATGCCCGAGGACGGGTGAATCCAGAAACGCCGCTGACGTGCGCCGAGGTAATCGCCGTCTTCGGTCTTCTGGCCGATCTGGCTGAGCAGGCCGGACAGCACCGCCTTGTGCAGTTTCGGGAAGTCCGCCGGCTCTTTATTGACGGTCAGCTGCATGTCGCGGCAAATCAGGCTCAACTGGCGATGGGAGTCGCGCCACTCGCGCAGGCGCAGGTAGTTGAGGAAGTTCTTGCGACACCAGTTACGCAACGGGCTGGCGGTCAGTTCCTGGCGTTGCTCTTCAAAGCCGCGCCACAGATTGACCAGACCGGCGAAGTCCGAATCCGGGTCTTTCCACTGTGCGTGGGCCTGGTCGGCGGCCTGTTGACGCTCCGGCGGCCGCTCGCGCGGGTCCTGGATCGACATGGCGCTGGCGACGATCAGCACTTCCTGCAAACTGCCGAGCTTGGCGGCTTCGAGCAACATGCGGCCCATGCGCGGGTCGACCGGCAGGCGCGCCAGCTGGCGGCCCAACGGGGTGAGCTGGCTGTTACGGTCCACTGCCGAAAGCTCTTGCAGCAGGTTGAAACCATCACTGATGGCCTTGCCGTCCGGCGGTTCGATAAATGGGAAATCGGTGATTTCGCCGAGGCGCAGGTGCAGCATCTGCAGGATCACGGCGGCGAGGTTGGTGCGCAGGATCTCAGGGTCGGTAAATTCCGGACGGCCGATAAAGTCTTCTTCGCTGTACAAGCGAATGCAGATGCCGGGCTCGACCCGACCGCAACGGCCTTTACGCTGGTTGGCGCTGGCCTGGGAAATCGCTTCGATCGGCAGGCGCTGCACCTTGGCGCGGTAACTGTAGCGGCTGATGCGTGCGGTACCGCTGTCGATCACATAACGAATGCCCGGCACGGTCAGCGAGGTTTCCGCGACGTTGGTCGCCAGCACCACGCGCCGGCCCGGATGAGACTGGAAGATGCGCTGCTGTTCGGCCGGCGACAGGCGCGCGTACAACGGCAGGATTTCGGTGTGCTTGAGCTGTGCCTTGCGCAACATGTCGGCAGCGTCGCGAATCTCGCGCTCCCCCGGCAGGAACACCAGCACATCGCCGGGGCTGCGCCGCTCGCTGCGCTCATAAGCGGCGATTTCGTCGAGGGTCGCGAGGATCGCCTGATCGACCGTCAAGTCGTCTTCGACACGGTTGCCCTCCTCGTCCTGTTCCAGGGTCAGCGGGCGATACCAGGTGTCCACCGGGAAGGTGCGGCCCGACACCTCGACAATCGGCGCATCGTCGAAGTGCTTGGAGAAACGCTCCAGGTCGATGGTCGCCGAGGTGATGATGACCTTCAGGTCCGGGCGGCGCGGCAGCAGGGTCTTCAGGTAACCCAGCAGGAAGTCGATGTTCAGGCTGCGTTCGTGGGCTTCGTCGACGATGATCGTGTCGTAGCGTTCGAGGTAACGGTCGTTCTGGGTTTCCGCCAGCAGGATGCCGTCGGTCATCAGCTTGATCAGGGTATTGGAATCACTTTGGTCTTCAAACCGGACTTGATAGCCGACCAGCGCGCCAAGCGGCGTGGCGAGTTCTTCAGCGACGCGGCTGGCGACACTGCGCGCGGCGATCCGGCGCGGCTGGGTGTGGCCGATCAAACCGAACTGGCCACGACCGATCTCCAGGCAGATCTTCGGCAGCTGGGTGGTTTTACCCGAACCGGTTTCACCGGCAATGATCAGCACCTGATGCTTGAGCAGCGCGTCCTTGATTTCATCGCGCTTGGCCGCAATCGGCAGGCTGTCGTCATAGCGGATCACCGGCAGGCTGGCGCGCCGCGCCGTGACCTGTGCGCAGGACGCCTGCATGCGCGCCACCCACTGCGCCAGCTTTTCCTCGTCGGGCTTCTTGCGCAGCTCAAGCAACTGCCGGCGCAAGCGGTGGCGGTCGGCGAGCATGGCGTGGTCGAGGGTTTTGAGCAGTTGGTCGATAGTGGGTGCTTGGTCAGTCATCAGGTACGCAAAGGTCTTCTAGTGAGGCAGGTGAGCCTGCGGTGACGTGATCGTGGGTGGCAATTGTCGCAGATTTCAGTCGCTGTGAACGAGGCAAGCCATTTCAAAGCCGCAAAACCACCGCTTCATACAAGGGTGGCAGGCTGTTTGAGCCTGACGGGAACGTCCCAACCCACACCCTTACATGACTTTTCGCACGCAACCATCAGGGTTTTCTATATGGCTTGCCCATGACCCGGCGCGCTCTACTGCGGCACGCAAAAAACGCCTCCCTTGATGCCCAACGCTGCCCGCACCGGAAAAACTTCATGCCAAGCCCAACAGCCAATTTGCCCTCTCTCTCAACGACGTGGACCTCGCATGCGGCCCCCTCTTACACGGAGCAGGATCCTGCCTTGGAGCCGCGCGCACGTGCTGCCCAGACCTACGTCGATACGTTGGGCATGTACGCCGAAGATACGCATCCGGATTCGGTCAGGCAGCTCGAATCACGACGGCCATCGTCTCTTGCGCCGACTTACTGGCAAGCCATGGGCAGGGACAGCCCACTGCCTGAACAGGTGGGAAACACTCCTTCCATCGACGAGGACCCAGTGAGTTTTTCACCCAGCCTATCAGGCAGGGCGCTGGCGCAGGCGGTGAAGCATGTGGACCGCCTCAACCATGTGCTCGAACAGGCCGAGCAATTAGGCACGCTGTTGCTGGAGCGTGATCAGCAGGGCGGAACGTCCATCGACTTACAAACCGTGGTGACGCTTTGTCGCAAGTTGGATCAGCTCAGGTCTGCCTGGGCCGCTGGCGCATTTGCGGGGTCATCACGGATAGGCACGCAATTGGCCAGTCATTGCGCTCCCGTCCCGCGAACACTGCAGGAGGACGCTTTGAAAGCATTGATAAACAACCTGTGGGATGTTGCAAAAACGGAGTACCGGGATAAGTACCTGACCGACCCACTGAACGCAGACCACATTCTGGTAGACGTCTACAGGTTGGTTGAAGGCCTGAAAAATTCTCGAATCTGAAGCCATCACCCGGAGAAGCCCCTGTGATCAGACCCACACCGTTTTCACCCCCCGAGTCCGGCGCCACCCTGGGCCGGCTGGTACAACAAACCCACTTTATCCAGGGCGCCGTGGTTAAAAGCCTGGTCGATCAAGGGCACAGTCACCTGCTCGGGAACACCCGCAACCTCGAACACGCATTGCTTCGCCCCATCAGTCGAATGCCGGAAAGTGCGCCACAGGAAAAAGGGCATCAACTTCAAGCCTGGATGCACGTTTCAAGGCTCGACGCGGCGCTTGAGGCCTTCGACCAGGAAAGCCGCAAACGCTTTGCCCTGCAACCGGATGCAAACACACGCCTGCAAGCACTTACGCAACGCAATGAGCAACTGGCAACCCGCGTGGAAGCACGCAACGCCTTGCTGGATCGACGCGCCGCATGGGCGGCCGCCACCCCTCCAGCGTCCAGTGAGTTGGACCCGATCACCCTCCACGTCCTGCTACCTGCACCGCTGAACAGCAGGTTGACCGCGCAAGACCTGAAACAGGCCGTCAAACACGTCAACGCCCTGGATAAGGAGACGGGCCTGCTGGATGCTCACATCAAGCAACAACCGCACCCGTTGTCTCAAGTCGAAGAAGATATCTTTATCAAGCAACGTAACGCCCTGACCGAATACCGCAACGCCTGGGCAACGGGACGCCTGAAAGGCAGCAGTCAATTCACCACCACCGTTGGCCTCACCCCGGAGCGTAAACGCTTGGAGCAGAATCTTGAGCGCAACCATCAATCGGCACCGGTGGAACTGACGCTCCACCGACTGGAGCGCACGCTCGAAACCGCCCACCGCCACGGCGTGGGAGAAAAACTGTCGCCACAAGCGGTGAACGCGGCGCGCAATGCCCTGGCGAATTTACGCGATGCCTGGCGTAACGGCAGGCTTGATGGCAGTTCGGAGGCAGGCATGGACCCCATGCTGATTTTAACCTCGCCGAATAATCAGCGAATCAAACTGGAGCTGGCGGTTATCGAACATGCCTTTGTGCAACTGGACACCATCCCCCGCACGGAGCAAGCCGGCAGCGCCAAGGATCGCCAGGCGTTCAAAGCGTTGATTCAGTCGGCCAACAACCCCCATGTCAAACATGCCGCCATCCGTCAGCTTAAAGACGACAACAAACAGCGGGCGCTGATTGCTGAACTGAATACCGATTTGCACACCCTCTACACCGACCTCAGAAGCCACCTGGCCATTCACCACATAACCACGTCCCTTCCCTAACGTTGCCGGGATGAACCCAGGTAGGCAAAAGACTTATGGGGCTACTCCACAGAGATTCTGACTACAAAAAATGACCAGTTCATCCGACGGTTGAAAAGCAAAAGTCCGATTTTCCGTAAGCGCTGGCAGGCGCCCAATAAGTCATCCAGAGAGGTCTGGACAACCAGGATATTCCAACCTGATACGGAGGCTTTATGCCCATCGACGCCCCTGTTTCCTCCCCCAACCTGCCGAGCTATTCAGCTGCCATGCAGGCTCAACCGCGCTCGCACGAGTCGCAGCCCCCTCCCAGATACGAGTTCCCTCCGGCCTATACACAGCACCCATCGTCTTCGCCCGACAACCGGGAGTCGTCGGAACCTGCAACCAACCTGACGGCGACCAGGATCGCGAACTTCCACGCGATAAGCCGCGCCATTCGGGGAACGAACTTCATGGACAGCCCTTAATACAGCGGTTAAGCCCCATTCAACACGTTACTGTGACTTAAGGATTTCGTATGCCATTACCCATCGACCGCTATGCCAACAGCAGCGCCAACAATTACTCAGACCGATACGCCACCAAGCATCAGGACGTTGCGCCTCAAACCCATTCGACACAAAGCTCTTGGATGCAAGGTTCAAGCAACACTGGCGCATCGGCGCCGCTGCTGGATAAACAGCCCTACTCCGCCATGAGCCCCTCCAGGCAAAAAGAACTCGATCAACTGAAAAAGACCAAGGACGCACTGGAAAAACTCCCCGTCGACTTCCCGACACCCGCGCTTCCAAAAACGTCCTACCAACCCCCTATCAATCTGTTGGAACAACGGATCAAAAAGCTTGAGGTCAGCCCCGGAAGCAAAAACCCGATCAACCAATTCAACGATTACCGGGAGAGCAAAAAAACCGATAAGGCATTCAATAAAGAGATGGGGTCCCTCTACAAGCAAGCCCGGGACGTACAGACCCGTGGCTCCAACCCTACTGACAGAAACCGCGCCTCCAACGTAACAGACACATTGACTACGCTGGGCAAGGGCCAACCCTGGCTCAAAGACATCCGCAAAGAAAATCGCAAAGAAGGCGCCTAGCGTTCATCGCCATTGGCGACCATTGACCGTCAATCCTGGCTGACGGCAGCACACCCGCAGTCAGCCAGTGGGCAATGCCCTCCGCGATCACGTCGACAGCCCCCCTTCATCCTGCGGGTCCTTGCGCCGATACGGAAACACATCAATGACCTTCCCCGCCCGAATCGCGGCCTGCAGGCCCTTCCAGTAATCGGCGTTGTACAACTCGCCATGCAGCTCATCGAACAGCTTGCGTTGGCCCGCGTCGGCGAACAGGAACGGCGGGAACTCCTCGGGGAACACATCCAGCGGGCCGATGGAGTACCAGGGCTCGGAGGCCATTTCATCCTCGGGGGTGCGCGGTGCGGGGATGTGACGGAAGTTGGCTTCGGTGAGAAAGCAGATTTCATCGTAGTCGTAGAACACCACGCGGCCGTGACGGGTGACGCCGAAGTTCTTCAGCAGCATGTCACCGGGGAAAATATTCGCCGCCGCCAGTTGCTTGATCGCCAAGCCGTAGTCTTCCAGGGCTTCGCGCACTTGGGCGGGGTTGGCGTTGTCGAGGTAGAGGTTGAGCGGGGTCATGCGCCGCTCGGTCCAGCAGTGACGGATAAGCACGGTATCGTCTTCCACTTCGACGGTGCCGGCGGCCACTTCCAACAGCTCGGCCAGGCACTGCGGTTCAAACTTGCTCAGGGGAAAACGGAAGTCGGCGAACTCCTGGGTATCAGCCATGCGCCCAACGCGGTCGACGCTTTTGACCAGGCGGTATTTCTCGATCACCGTGGCGCGGTTGACGTTTTTCGACGGCGAAAAGCGGTCCTTGATGATCTTGAACACCGTGTTGAAGCCCGGCAGGGTGAATACGCTCATGACCATGCCGCGCACGCCGGGGGCCATGATGAACTGATCGTCGGTGGTCGCCAGGTGGTTGATCAGCGCGCGGTAGAACTCCGACTTGCCGTGCTTGTAGAAACCAATGGAGGTGTACAGCTCGGCAATATGCTTGCCCGGCAAAATGCGCTTGAGAAAGCCAATGAACTCCGCCGGTACCGGCACGTCGACCATGAAGTAGGAACGGGTGAACGAGAAAATGATCGACACTTCGGCTTCGTCGGTGATCAGCGCATCGATCTGGATGCCCTGGCCTTCGCGGTGCAGCAGCGGGATGACCAGCGGCCATTGTTCGTCGCGGGTGTAGATGCGTCCTACAAGGTAGGCGCCTTTATTGCGGTAGAGCACCGAGGAAAACAGCTCGACCTTGAGGTCCGGGTCCTTGCACACCCAGTCCGGCAGGTTTTCCCGCAGTTGGACTTCGAGGCGACGCAGGTCGGCTGCCAGGTCCGCGTAGGGTTCGCTGAAGCGGTAGTCGGCAAACACCTGCGCGAGCATCTGCGGGATGTTCCCGGCGGGCGTGTAGGTGCGCGTCTGCGCGGCCCGTGCCCGGCGCAGGCTGGGCCGCGTGGTGTGGATAAACATGCAACCGTCGCTGATCAGGTCGTGGCTGAACAGGCCGCAGAAGATCGAGTTGTACCAGGTTTCGGACAGCTCATCGTCGAAGCGCAGGTCGATCAGGCCGATGTAGGCGCTTTTCACCACGGGCCACGCATCAATGTCGAGCAATGTGGCGTCATCGAAGTGCTCATGCAGACGCGCGGTCACTTCATTGACCTTCTCTTCATAGAGGTTGATCCGCGCCGCTGAAGCGGCCTGGGCTAGTTGCCACTGGGCTTTTTCAAAACGCTCGCGGGCGCCATCGGTGATCTGGCGGAAGTGTTCACGGTAATCGTCGAAGCCATCGAGGATCATCTGGGCGATAGCGCGGGCGGAAGGCGACATGCGGGAAACCTCGACGAGCATCTGGAGCCCCTGAGCTTAGCCAGTGTACGGAAACAGGAGAAGGGTCATTTTTTACGCCAGCTTGTACAAGTTCGTTCATTTCGTACATTTATTTGCAATTTTTAAAGTCGACCATCCGGTCAATAAACACACTTGTGAGTTATCGCGAGTTTTACCTGCACGCCTTCAACCCTGGGGCTTGGAAGGTTGAGGCAGGCAAAGGGCCCGCCGCGCTGGTCTTGATGAACCTCTTAGAGCGTTGGATCCAACTAAGGGAAACCCTGATTACTACCTTGATGGCACTTTGATATACAGCGCGCCCTCTCCCACCCTAACAAGGTCAGAAGACCGATCCGGGAACAGGTTCTAATAGCCTAAGGAGCATTGAGATGTCATTGAGGAACATGAAGATCGGTCTGCGTGCCAGTCTGAGTTTTGCGGTTTTGGCCAGCTTGCTGGTAATTGTCGGGATGTTCGGCCTGGGCCAGATGGCCAAGCTGCGGCAAAGTGCGCTGGTCATCGAACAGTCATGGATGCCGAGCATCGAGAACATCCACGACAGCGCGGCCTATGTGGCCAGCATCCGCCTGGAGGCGCTGCGCCTGGCGACCACCGACGAATCACGGGTGCGCGATACCAGCAAAGCCCTCCTCACCCGCCATCGCGGCGAACTGCAAGGGCTGCTGGACCGCCAGGAAACAATGCTGAGCAGTGATGGCGAGCGCGAGCTGCTGAATAAGTTGAAAGCCAATGTAGCCACCTACCTCAGCATCGTGACCCAGATGGTCGCCCTGGTGGACAAGGATCAACAGCAAGACGCCATCGACCTGCTCACCAGCCGCCTCGCCCCCCAGGGCACAGTGCTCAACCAGAGCCTGGAAGACCTGATCGTGTTCAACCAGAACGGCGTCGAGGCCGCGGCGGATGCAGCGGCGCAGATGTACGCCAGTGCGCAGTGGATTGTCGGCCTGATCATCGTCGTCGCACTGATCGCCACCTTGCTGCTGGCGTGGCTGCTGACCCGCAGCATCACCGCCCCGCTCGGCCAGGCGCTGACCGTGGCACGCACCATTGCCGGCGGCGACCTGAGCCAGCCGATCGCCGTCAGCGGCAAGGACGAACCCGCCCAGTTGCTCACCGCCCTGGCCACCATGCAGGCGCAGCTGCAAGGCACCATCCGCGGCATCAGCGAGTCGGCGCAACAACTGGCGTCGGCTGCCGAAGAGATGAGTTCGGTGATGGAACAAAGCACCCGTGGCCTGCAGGCGCAGAACGATGAGATCGAACAGGCTGCCACGGCCGTCACCGAAATGAGCGCGGCGGTGGACGAAGTCGCCGGCAATGCGGTGTCCAGCGCCGAGGCGTCCCAGGCTTCCGACGAGGACAGCAAGCACGGTCACTACCAGATCAGCGAGACCATCAGCTCGATCCAGAACCTGGTGGACGAAGTGCTCGGTGCGTCGAACAAGGCCGAAGGCCTGGCGGTGCAGGCCCAGGACATCAGCAAGGTGCTGGAAGTGATCCGCGGCATCGCCGGGCAAACCAACCTGCTGGCGCTCAACGCGGCGATTGAAGCCGCCCGCGCGGGTGAGGCCGGGCGTGGTTTTGCGGTGGTGGCGGATGAGGTGCGCTCCCTGGCGCAACGCACCCAGGACTCCACCGAAGAAATCGAGCAGATGATCGTCGGTATCCAGCGCGGCACCCAAGACACCGTCGAAGCCCTCAACAGCAGCGCCGATCACGCCGGCCAAACTCTGCAACGCGCCAACAGCGCCGGCAGCGCGCTGGAAAAAATCACCGCCGCCATCTCGCAGATCAGCCAGCGCAACCTGGTGATCGCCAGCGCCGCCGAGCAGCAGGCGCTGGTGGCGCGCGACGTCGACCGCAGCCTGGTCAACATCCGCGACCTGTCTACCCAGACCGCCGCCGGCGCCACCCAGACTTCGGCAGCCAGTCAGGAGTTGTCGCGCTTGGCGGTGGATTTGAATGGGTTGGTGACGCGGTTTGTCCTGTAATCAATGAAAGCGGCGTGCAACACTCGCCGCCTTATTGATAGGGGAGTTTTCCGTGAGACCTGTGGACACCTTGTACTTGCTGGGGCTCGCCGCCATTTGGGGGGCGAGCTTCCTGTTCATGCGCATCATCGCGCCGGAGATCGGCACGCTACCGACGGCGTTTTTCCGCGTGTCGATTGCCGCCGCCGGGTTGCTGGTGATCCTGGCGGCCATGCGGGTGAAATGGGACTTCCAGGGCAAGTTCAAGACGGTGTTGCTCTTGGGGGTGATCAACTCCGGAATCCCGGCGACGATGTATTCGGTGGCCGCCCAAGTGCTGCCGGCGGGTTACTCGGCGATTTTCAACGCCACCACGCCATTGATGGGCGTATTGATCGGCGGGCTGTTTTTCAGCGAGCACCTGACCCCGTCGAAAGTCGCCGGCGTCTGCCTGGGCCTGTTGGGCGTGGGCGTGCTGACCCGCGCGGGGCCCGTGGCGTTTGACCTGGAATTGCTGATGGGCGCGCTCGCGTGTTTGCTGGCGACCACCTGTTACGGCTTTGCCGGGTTCCTCGCACGGCGCTGGTTTGATCAGCGCGGAGGGTTGGACAGCCGCCTCTCTGCCCTGGGCAGCATGCTCGGCGCCACCTTGTTCCTGTTACCGCTCTTCGCTTACAGCGCCGTCAGCCAGCCGCCCGCCAGTTGGGGTGGGTGGCAGGTGTGGTTGTCGCTGCTGGGGTTGGGCCTGGTGTGCACGGCGTTTGCCTACATCCTGTACTTCCGCCTGCTGACCTCCATCGGGCCGGTGAAGTCGATGACCGTGACCTTCATGATCCCGCCGTTCGGCGTGCTGTGGGGCGCGTTGCTGCTGGATGAGCCGTTGTCGATGGCGCACCTGTATGGCGGGGTATTGATCGCGGGAGCGTTGTGGTTGGTGTTGCGGCCGAAGAGACTGTCAGCGCGCTTGGGGTGAGCGGGCTTGCCGGAGTTTTCATGTGGCCCCCAGGGACGGCTCGCTATAATGCCGCCCAGATTTTTCCAAGGACTCCCCATGATCGCATTGCCCTGGCTGTACCTGGCGCTTCTTTCCATCGGCTATCTGCTGGCCTTGATCTACGGGCAACTGGGGATGCTGGCGGGCGTGTCCATCGCGCTGCTGCTGATCGCCGGCTACGCGGTCCGCCAGCAACGTACGCCTTGGGCGCGCTACCTCGGCCACGGGCTGTTTATCGTACTGGCCCTGAGTCTGGCGATGCATTGGCTGCCGGGTTTCTACAATGGGCGTGGCATTGCCCCGCAGCGTTTCACCGACGATGCCGTGCCCTTCTCGATGTACTTGAACCAGGACAAGCCGCTGATTGGCTTCTGGCTGTTGCTGGCCTGCCCGTGGATCGTGGCGCGGCGCTCGCTGCGCCTGTCGATCTGCGTGGCCGCCCTGGCCCTGACCCTCACCGCCATCGCCGCGCTGGGCGGCGCCACCTTGCTGGGTGTGATCAGTTGGGCGCCGAAATGGCCGGAACAGGCATGGCTGTGGGTCCTCAATAACCTGCTGTTGGTGACCCTGGTGGAAGAGGCCTTGTTCCGGGGCTATGTACAGGGCGGCTTGAGCCGACGCTTCAAACACCTGCCTTACGGCGAGAACCTCGCCTTGTTACTGGCATCGCTCGTGTTCGGTCTGGTGCACATCGGGGCGGGCTGGCACTGGGTGCTGCTGGCGAGCATCGCCGGCGTAGGGTATGGCTTGGCTTATCGCTTTGGTGGCCTGGGCGCGGCGGTTGCCACGCACTTTGGTTTGAATCTGCTTCACTTCGGGTTGTTTACCTACCCGATGCTGGCCGGGTGATTGTTGCAAAATTAAGTTAAATAAAAGCGTTTTCCGGCCGACAACCCTTGAAAGCCTTGCGGATTGAACAACCATGCGTAATAACCAACCCGTTACCCAGCGCGAACGTACCTTCCCCGCTCAGCAACGGTTGATCTCCACCACCGATGCCAAAGGCGTGATCACCTACTGCAACGACGCCTTTGTCGAGATCAGTGGGTTCTCCCGCGACGAACTGGTGCGTGCCCCGCACAACCTGGTGCGTCACCCGGATGTGCCGGGCGCGGTCTTCGCGCATATGTGGTCGACGCTCAAACAAGGCTTGCCATGGATGGGCATTGTCAAGAATCGCTGCAAGACCGGTGATCACTATTGGGTTAACGCCTACGTGACGCCGGTTTTCGAAGGCAACCAGGTGGTCGGCTACGAATCGGTGCGCATCAAGCCCACCGCCGAGCAGATCCGCCGCGCCGAAGCGCTCTACCAACGCATCAATCAAGGCAAGTCGGCGATTCCCCAACGCGATAAGTGGCTGCCGGTGTTGCAGGACTGGCTGCCGTTTATCCTGGTGAGCCAGTTGAGCTTCATGATCGGTGCGTCACTCAACTCCCACTGGGGCTTTGCCCTGGCGGCAGGGTTGTCGGTGCCGCTGGGCCTGCTCGGCCTGAGCTGGCAACAGCGCGGTCTCAAGCGTTTGCTGCGCCTGGCCGAGCAGACCACCTCCGACCCGTTGATCGCGCAGATGTACACCGACAGCCGTGGCGCCCAGGCGCGCCTGGAGATGTCGATCCTCAGCCAAGAGGCGCGTCTTAAGACCTGTCTCACGCGCTTGCAGGACACCGCCGAACACCTCAACGACCAGGCCGCGCAGTCCAACACCCTGGCACATAACAGCTCCAGCGGCCTGGAACGCCAGCGCGTGGAAACCGAACAGGTGGCCACGGCGGTCAACCAGATGGCGGCCACCACCCAGGAAGTCGCCAGCCACGTGCAGCGCACGGCCGACGCAACCCAGGAAGCCAACCGCCTGACCGGCCGTGGCCGCGACATCGCCGGGGAAACCCGCGAGGCGATCCAGCGCCTGTCTGTCGCGGTGGGCGAGACTGGCGTGACCGTCACGCAACTGGCCAAGGACAGCGATGAAATCGGCGGCGTGGTCGATGTGATCAAAGGCATTGCCGACCAGACCAACCTGCTGGCGCTCAACGCCGCCATTGAAGCGGCGCGTGCCGGCGAGATGGGCCGCGGGTTTGCGGTCGTTGCCGACGAAGTCCGTCAACTGGCACAGCGCACCGCGGAATCGACCGGGCAGATCCACGCCCTGATCGCCAAGCTGCAGCAAACCGCCGCCGCCGCCGTGCAAACCATGGACGCCGGGCATCGCCAGGCCGAAGAAGGCGTGGCGCGGGTAATGGAAGCGGATCAGGCGTTGGTGGGGATCAGTGAGGCGGTAGCGCATATCACCGACATGACCACGCAGATCGCCGCTGCCACCGAAGAGCAAAGCTCGGTGGCCGAAGAGATCAGTCGTAACATCAGCACCATTGCGCTGTTGGCCGACCAGACTTCGGAACAGGCGATGAACTCGGCGCAGTTGAGTGAGGAATTGACGCATACCGCCAATACCCAGTACTCGCTGGTCGAGCGTTTTAACCGGTAAATACACTGTGGCGAGGGAGCTTGCTCCCTCGCCACAGGTTTCACTCAAGCGCTCTAAGAAAGCTAGAAACCCGCACCGCCGCAGCCTCCAGATGCTGCTCATGACTGAACCCCGACGCCTTCAACGGCTTCAAGTCATGATCCCCCGCCACCAGCCACATCATCTCGATGCTCGGCGATAATTCATACCCCTCCACCGCCGCCCGATTGCCCAGCGCATCCCGCTCGCCCTGCACGATCAACGTCGGCGTCTTCAACCCGGCCAAATGCTCGACCCGTGGCTTTTCCGGCTTACCCACCGCATAGAACGGATACCCCAGGCACACCAGTGCATCGGCGCCTAATTCATCGGCCAATAAACTGGCCATGCGCCCGCCCATCGACTTGCCACCAACGGCCAGTTTCCCAGCGACATGACGTCGCACCTCGGCATACACCTCACGCCAGGCTTCCAGCAGTTTGGGCGCCGGGTTCGGCGGACGTTTGCCACCGTCCACACGGCGCTGGGCCATGTAGGGAAACTCGAAGCGCAACACGTTCACGCCATGCCCGGCAAGGCGCGCAGCCATGTCGTTCATGAAGGCTGAGTCCATCGGTGCGCCGGCACCGTGGGCCAGGATCAGCGTCACTGGCGTGCCCTTCGCGGCAGTCGACGCGGCATCCCACAACCCGCCGCGTTCGCGCACACACTGCGCCCATTGATCCCCGTCAATACTGGCCTTGTGCTCTTTGCCCATGCTTGCCTCGCTTTTTAGTCTGCCTATAACTCCAGCCCAAGTGCCGCATCTGCTTGGGTTGAACCGTGGATGGGGAACCATGAACACTACTTTAAGTACCGCCTATAACTACAAGGTGGTCCGCCAATTCGCCATTATGACGGTGGTGTGGGGCATCGTCGGCATGGGGCTCGGGGTTTTTCTCGCGGCCCAATTGGTCTGGCCTGCACTCAACTTCGATTTGCCGTGGACCAGCTTCGGACGCCTGCGCCCGCTGCACACCAACGCGGTGATCTTCGCCTTCGGTGGCTGCGCCTTGTTCGCCAGCTCCTTCTACTCGGTACAACGCACCTGCCAAACCCAGCTGTTCGCGCCGAAGATCGCCGCGTTCTGCTTCTGGGGCTGGCAGTTGGTCATTCTCTTGGCCGCCATCTCCTTGCCGCTGGGCTACACCAGCTCCAAGGAATACGCCGAGCTGGAATGGCCGATCGACATCCTGATCACCATCGTGTGGGTGGCTTACGCCATTGTGTTCTTTGGCACCGTGGCCAAGCGCAACACCAAGCACATCTACGTCGGCAACTGGTTCTTCGGTGCGTTCATCATCACCGTGGCCATCCTGCATATCGTTAACAACCTGGAAATCCCGGTCAGCCTGACCAAGTCCTACTCCCTCTATGGCGGTGCGACGGATGCCATGGTGCAGTGGTGGTACGGGCATAACGCAGTAGGCTTTTTCCTCACAGCCGGCTTCCTGGGGATGATGTACTACTTCGTGCCCAAGCAGGCCGAGCGTCCGGTGTATTCGTATCGCTTGTCCATCGTGCACTTCTGGGCGCTGATTACCCTGTACATCTGGGCCGGCCCGCACCACTTGCACTACACCGCACTGCCGGACTGGGCACAGTCGCTGGGCATGGTGATGTCGCTGGTGCTGCTGGCACCGAGCTGGGGCGGCATGATCAACGGCATGATGACTCTGTCGGGCGCCTGGCATAAATTGCGCAGCGACCCGATCCTGCGCTTCCTGGTGGTGTCGCTGGCGTTCTACGGCATGTCGACCTTCGAAGGCCCGATGATGGCGATCAAGACCGTCAACGCCCTTTCCCACTACACCGACTGGACCATCGGCCACGTCCACGCCGGCGCCCTTGGCTGGGTGGCAATGATCTCAATCGGCGCGCTGTACCACATGATCCCGAAAATCTTCGGTCGCGAGCAGATGTACAGCCTCGGCCTGATCAACGCGCACTTCTGGCTGGCCACCATCGGCACCGTGCTCTACATCGCCTCGATGTGGGTCAACGGCATCGCCCAGGGCCTGATGTGGCGTGCGGTCAACGAAGACGGCACGCTGACCTACTCCTTCGTCGAAACCCTGGTGGCCAGCCACCCAGGCTTCATCGTGCGGCTGGTGGGCGGCGCCATCTTCCTCAGCGGCATGTTCCTGATGGCTTACAACACCTGGCGCACCGTGCGTTCCGCGCAGCCCGTCGAAGCCGCCACTACTGCGCAGCTGGCCTGAGGAGTCGATGATGAAACACGAAACGATTGAAAAGAACGTCGGCCTGCTGATGCTGCTCATGGTGCTCGCCGTGAGCATCGGCGGCCTGACCCAGATCGTCCCGCTGTTCTTCCAGGACGTGACCAACAAGCCGGTCGAAGGCATGAAGCCCTACACCGCGCTGCAACTGGAAGGCCGTGACATCTACATCCGCGAAGGCTGCGTACAGTGCCACTCGCAGATGATCCGCCCGTTCCGCGCCGAGACCGAACGCTACGGCCACTACTCGGTCGCCGGCGAGAGCGTCTGGGACCACCCGTTCCTGTGGGGCTCCAAGCGCACCGGCCCAGACCTGGCGCGCGTCGGCGCTCGCTACTCGGACGACTGGCACCGCGCGCACTTGTACAACCCGCGCAACGTCGTGCCCGAGTCGAAAATGCCGGCCTACCCATGGCTGGTCACCGCCGCCGTCGACAGCAGCCACACCGAGACCAAGTTGAAAGTGATGCGCACCCTCGGCGTGCCGTACACGGACGACGACATCAGTGGCGCCGTCGCCAGCCTCAAGGGCAAGACCGAGATGGACGCGCTGGTTTCGTACCTGCAAGTGCTCGGTACTGCCATCAAGAGCAAGAGGTGAGCCATGGGATTTGAATTCGATGCGGGCACCATCCGCGGCCTCGGCACGCTGGTGGTCGCCATCGCCTTTATCGGCCTGTCGCTGTGGGTGTTCAACAACCGGCGCAATGCGGAATTCGAGCAGGCGCGCCTGCTGCCCTTCGCCGATGAACCTTCTCCATCCGACGCTCAAGAAGAGCCTGCAATAAGGAGCACACGGCCATGACCCTATTCTGGAGTACATGGATCTGCGTACTGACCCTCGGCAGCCTGATCGGCCTGACTTGGCTCTTGATCGGCACCCGCAAGGGCGAGACCAAGGGCAGCGTCGACCAGACCATGGGCCACGCCTTCGACGGTATCGAGGAATACGACAACCCGCTGCCCCAGTGGTGGTTCATGCTGTTCGCCGGCACCTTAGTGTTTGCGGTCGGCTACCTGATCCTCTACCCGGGCCTAGGCAACTGGAAAGGCGTGTTACCGGGCTATGAAGACGGCTGGACCCAGACCAAGGAATGGGACAAGGAAATGGCCAAGGCCGACGCCAAGTTCGGGCCGATCTTCGCCAAATTCTCGGCCATGCCCGTGGAAGAAGTCGCCAAAGACCCGCAAGCGTTGAAGATGGGCGGTCGCCTGTTTGCCTCCAACTGTGCGGTGTGCCACGGCTCGGACGCCAAGGGCGCGTTTGGTTTCCCCAACCTGGCGGATAACCTCTGGCGCTGGGGCGGTTCGGCCGAGGCGATCAAGACCACCATTCTCAACGGCCGTCATGCAGCAATGCCGGCCTGGGGTGACATGCTCGGCGATGAAGGGGTGAAAAACGTCGCCGCCTATGTACGTCACGACGTGGCCAAACTGCCGTTGCCGGCTGACAGCAGCGCTGACTTGGCAGCAGGCCAAACTGCGTTCAACACCACCTGTGTCGCTTGCCACGGTCCGCAAGGCCACGGCATGGAAGCCATGGGCGCGCCCGACCTGACCAAACCGGCCGGTTACATCTACGGCACCAGCCTTGCGCAGTTGCAGCAAACCATCCGCCACGGCCGCCAGGGCCAGATGCCGGCGCAGGAAGTGCTACAGGGTAATGACAAGGTGCACTTGTTGGCCGCCTACGTGTATAGCTTGTCCCATAACGCTGATGGCGCAACGCCAGAAAGCCAGCCCCAGTAACCTCTGAATGCCGCCCCACCTTGGGGCGGCAACTCTACCTGTGGCGAGGGAGCTTGCTCCCGTTGGGCTGCGAAGCGGCCCCAAAATCTTGGCAGCGCTTCGCACTGGAGCGCCAGCCCGGTCCAACGGCAGCAAGCTCCCTCGCCACAGCAGTACCTTCTTGTGCGACCCAGTGTCACACCCTTCCAAAGCACACCTTTCCCCTCCTGCCATTCGGGTCTACGCTTCCCTGCACAGCGGACCGATTCTGGCGTACGTAACGACAACCGTTGCGACCCCATAAATATCCTGTCCACTTGATCAGCTTTCTATTTCCGATTTTATCCTTACACGAAACATGGAAAGGGCGCAGAATCTGGCGTGGAACGCATTGATACAGGTCAGCCATTGCGTTGCAATGGCCCCTCGCTTTCTCCATACTTGCGGCCGATTTTACCTATAAAAAAACCTAAACCGTGGAACCTTAGAATGAGCACAGCAATCAGTCCGACTGCTTATAACTATAAGGTAGTCCGCCAGTTCGCCATCATGACGGTGGTCTGGGGGATCCTTGGCATGGGGCTCGGGGTGTTCATCGCCTCGCAACTGGTTTGGCCGGAATTGAATTTCGGTTTGCCATGGACGACCTTTGGCCGCCTGCGCCCGCTGCACACCAACCTGGTGATTTTCGCCTTCGGTGGATGTGCACTGTTTGCCACCTCCTACTATGTCGTGCAGCGAACCTGCCAGACGCGACTGATCTCCGACAGCCTCGCGGCCTTCACCTTCTGGGGTTGGCAAGCGGTCATCCTGGGCGCCATCGTCACCCTGCCGCTGGGTTACACCACCACCAAGGAATACGCCGAGCTGGAATGGCCGATCGCCATTTTGCTCGCCATCGTGTGGGTGACCTATGCCGTGGTGTTCTTCGGTACCATCGTCAAGCGCAAGACCAAGCACATCTACGTGGGCAACTGGTTCTACGGCGCCTTTATCCTGGTGACGGCGATGCTGCACATCGTCAACCACGCTTCGTTGCCGGTGAGCCTGTTCAAGTCCTACTCGGCCTACGCCGGGGCCACGGACGCCATGATCCAGTGGTGGTACGGCCACAACGCCGTGGGTTTCTTCCTGACCACCGGTTTCCTGGGGATGATGTATTACTTCGTGCCGAAACAGGCCGAACGTCCTATTTACTCGTACCGCCTGTCCATCGTGCACTTCTGGGCGCTGATCACCCTGTACATCTGGGCCGGTCCTCACCACTTGCACTACACCGCGCTGCCGGATTGGGCACAGTCCCTGGGCATGGCGATGTCGATCATCCTGCTGGCCCCGAGCTGGGGCGGCATGATCAACGGCATGATGACCCTGTCGGGCGCCTGGCATAAATTGCGCACCGACCCGATCCTGCGCTTCCTCGTGGTATCCCTGGCGTTCTACGGCATGTCGACCTTCGAAGGGCCGATGATGGCGATCAAGACCGTCAACTCGCTGTCCCACTACACCGACTGGACCATCGGCCACGTTCACGCCGGCGCGCTCGGTTGGGTCGCGATGATCTCCATCGGCGCGATCTACCACATGATCCCCAGACTGTTCGGCCGCGTGCAGATGCACAGCGTCGGGCTGATCAACACGCACTTCTGGCTGGCGACCATCGGTACCGTGCTCTACATCGCGTCGATGTGGGTCAACGGCATCACTCAGGGCCTGATGTGGCGTGCAATCAACGATGACGGCACCCTCACCTACTCCTTCGTCGAAGCGCTGCAAGCCAGCCACCCGGGCTATATCGTCCGCGCCCTGGGCGGTGCGTTCTTTGCCACCGGCATGCTGTTCATGGCCTACAACGTCTGGCGCACCGTGCGTGCCTCGGACCCTGCAGAAGCCGAAGCCGCCGCCAAGATCGCCGTTGTGGGAGCCCACTGATGAAGCATGAAGTAGTCGAGAAGAATATCGGCCTGCTGGCCTTCTTCATGGTCATCGCCGTGAGTATCGGCGGCTTGACCCAGATCGTTCCGCTGTTTTTCCAGGACGTCACCAACAAACCGGTCGAAGGCATGAAGCCGCGCACCGCGCTTGAACTGGAAGGCCGCGACGTCTACATCGCCAACGGTTGTGTCGGCTGCCACTCGCAGATGATCCGCCCGTTCCGTGCCGAAACCGAACGCTACGGCCACTACTCGGTCGCCGGTGAAAGCGTGTGGGACCACCCGTTCCTGTGGGGTTCCAAGCGCACCGGCCCGGACCTGGCCCGTGTGGGCGGGCGTTACTCCGATGACTGGCAACGTGCGCACCTGTACAACCCGCGCAACGTGGTGCCTGAGTCGAAAATGCCGGCGTACCCGTTCCTCGTGGAAAACAAGCTCGACGGCAAGGACACCGCGAAGAAGATGGAAGTCTTGCGCACCCTGGGCGTGCCCTACACCGACGAAGACATCGCCGGTGCAGCCGCAGCCGTGAAGGGCAAGACCGAAATGGACGCATTGGTGGCCTACCTGCAAGGCCTTGGCACCATCATCAAAAGCAAACGGTGATTCTTCATGGATATCGGGATGATTCGTGGCTTGGGCACCGTTGTGGTGATGGTGGCCTTTATCGGCCTGGCGTTGTGGGTGTTCAGCCCCAAGCGCAAGTCGGAGTTTGAAGACGCGACCTTGCTGCCTTTTGCGGATGATCCCGAAGCCATCAAGCACGTCGAGCAAGCTTCTAGGAGTAACAAAGAATGACTACGTTCTGGAGTCTGTACGTCACAGTCCTCAGCCTGGGTACCATCTTCGCCCTGACCTGGCTGCTGCTGTCGACCCGAAAGGGCCAGCGCGCCGAGCAAACCGACGAGACCGTCGGCCACTCGTTCGACGGCATCGAGGAGTACGACAACCCGCTGCCCAAATGGTGGTTCATGCTGTTCGTCGGCACCATCATCTTCGCCCTCGGCTACCTCGCGCTGTACCCCGGCCTGGGCAACTGGAAGGGCCTGTTGCCGGGCTACAACTACCTCGACAACGACAAGCAAACCCCCTTCGCCAACGGCCAGACCGGCTGGACCGGCGTGCACGAATGGGAAAAGGAAATGGCCAGGTCGGACGCTAAGTTCGGCCCGATCTTCGCCAAATTCGCGTCGATGCCCATTGAAGAAGTGGCCAAGGACCCGCAAGCCTTGAAGATGGGTGGCCGCCTGTTCGCCTCCAACTGCTCGGTGTGCCACGGTTCCGACGCCAAGGGCGCCTACGGCTTTCCCAACCTGACCGATGCCGACTGGCGTTGGGGCGGCGACCCGGCCACCATCAAGGAAACCATCATGAAGGGCCGCCATGCGGTGATGCCCGCCTGGCTGGATATCCTCAAGGAACAAGGCGTCAGCGATGTGGCCGCGTTCGTCGTCACCAACCTCGACGGGCGCAAACTGCCGGAAGGGGTGAAAGCCGACGTGGCCAACGGCGAAAAACTCTTCGCCGCCAACTGCGTGGCCTGCCACGGCCCGGCCGGTAAAGGCACGCCCGCCATGGGTGCGCCCGACCTGACCCACCCTGGCGCGTTCATCTACGGCTCAAGCTTCGCCCAACTGCAACAGACCATCCGTTGGGGCCGCCAGGGCCAGATGCCTGCGCAGGAGCAACTGCAGGGGAACGACAAGGTGCACTTGCTGGCAGCCTATGTTTACAGCTTGTCCCATGGGGATAAGAAGGCTGAAGAGCAATAAAAGCCGCTGCAATAGCAATGTGGGAGGGGGCTTGCCCCCGATAGCGGTGGGTCGGTAGCAGTTGCTCTGGCTGACACACTGCAATCGGGGGCAAGCCCCCTCCCACATTCGAAGGCCTCCAACACTTTTGAGGTCAGGGTCGGCAAAAACCGTCCATACTTCCCAAGTCAATTGATCCAGGTCACGTACACCATCAATTGATTTCACCCAACGCGACCAAAGGTCGCACCCTTGACGTACTATCGGGGGCGTATCATTAAGCCACTGCAACACCCTTCATTTGACCCCGGTTGGCACGTACTGGCCGAGGCAAATCTCCACCGCCGTGGGATGCAATGATGAGCAACCAGATACCGGTACATGACGTTACCCCGCCTGCCAAACACACAAACGGTTCCGACAGTAAAACCGTCGACCTCTACGCCTCGCGAGAGAAAATCTACACCCGCGCCTTCACCGGCCTGTTCCGTAATTTGCGCATGCTCGGCGGTGCCGGCCTGTTCCTGCTCTACTTCGGCACCGTGTGGCTGAACTGGGGTGGCCACCAGGCCGTGTGGTGGAATCTGCCCGAACGTAAGTTCTTTATTTTTGGCGCGACCTTCTGGCCCCAGGACTTCATCCTGCTCTCAGGTATTTTGATTGTTGCGGCGTTTGGCCTGTTCTTTATCACCGTGTATGCCGGTCGCGTGTGGTGCGGTTATACCTGCCCGCAAAGCGTATGGACATGGATCTTCATGTGGTGCGAAAAGGTCACCGAAGGCGACCGCAACCAGCGCATCAAGCTGGATAAAGCGCCGATGGGCGCCAACAAATTCCTGCGCAAATTCAGCAAGCACACCCTGTGGCTGCTGATCGGTTTTGTCACCGGAATGACCTTCGTCGGCTACTTCTCCCCCATCCGCGAACTGGTGTTCGAGTTCTTCACCGGCCAGGCCGATGGCTGGTCGTATTTCTGGGTCGGCTTCTTCACCCTCGCCACCTATGGCAACGCCGGTTGGCTGCGCGAACAAGTGTGCATCTACATGTGTCCGTACGCGCGCTTCCAGAGTGTGATGTTCGACAAGGACACCCTGATCGTTTCCTACGACCCACGCCGTGGCGAGGTGCGTGGCCCGCGCAAAAAAGGCATCGACTACAAGGCTCAGGGCCTGGGGGATTGCATCGATTGCACGATGTGCGTGCAGGTGTGCCCGACCGGTATCGACATCCGCGACGGCCTGCAGATCGAGTGCATCGGCTGCGCCGCCTGTATCGACGCCTGCGACAACATCATGGACAAAATGGACTACCCGCGCGGCCTGATCAGCTACACCACCGAGCACAACCTGTCGGGGCAGAAGACCCACAAGCTGCGCCCGCGCCTGATCGGTTACGCCCTGGTATTGCTGGCGATGATGGGCCTGCTGGCGGCGGCATTCTTCATGCGCTCGCTGGTGGGTTTCGACGTGAGCAAGGACCGTGTGCTGTACCGCGAGAACGCCGAAGGCCGTATCGAAAACGTCTACAGCCTGAAGATCATGAACAAGGACCAGCGCGACCACACCTACGTGCTCGATGCCGCGGGCTTGCCGGACCTCAAGCTGCAAGGCCGTCGCGAAATCAAGGTGGCTGCCGGCGATATCGTCAGCATGCCGGTTGAGCTGTCGAGTGCGCCGGAACAGTTGCCGTCGAGCACCAACGAGGTGACATTCATCCTCACCGATGCCGATGACGCCAGTGTCCACATTGAAGCCAAGAGCCGATTCATCGGCCCCCAAGTCCGCTAATCGCTAACAGAGAACCGAACAATGTCCGTAGCAACTGCCGCAAGCCCTTGGTACAAGCACCTCTGGCCCTGGATCATCATTGGGATCCTGGCCTGCTCGGTGACCTTGACCTTGTCCATGGTGACCATCGCGGTGAATAACCCGGACAACCTGGTCAACGACAACTACTACGAGGCCGGCAAAGGCATCAACCGTTCCCTGGACCGCGAGCTGCTGGCCCAGACCCTGCAACTGCGCGCCAAGGTGCACCTGGATGAGCTGACCGGTGAAGTCGAGGTGAACCTCACCGGCAACAGCAACCCGACCACCCTGGAATTGAACCTGATTTCCCCGACCCAGCCAGAGAAGGATCGCAAGATCAACCTGGCCCGCAGCGACAGCGAACCCGGCCGCTACATCGGCCAGGTCACCGATAAGGTCGAAGGCCGGCGCTTCGTCGAGTTGCTCGGTGTGGAAGGCGATCGCACCTGGCGCATGTTTGAGGAAGAACAGGTCAGCCACGACAAGGACTTGCTGCTGGGTGATGAACCGTTGCAGGGTGCCGAAGACCTGAAAAAATAAACACCTGCGCTTCGTGCATCGCGGGCAAGCCCGCTCCCCCTGGATCGCGGTCCCCTGTGGGAGTGGGCTTGCCCACGATGAGGCCCTCCCAGCCCCTATAGATTCCAGATCATGACCACCCCCTGCTACCACTGCGCCCTCCCCGTCCCCTCCGGCAGCCGGTTTACCAGCGTGATCCTCGGCGCGCGCCGCGAGCTGTGCTGCCCCGGCTGCCAGGCCGTGGCCGAAGCGATTGTGGCCGGGGGCCTGGAAAGTTATTACCAGCACCGCAGTGAAGCCTCGGCCAACCCCGAAACGCTGCCGGTGCAGTTGCTGGACGAGCTGGCGCTGTATGACCGCGCCGACGTGCAAAAACCTTTTGTGCGCCACGAAGGCGACCTCGCCGAAGCCACCCTGCTGATGGAAGGCATCAGCTGCGCCGCCTGCGGCTGGCTGATCGAAAAACACCTGCGCAGCCTGCCCGCCGTGGCCGAGGCGCGGCTGAACCTGTCCAACCACCGCTTGCAGGTGCGCTGGGCGGATGGGCAACTGCCGCTGAGCCAGCTGCTCAGTGAGCTGCGCCATATCGGCTACGCCGCCCACCCCTATCAAGCCGACCGCGCCGCCGAGCAACTGGCCGGCGAAAACCGCCTGGCCCTGCGCCAACTGGGTGTGGCCGGGCTGTTGTGGTTCCAGGCGATGATGGCAACCATGGCCACCTGGCCGGAATTCAATATCGACCTGAGCCCGGAGCTGCATGTAATCCTGCGCTGGGTGGCGATGTTTCTCACCACGCCCATCGTGTTCTACAGCTGCGCACCGTTTTTCAAGGGGGCGATGCGCGACCTGCGCACCCGCCACCTGACCATGGATGTCTCGGTGTCATTGGCCATCGGCGGTGCGTACCTGGCGGGGATCTGGACCGCGATCACCGGCGTGGGTGAGTTGTACTTCGATGCGGTGGGCATGTTTGCGCTGTTCCTGCTGGCCGGTCGCTACCTGGAACGTCGTGCCCGCGAGCGTACGGCCGCCGCCACCGCGCAGCTGGTCAACCTGCTGCCCGCCTCCTGCCTGCGACTCAAGGCCGATGGCCAGAGTGAACGCATCCTGCTCCCCGAACTGGCGCTGGGCGACCGTGTACTGGTGCATCCTGGCGCGGTGCTGCCGGCAGACGGCGTGATCCTCGACGGCCACTCGAGCATTGATGAATCCCTGCTCACCGGTGAGTACCTGCCGCAACCGCGCCAGACCGAGGATGCGGTCACGGCGGGCACCCTTAACGTCGAAGGTGCCTTGACCGTCGAAGTGCGTGCATTGGGTCATGACACGCGCCTGTCCGCCATCGTGCGCCTGCTGGAACGGGCCCAGGCCGAGAAACCACGCCTGGCGCAGATCGCCGACCGCGCCGCGCAGTGGTTCCTGTTGTGCTCGCTGATCGCGGCCGCGCTGATCGGTCTGCTTTGGTGGGAGCTGGACGCGTCACGGGCGTTCTGGATTGTGCTGGCGATGCTGGTAGCGACCTGCCCCTGCGCATTGTCCCTGGCCACGCCCACTGCCCTCACCGCCGCCACCGGCACCTTGCACAAACTGGGGCTGCTGCTGACCCGGGGCCATGTGCTGGAAGGGCTGAACCAGATCGATACAGTGATTTTCGACAAGACCGGCACCCTCACCGAAGGGCGCCTGGCATTGAGAGCGATCCGGCCCTTGGGCAGCTTGAGCACCGACCTGTGCCTGAGCCTCGCCGCCGCCCTCGAAAACCGCTCCGAACACCCGATTGCGCGTGCCTTTGGGCGTGCACCGCTGGCCGCCGACGAGGTGCTCAGTTCGCCAGGACTGGGCCTTGAAGGCCGCGTGGGCGAGCGCCTACTGCGCATTGGTCAACCGGGCTTTGTCTGCGAACTCAGTGGCTGCGCGATTCCCACTGCGCCGGAGCTTTCCGGCCAATGGCTGCTGCTTGGCGACCGCGAAGGCGCCCTGGCCTGGTTTGTGCTCGACGACCGCCTGCGCAGCGACGCCCCTGCGTTGCTGGCCGCGTGCAAGGCGCGCGGTTGGCGCACGCTGTTGCTGTCCGGGGACAGTTCGCCGATGGTCGCCAGCGTCGCCGCCGAGCTGGGTATCGATGAAGCCCACGGCGGCCTGCGCCCGGATGACAAGCTGCGCGTGCTGCAACACCTGCACAAGGAAGGCCGCAAGGTGCTGATGCTCGGCGATGGGGTCAACGATGTGCCGGTACTCGCCGCCGCCGACATCAGCGTGGCCATGGGCACGGCCACGGACCTGGCCAAGACCAGCGCCGATGCCGTGCTGCTGTCCAATCGACTGGACGCGCTGGTACACGCCCTTACCCTGGCACGACGCACCCGCCGGGTGATCATTGAAAACCTGCTCTGGGCCGGGCTGTACAATGGCCTTATGCTGCCGTTTGCCGCCCTGGGCTGGATCACCCCCATCTGGGCCGCGATCGGCATGTCCCTCAGTTCATTGACCGTGGTGCTCAACGCCCTGCGCCTGACTCGCCTGCCGAGCGCGCCGGCGGCCCGAGCCCCCTCAGTAACCCGCCCGCTGCCGGTGTGAACCGCGCGAGCATGGAGTGCAGATGCCAGCTTTATACGTGATGATTCCGGCGGCGCTGCTATTAGTGGGTGTGGCCATCTACATCTTCTTCTGGGCCGTGGACAGCGGGCAGTACGACGACCTCGACGGCCCGGCCCATAGCGTGTTGTTCGACGACCAGGACCCGAACCACCTGGCTGCCATCGACGAAGCCAACGACGCCGAACACCCGTCCAAGCCCAAAGACCCGCCCCATGTTTGAGCTGGCGCCGCTGTTGGTCTCCGCGCTGATCCTCGGCCTGCTGGGGGGCGGCCATTGCCTGGGCATGTGCGGCGGGCTGATGGGCGCGCTGACCCTGGCGATTCCCAAGGAACAGCGTGGCCGCAGGTTTCAACTGCTGCTGGCGTACAACCTGGGCCGAGTGCTCAGCTATGCCGCAGCCGGGGTGTTGATCGGCCTGGCCGGCTGGGCGGTGGCGAACAGCCCGGCGGCGATGTTCATGCGCGTACTGGCCGGGCTGTTGTTGATCAGCATGGGCCTGTACCTGGCCGGCTGGTGGAGCGGCCTCACCCGCATCGAACGCCTCGGGCGCGGCCTGTGGCGGCATATCCAGCCCGTGGCCGGCCGTTTGTTGCCGGTCTCCAGCCTGCCGCGCGCATTGCTGCTGGGCGCGTTGTGGGGTTGGTTGCCGTGCGGGTTGGTCTACAGCACGTTGCTGTGGGCGGCCAGCCTGGGCAATGCGCTGGACAGCGGCCTGTTGATGCTGGCGTTCGGGCTGGGGACCTGGCCGGTGCTGTTGGCGACCGGCCTGGCGGCTGAGCGCGTCACGGCGCTATTGCGCAAACGCAGCGTGCGCATGGCCGGAGGGCTGCTGGTGATGCTGTTCGGCATATGGACATTGCCCGGTCCGCATCAGCACTGGTTGATGGGCCACTAACGCGCTGTGGCATAGCGCCGCTCCCTGTTGATGCAAATCAAGGTGCGCCCCCCGGCCAGCCCCTAGACTCGGCCCACTAGCCTATCCGGGGGAACGCCCGCATGCTCGACGCCATTCGTTGGGACACCAATCTGATTCACCGTTACGACCTGGCGGGACCGCGCTACACGTCCTACCCCACCGCCGTACAATTCGACAGCCAGGTCGGCACCTTTGACCTGCTCCACGCCCTGCGTGAGAGCCGCAAGGCCGCGCGGCCGCTGTCGCTGTATGTGCATGTGCCGTTCTGCGCCAACATTTGCTATTACTGTGCCTGCAACAAGGTGATCACCAAGGACCGCGGCCGCGCCCTGCCCTACCTGCAACGGCTGGAGCAGGAAATCCAGCTGGTGGCCTGCCACCTCGACCCGAAACAACCGGTGGAACAGCTGCACTTCGGCGGCGGCACGCCGACCTTTCTCAGCCACGACGAATTGCGCCAGGTCATGAACTGCCTGCGCCAGCACTTCAACCTGCTGGATGATGACTCCGGCGACTACGGCATCGAGATCGACCCGCGTGAAGCCGACTGGGCCACCATGGGCCTGCTGCGTGAGCTGGGTTTCAACCGCGTAAGCATCGGCCTGCAAGACCTCGACCCCGAGGTGCAACGGGCCGTCAATCGCCTGCAAAGCCTGGAGGAAACCCGCGCGGTGATCGATGCGGCACGTACGCTGCAATTTCGCTCGATCAATATCGACCTGATTTACGGCCTGCCCAAGCAAACGCCCATCAACTTCGCGCGCACGGTAGAGGAAGTGATCAAGTTGCAACCGGACCGCCTGTCGGTGTTCAACTACGCCCACCTGCCGGAACGCTTCATGCCCCAGCGGCGCATCAACACCGACGACCTGCCCTCCCCGGCGGAAAAGCTGCTGATGCTGCAAACCACCATCGAGCAACTGACCCAGGCCGGTTACCGCTACATCGGCATGGACCACTTCGCCCTGCCGGACGACGAACTGGCCATCGCCCAGGAAGAAGGCACCCTGCAACGCAACTTTCAGGGCTACACCACCCACGGCCATTGCGACTTGATCGGGCTCGGGGTGTCGGCGATCAGCCAGATCGGTGATCTTTACTGCCAGAACAGCAGTGACCTCACCGGCTACCAGAACACCTTGGCGGGCGCGCAACTGGCCACCAGCCGCGGGCTGGTCTGCACCACGGACGATCGCTTGCGACGGGAAGTGATTCAGCAGTTGATCTGCAATTTCAGCCTGGCATTCGAGAACATCGAGCAGGCATTCAACATTGATTTTCGTGGGTATTTCGAGGAGATCTGGCCGCAACTCCAGGCAATGGCCGAAGATGGCCTGATCGAACTCGACGCCCAGGGCATTCGTGTATTGCCCGCCGGGCGACTGCTGGTGCGGTCGGTGTGCATGGTGTTCGATGCCTACCTGGAGCACCAGAACAGGCAACGATTTTCACGGGTGATCTAGTTATACCGATAACGAAGCGGCCTTGAGCGCATCTTGGCTGCTAAGACCTTTCATCGTCTTGGCCAGGGAGGTCTGCGCGGTCACAAGGCTGGCTTGCAAGCTGCTGAGCGCGCCTTGCAGGTTACTGATCTTGATCCGCGCTTCTTCCGGGGTGAGGCGCTTGTCCGCCATCACCGCCTGCAGCTCGGCCTGCTTTTCGGCGATCTGCGCCTTGATCTGGCGAATCATCTTGAGGACCTGTTGGACGTTGTCCGGCAGACCACTCTCTTCGATATCGTTGTTGGATTGCTTAACATCGCTGAGGGCTTTTAACGCCGCACCGGAAATGGTCACCTTCACGCCCTCCTCCTCTTTGGGCGCGCGCAGCGGAGCGGTAGTGCTGTCCTTGAGATCTTTGGCGGCCTTGGCAGCCTTGGCTTCCGCCACCAGATCTTTAGGCTCCGAAAAGGACTGAACACCAGTGCTGGCCGGATGGGTTGCACCAATGGAAATCATGATTCGAGCCTCCCAGGCTCACGAGGTAGTAACCGTGTATCGGCATCGATACAAAAAGCTTTATACGGCTGTCGTTTTTTTGTACAGGCTGGCCTCACTGCCACCCAGTGCGTTACCCTTACGTCTTATGTGTGTTTTCCCACAAGGATTTAAGAAATGTCCGAGCCAGTTAAACTGCGCGCTCACAGCCAGGCCCATTGCAAGGATTGCAGCCTGGCCCCCCTCTGCTTGCCACTTTCGCTGAATTTGGAAGACATGGATGCGCTGGACGAGATCGTTAAACGCGGTCGCCCGCTGAAAAAAGGCGAGTTTCTGTTTCGCCAGGGTGACAAGTTCGATTCCGTTTATGCAGTACGTTCGGGTGCGTTGAAGACCTTCAGCCTGAGCGATGGCGGCGAAGAGCAGATCACTGGTTTCCACCTGCCCAGCGAACTGGTGGGGTTGTCGGGCATGGACACCGAGATTCACCCGGTGTCGGCCCAGGCCCTGGAGACCACATCGGTGTGCGAAATCCCCTTCGAACGCCTGGACGAACTGGCCCTGCAATTGCCGCAACTGCGCCGCCAGCTGATGCGAGTGATGAGCCGCGAGATTCGCGACGACCAGCAAATGATGCTGCTGTTGTCGAAGAAAACCGCCGACGAGCGCATCGCCACGTTCCTGGTCAACCTGTCCGCACGGTTCCGTGCCCGTGGTTTCTCGGCCAACCAGTTCCGCCTGAGCATGTCGCGCAATGAAATCGGCAACTACCTGGGCCTCGCGGTGGAAACCGTGTCCCGCGTATTCACCCGCTTCCAGCAGAACGCACTGCTTGCCGCCGAAGGCAAGGAAGTGCATATCCTCGACCCGATCCAGCTGTGTGCACTGGCCGGTGGTTCGCTCGAAGGTTAAGGCACTCGAAGGTTAAGAGAAGGGTTGATCCAGACACCTGCGGCGCGCCAATCGGCGAGGTCGCAGGTATACTTCGAGTCCGTTTCCAGCCCAGGACTCTTCGACGATGACCTTCGATTCGTTCGACATCAAACCCCTGATCCGCCCCGTCATCGACTTCCCCAAGCCTGGGGTGATCTTTCGTGACATTACTCCCCTGTTCCAATCGCCCCGCGCCCTGCGCCTGGTAGCGGACAGCTTTGCCCAGCGTTATGTCGAAGCCGACTTCACCCATATCGGCGCGATGGATGCACGGGGCTTCCTGATCGGCTCGATCATCGCCTACCAACTGAACAAGCCGCTGATCCTGTTCCGCAAGCAGGGCAAGCTGCCCGCCGACGTGCTGGCCGAGGGTTATCAGACCGAGTACGGCGAGGCCTTCCTGGAAGTGCACGCGGACAGCCTGTGCGAGGGCGACTCGGTGTTGATGTTCGATGATTTGATCGCCACCGGCGGCACCCTGATCGCCGCGGCGAACCTGGTGCGGCGCATGGGGGCGAAGATCTTCGAAGCAGCGGCGATTATTGATCTGCCGGAGCTGGGTGGCTCGCAGCGGTTGGAAGATATGGGGATTCCGACGTTTTGCTTGACGCAGTTTGCGTTGACTGAACGTTAAGGTTTACCTGGGCCGGCCTCTTCGCGAGCAAGCCCGCTCCCACATTTGATCGTCTTCACAGATATGAATCTGTGAACCCAATCAAATGTGGGAGGGGGCTTGCCCCCGATGAGGCCATCCGCAGCACAGCACATCACAACCCCATCTGCTTGCTGATGATCTCATTCATCACTTCACGCGTACCGCCACCGATGGACAGGATACGGTTGTCACGGTACAGCCGCTCCACCAGGCTGCCGCGCATATACCCCTGGCCACCGAGGATCTGCACCGCGTCGTAGGTGACGCGGTCGGCGGTGTCGGTGGCCAGGTTCTTGGCCATCGAAATCTCCTTGATCACGCTGATACCTGCGGCCATTTTTGCCGCCTGGCGGTAGGTGAATTCGCGGGAGACTTCCACGGCAGTGGCCATCTCTGCCAGGCGATGCTTGAGCACTTGGAATTTACCGATAGGCTTGCCGAACGCTTCGCGCTGGGCCGCCCATTTGAGGCTTTCCTCCAAGGCCATTTGCGCGGTCATGTTGGCCATCAGGGCCAAGGCCAGGCGTTCGCTCTGGAAGTTGCCCATGATGCAGGCAAAGCCCATGTTCTCGGCGCCGATCAGGTTGCCTACGGGCACGCGGCAATCGTCGAAGAATAATTCAGCCGTGTCCGACGCCCACCAGCCCATTTTCTTCAGCGGCTGGCCGACGCTGAAACCGGGGGTGTCTTTTTCGATCAGCAGCAGGCTGATACCGGCAAAGCCAGGCCCGCCGGTGCGCACGGCCACGGTGTAGAAATCGGCGCGGATGCCGCTGGTGATGAAGGTCTTGCTGCCGCTGACGCGGTAATGGTCACCGTCGCGAATGGCGCGGGTCTGCAGGCTGGCCACATCGGAACCGCCGCCCGGTTCGGTGACCGCCAGGGCGATGATCTTTTCACCCGACAGCACCTGCGGCGCCACCCGTTCGCGCACCTCGGGCCGGGCCCATTTGACGACGGGCGGTAGGCCGATATCCAACGACCCCAGCCCCGCCACGACACCGCCAGAGCCGCAGCGCATCAACTCCTCGCTGGCGGCCACCTTGGCGAACAGATCGCCTTCATGGCTACCCCCCAGGGCTTCGGGATAACCGATGCCGAGAATCCCCGCCGCGCCGGCCTTGAGGTACAGCTCGCGGGGAAAGCTTTCCGCCTCCTCCCACTGCTCGATGCCGGGCAACAGCTCACGCTCGACAAAGCGACGCACGCTGTCGCGGACCAATTGGTGGTTGGGGTCGAAGTAGTCCAGGTAGGCAGACATCGGCAAACTCCACGGGGGGGGGCGGAGGGAAATTACCAAGCGCTTGCTTGGTTATCAAGCCGTACTCAGCTATTGCTAATGGCACAAACCCAATATGGAAAGGGGCTTGCTGTGGTGAAGGAGCCAGTCTCCCAGCAAATCTAATGGGGCTGCTTCGCCGCCCAGCGCGGGGCAAGCCCGCTCACCACAGCAAGCCAGCTCCCACATTTGTAGTGCGGTGGTCTTTAGAGGGCGATCGGTTTACGCCCGGCGAAGGAATGCGCCAGCGTCCCACCATCCACCAACTCCAACTCGCCACCCAGCGGCACGCCGTGGGCGATGCGCGAGGTGATCAGACCTTTGTTGGTCAGCAATTGGGCGATGTAATGCGCGGTCGCCTCACCTTCCACCGTCGGGTTGGTGGCCAGGATCACTTCGGTAAAGGTGCCCTGCTCTTCGATGCGCGCCACCAGTTGCGGAATGCCGATGGCTTCCGGGCCAAGGCCGTCCAGCGGCGACAGGTGGCCCTTGAGCACAAAGTAGCGCCCACGATAGCCGGTCTGCTCTACCGCGTAGACATCCATCGGCCCTTCCACGACGCACAGCAGTGTGTCGTCGCGGCGCGGGTCGGCGCATTGCGGGCAGAGCTCTTCCTCGGTGAGGGTGCGGCACTGGCGGCAGTGGCCCACGCCGGTCATGGCCTGGCTCAGGGCCTGGGCCAACCGGGTGCCGCCGCTACGATCACGCTCGAGCAATTGCAGCGCCATACGCTGGGCGGTTTTCTGGCCGACACCCGGCAATGTGCGCAGGGCGTCGATCAGTTGGCGAATCAGGGGGCTGAAGCTCATGGGCAATGGTCCGACAAAACAACGAGACGCGGTTTATACCCGCGCCCCGGATTAGCGTCAAATCCTCAATCCTGCGCGACGCGCACCACCAACTTGCCGAAGTTGCGCCCTTCCAGCAAACCGATAAAGGCCTCGGGTGCCTGCTCCAGGCCGTCGACCACGTCCTCGCGGAATTTAATCTTGCCATCGCGCACCCAAGGCGCCATGGCGCTGAGGAACTCCGGCTGGCGATCACCGTAGTCATCGAACACGATAAAGCCCTGGATGCGCACACGCTTGGTCAGCAACGTACGCTGCAGTGCCGGCAACCGGTCAGGACCGCTGGGCGCCTCGTGGGCGTTGTAGCCGGCGATCAGGCCGCACAACGGAATGCGCGCCTTGGGGTTAAGCAGCGGCATCACGGCATCAAAGACCTTGCCGCCGACGTTTTCAAAATAGATGTCCACACCGTTGAAACACGCTTGGGCCAAGTCATCGGCAAAATTCGCACTCTTGTGGTCGACGCAGGCATCAAAGCCCAATTCGTCCACCACGTAGCGGCATTTGTCGGCGCCCCCCGCGATGCCCACGACACGCAAGCCTTTGAGCTTGGCCACCTGCCCCACCACCGAGCCCACCGCGCCGGACGCTGCGGCCACCACCAGGGTTTCGCCCGCCTTGGGCTGCCCGATGTCCATCAGGCCCATGTAGGCGGTCATACCCGGCATGCCCAGCACACCCAAGGCCATGGACGGGCTCGCCAGACCGCTAGGCACCGGGATCAGGTTGCGACCATCGGAAATGCTATGGCTCTGCCAGCCGGTAGCACCGACGACCAGGTCGCCCACTTCGAATTTCGGGTTACGCGACTGTTCGATACGGCTGACAGCCCCACCGGTCATCACTTCGTCGATTTCCACCGGAGCTGCGTAGGACGGTGCATCGCTCATACGTCCGCGCATGTAGGGGTCGAGGGACAGGTACAGGGTTTTCAGCAGGACTTGGCCGTCAGCCAAGTCAGGCAGATTCACACGCTCCAGGCGGAAATTTTCCGGGGTCGGTGCGCCTTGAGGGCGTGAGACCAGGACAATGCGCTGGTTCAGGATCGGTTCTTGAGGCATGAAGGGGCTCCTTTATCGAATGTATCGGTATAGGGTGCAGACCCTGCGTGGCGTACCAGGGTTCGATCCAATTGGCACACAAAAAAATGCCAGGCACGTGGCCTGGCAGTGGAGTGTAGCTAAAACACATCGATCAGAACGGCAGCTTCATGCCCGGTGGCAGTTGCATGCCGGCGGTCACGCCGCCCATTTTTTCCTGGCTGTTGGCTTCGATCTTGCGCACGGCGTCGTTAACGGCCGCGGCGAACAGCGCCTCGAGCATTTCCAGGTCATCTTCGCCAACGCCCGGCAGGACGCTTGGGTCGATGCTCACGCGCTTGATGTCGTGACGACCGGTCATCACCACACTGACCATATCGCCACCGGCTTTACCGGTGACTTCGGCGTTGGCCAGTTCTTCCTGCATCTTGGCCATCTTTTCCTGCATCTGCTGCGCCTGCTTCATCAGGCCGGCCATGCCACCTTTCATCATGGGAATCACCTCAAAGTACGTGGATCAATTAGTAGCCCGGTGTTATGACGCCTGAGGCACCGGGGCTTCGACGGGTTCAATAGTATCGTGACGGACGACCGCACCGAACTGTTGCATCATTTGCTGGATGAGTGGATCACCCTGGATCGAATCCTCGGCCTCGCGCTGGCGGTTGATACGCCGGCGGGTCGCGGCCTGGGCCGGGGTTTCCTGCTCGGGCTTGATCAGCTCGATGGTGATGGTCAGCGGGCGCTCATGATACTGGTTCAGTGCATCGTTGAGGCGGCGTTGCTGGGTCGCGTTGAACAGGGCGCTGTGGGCCGGGTCCAGGTGCAACAGCCAGTGGTCGCCCTCAATGGAGATCAGTGTGCAGTTGGCGGCGATGCTGCCGGTCATGCCGGAAATCGGCAGTTTCGGGAACAGCTCCAGCCATTGCAGGGCCAGGCCGGTGGCCGGGGCCGCAGCGGGTTCCGCCTCGGGCTCGGGGGCCGGCTCGGCGGTGTGTTCGCTGGCCAGGTCGTCCAGGTAGCTGTAGGCCGAATCCATGTCCGGCTCGATGTAGTCCTCGTCCAGCGGCGGTTCGTCGTCGAGGTCGATGCCCGGCGTGGCAGCTTCCACCTGGGCCACGGTAGGCTCGGGGACCGGCGCGGACACCCACTCGGGGGCATCCGGCACCACGCTGTCCGGGGTCGGCGTGGGCATCGGCGTCAGCTCGGGCTGCTCGCCGATGGTTTCCAGCACGGGCTCTACGGCAGGCACCCGCTCGACGTCGGCGTCAGCCTCCACCGGGTCATTCCAAGGCAGGTCGACGACCGGCTCAGGCGCGCTGACCGGTTCCGGCTCAACCGCCGGCGCAGCAGACACTGGTCCAGGCTCAGGTTCAGGTTCAGGCACCGAAGCAACCGGCGTGGGTGCAGCAACCACTGGCGCAACCACCGCCGCGCCAGCCACTGGTTTGGCGGAATCAACTGTGGCCTGGCTGATCCCCACTGGCTTTAGCGGCTGTCTCGGCGCGTCTGCCGAGTCGGCGGGCCGGAAGGCCAGCATCCGCAGCAGCACCATTTCAAAGCCGCCCCTCGGGTCGGGGGCCAGGGGCAGGTCGCGGCGACCGATCAGGCCCATCTGGTAGTAGAACTGCACGTCTTCGGCCGGCAACGCCTGGGCCAGGGCCAACACGCGGTCGCGGTCGCCATGGCCGTTGTCGACACCCTCAGGCAGCGCCTGGGCGATGGCAACGCGGTGCAGCACATTAAGGATTTCCGAGAGCACGCCATTCCAGTCGGGGCCTTGCTCCGACAAGTGGCGCACGGCCTCGAGCAAGGCCTTGGCGTCGCCTTCGATCAGCGCGTGCAGCACGTCGAATACCTGGCCGTGGTCCAGGGTACCGAGCATGGCGCGCACGTCGGCGGCCATGACCTTGCCCTCGCCAAAGGCAATGGCCTGGTCGGTGAGGCTCATGGCGTCACGCATCGAACCATCGGCGGCGCGGCCGAGCAGCCACAGGGCATCGTCTTCGAACGGTACGTTCTCGACGCCCAGCACGTGGGTCAAATGCTCGACCACCCGCTCGGGGGTCATGTTTTTCAGGGAGAACTGCAGGCACCGCGACAGAATCGTTGCAGGAAGTTTCTGCGGGTCGGTGGTGGCCAGGATGAATTTGACGTAGGGCGGCGGCTCTTCCAGGGTTTTCAACAAGGCGTTGAAGGAGTGGCTGGAGAGCATGTGCACTTCGTCGATCAGGTAGACCTTGAAGCGGCCGCGGCTTGGCGCGTACTGCACGTTGTCGAGCAGTTCGCGGGTGTCTTCGACCTTGGTGCGGCTCGCGGCGTCGATCTCGATCAGGTCGACGAAACGCCCTTCGTCGATTTCCTTGCACACCGAGCACGTGCCGCAGGGCGTCGAAGTGATACCGGTTTCACAGTTCAGGCATTTGGCGATGATGCGCGCAATGGTGGTCTTGCCCACCCCCCGAGTACCGGTGAACAGGTAGGCGTGGTGCAGCCGTTGGCTGTCCAAGGCATTGATCAGAGCCTTGAGCACATGGGTCTGGCCGACCATTTCGCGGAACGAGCGCGGACGCCATTTACGTGCAAGAACCTGATAACTCATCGAAAACCGTCGCAACTGGGAAGCGGAAGCCGGTAATGCTAGCGGAGCAAGGGGGAAATTGCATCCGGCACGCTCGCCTAATCTGACTAAGCTTGCCTGATTGGCCCCAAAAAGGCCTGAACCCGGAGAGTGTATGCGCGGAGTCCTGGGCGCTTTATGGATGATCACCTCGGCTTGCCTTGCAGCCCCCGCCCCCTTGCGCTTCTCGGTCTCCGACAGCTGGGCCATGCCCGTGGTGCAGTTGGAGGACGGCCGGCCGACCCAGGGTATTTTGTATGACCTGATGTTGAGCCTGGCCACCCAAGTTGGCCGACCGGCCGAATTCCACGTGCTGGCGCGGGCGCGCATCTCCGGCGCCATGGAGCATGGCGACATTGATGTGCGCTGTTATGTCACCCAGGCCTGGGTCGACAACCTGTCCGGCGACTACAGCTGGAGCGTCCCGCTGATGGTGCAGCGCAACCTGCTGGTCAGCACCCACATCCCCGCGCAGCCGGTACACGCCAGCACACTCGCGCCGCAAGCCATCGGCACGGTGCTCAATTACCGCTACGCCACCCTTGACCCGCTGTTTGCCAGCGGCCAGCTCAGCCGCGACGATGCGCGCAGCGAGGAGCAAGTGCTGCACAAACTGGTGGCCGGGCGCTTCAAGTTCGCCGTGGCCAATGAATGGATACTCGACCGTTTCAACCAGCGGATGCCGGTCGGCAAACGGCTGCACAAGGTGGCGGTGATGGATGAACAGCACCTGGGCTGCGCCGTACGCAACGACCCGGATGTGCCGGTGCAGCAGATCCTGCGCACCTTATTGCGGATGAAGCTGTCGGGCGAGATCGATCAACTCATCCAGCTCTACACCGGTGAGACTCCTGACAGGAACTGACAGCACCGCCTTATAGACTCGGCTCCCCAAACACGCATGTCCAAGGAGCCCGCATGAACACCATCGCTCACTATTTCCTGCTGTACGTCGACAGCCCGGCCACCAGCGCCAACTTCTATAGCCGTCTGCTGGACAAGCCACCGGTGGAGCTCAACCCGACCTTCGCCCTGTTCATTCTCGACAATGGGGTAAAACTGGGGCTGTGGTCGCGCCATACCGTACAGCCGGCGGCCCAGCTCACGGGCGGTGGCGGTGAAGTGGGCGTGTCCCTGGCCGACAAGGCCGCCGTGGATGCCTTGCACGCCCTGTGGGTCGAGCGCGGTGCGACGATCATCCAGTCACCGACCGCCCTGGACTTCGGCTACACCTTCGTCGCCCAGGACCTCGATGGTCACCGGCTGCGCGCGTTCTGCCTGCACGATTGACCGCCAACGCCCTTCCAGGCTGATGGCGGCCACGCTGGCCAACACGATCACGCCGCCCAGCACCACTTGCAGGGCAATGTGCTCGCCCAGCAGCGTTGTCGCCATCGTCATCGCCACCGGCGGGATCAGGTACATCGCCACTGAGGCGCGGCTGACCTCGACATGTTTCAACACATACCCCCAGGCCAGGTACGCCAAGGCGCTGGGAAAAATCCCGAGGACCAGTACCGCGAGGTTTTCCGGCAACGGCGCCTTCATCACCGCCGAGGGCAGACCTGGCAGATTCACGCAGAGCATCAAGGTGCCCGCCCACACCATGTAGCACGCCATCGTCAGCGGGCTGTAGCGGTGCGCATAGTGTTTCTGGATGGCGAAGTACAAGCTCCACGACACGGCCGCGAGCAGGATCAGCAAGCCGCGCGGGTCGATATCGCCCACACCGTGATCGCCCCAGATCACCACCAGCACGCCGAGCAAGCCCAGCAACACGCAGCTCCAGCGCCACAGGCTGACCCGTTCCTTCAAGCAGAAAAACGCGAGCAATACACTGAACAGCGGCGCCGATTGCGCCAGCACGCTCGACGCCGCAGCGGTCACGAATTGCTGCCCGTAATTGAGGCTGGTGTGGTGCAGGAACACGCCGAAAAAACTCAACACCAGCAGCCACGGCAGATCCCGCACGCGGGGTCGACCGATGCCCAGCACCAGCGCCACGCCCGCCATGAACACTGACGCAATCAAGAACCGCAGCAGCGCGAGCTGGCCAGGGCTGTAGCTGTGCAGGCCCATATGCACGCCAATCGGTGAATAGGCCCAACAGAGGATGACGCTGGCGATGACTAGCGTAAGCTTCAGGGGTGACGGGGTATTCATTGACGGCCATCCGAAAACTGAGAAGGAATGCCGTCAGTCTTGGCCCAGGCAAGGCATAGGACAATTAACCGTTTCTGACTTCTGAAATCACGGGAACTGAGCAATGGAACTGGCCCAACTGAACATGGTGCGAGCCGTGGCGCGAACCGGCAGCGTGGCCCAGGCCGCCGTGCAATTGCATTGCGTGCCGTCCAACATCACCACGCGCATCAAGCAGCTGGAAAGCGAGTTGGGCACGCCACTGTTTATTCGCGCCGGGCGTGGGCTGGTGATCAGTGCTGCCGGTGAGATCTTCCTGGAGTATTGCGAACGCATCCTGGCCTTGGTGGACGAGTCCAAACGCGCCGTGGACGCCAACGCCATTCCCCGTGGCACCCTGCGTATCGGCGCCGTGGAGTCCAGCGCCAGCGGGCGTCTGCCGCCCCTGCTGGCCGAGTATCACCGGCGCTACCCGGACGTCAGCCTGGAACTGGTGACCGGTGCCTGGGGCGAGCTGCTCGACGACCTGCAACACCACCGCCTAGACGTGGCGCTGGTGGCCGCCGGCAACAAACGCGCGAAGCTCGAACACAGCGTGGTCTACCGCGAACGCCTGGTGCTGATCGCCAGCGCCTCCAGCGACCCGATCCACAGCGCCGAAGACCTGGCTGGCCGCACCTTGCTGGTGTGGCCACCGGGCTGCCCTTATCGGGCGGCGCTGGAGAACTGGGTCAAGCCCCACGCCTTCAAACCGGCGATTGCCAGCTATGCCAGCTGGGGCACGATCATCGGTTGCGTGAGTGCCGGGATTGGCGTGGCGCTGGCGCCGGAAGGCATCCTGGCCCGCTATGAGCAGGCCAATCAGCTGGCGTCGTACCGCTTTGAGGAACTGCAGGCAGTGGACAACCTGCTGTTCTGGCACAAGGACACCCAGCGGCACTTGGCGCGGGATGCGTTTGCCGACTTGTTGCGTGAAACCTTTGGCGGATGAAGATCCAAAATGTGGGTGTGGGCTTGTTGGGGTAAATGGGGCTCTTTGTGATGTACGGTTTTTTTGTAGTGAGCGGGCTTGCCCCGCGCCGGGCTGCGAAGCAGCCCCATCAGATCTACAATGAACCCGCAGGGGGTCAAGCCCCGCTCACCCCAAAAAGCCCCATCCCCCACAACACGCCCGCGTCCAGATTTAGACGCTTATCGTTGTCGAAATCAGCCTTTGGGGGCCGCCAAACGCGCGTACTGATCCTGGCTGATCCACCCCGTAAACGAGCGATCATCCGCATTGATGAACTCGACCTGGGCCCAGCCATCCTTGAAGGCCAGCACACCGACCACGTCATTCTTGACGATGTACGGCCGTTTCGCCGCCTTGGCACTTGGGTTTTTCAGCAGGTAAGCCTTGTCGGCGGACACCTTCACCAGGCCGATCCATTTTTTGCTGGCGGTCTGGGTCAGGTCCAGGCCGGTGGCAATCTCCGGCATCAGCACATTGAGGCAACCCGGATGCTGGCGGCCTTCTGCCACGGTCAGGGTCACGCCGTCAGACGACGCTGCCACGCTGCCGGGGTAAGACTCGTCGAGCCAGGTGGTCAGCGCGCCGGGCTGGCCTTGCAGGTAAAACGTGCAGCCGCGCGTCACGCCTTCGCCCATCTGTTCCGAGTAGTAGCCTTCGACCTGGTGCTCAGGCGTCACCGCGAGCATCAGCCCTTCGTATTTGCCTGAATGCAACGCGGGCGAACCGGCAAAGGCAGGCGCTACGGTGCACAACGACAACACACCCAGTGCTAGAAAACGGATCATCTTATTTTTTCCCTTCAAGTTTCTCGTAGGCTTTTTGCATCAGGACGTCGTAGTTGCCGTAGTCCTCACCGTTATAGTTACGCGCCATGCCGGTAAAATCTTTAGTCTTCATGGCCTTCATCAACGCCGGGCTCTTACTGCAAAACCCGAGAAACGCCTTTAGTTGATTGCCCGCATTCACTTTTAATGCCGCAGAAAACTCAAACACGGTCTTGTAACCACAGGATGCAAAGTTGAACCCCATGATCTGAAACATGCCCCACGACGCCGACATCAAGGCCGCTTCCTGATCCAGGGCGAAGGCGGTGGCCATGGTTTCCCAGGCCTTGGTCTGGTCCTTGTTGTTAATCTGCCACTGGGGCCCGGCCTTTTTCTTATAGGTGTAGGACAGCAGCGGGTGCGCCTGGTCGTAGATGTGCTTGGTGTACCGCTGAAACAGGTGCCCTTCAAACGCGATCACCGGCAACTTAGCCGGCCCGAACCCCGAACGCCCGCCGGACTCCACCGTGGCGAAAGCCTTGATGATATTCACCGAAATGCCACTGCCTAACTGCGTAGCGGCGTTCTGAAAATCGCTCTCGCTCAGGGTCATGCCCCCGTCGCACGTGGCCTGGAGCATCAATTGGCGGTTACGCCGCTCGGCCTCGATCACCGCGCGCATGCGGTCCAGGTACACATTGACCGTGGCTTGCACCGCATCCCCCTGGTTATTGCCGAACGTATTCAGAAAGCTCGGAATACGCAGGGTCGGGAAGGCCTTCACCGGCACCTTGACCGCCTCTTCGATCAAACTGTTGAAGGTTTTACCGGTAGGGTCGATCACACCATCGGGGTGGGCATATTTGAGGTGGCGAAACTGGTACTGGCTGATGCACTGCACCAACTGGCCGTCGCACTTGCCGTTTTCGGCCAGCGGAAACCCCAGCTTGGGAATGATCAAATTGAATAGATACTGGATGCACTGCACATCGGCGGGCAAGTTACGGGCTTTACCGGGGGCGCCCACCGAAGCACTGATAAGACGGGGCAACCCTTGCAGGCTTTTCATCACAGACATCCTTGTTAGTTAAAGAAGTAGTGGCACTTCAATATCAACTCCACCACCTTGTCATACTCTGAAACAAGTGGCTGGCGGAAACTAACAAGGAGGTTTGGGGTTGTCCAGAGCGACCGGTAAAAGTTGTGAAACAGCCGAATATATTTGATCAGTAACCGTGAAACTCTCGGGTTTTCTGATACGTGTGGAAATCAATCCACTCGACCACGTCGTAAGGCAGGTACAGCTGCGCGCGAGCCCTGGAAATGGCGATGTACACCGCGCACAGTCGCTGATCGAACGCGTAGGCATCCTTGAACTTAACGTTGGTGAGCAGCTCAGGCGTGAGCAATACGCGGTCGAACTCCATGCCGCCCGCCTCTTCCGCGAGCATCAGCAGGCAGCGCTTGCCGGGGACGCCGCTCAACCGGTTCAAACGGGTAATGTCGGCGACGTTGAAGCCTTTTTCCAATTCACTCTCGACCCACAGGAACGATTCATCGAACTGGCCGGCATCGCGCACCTGCTGCCAGTCGTCCATGTCGCTGAAATACGCATGCGGGCCGTTGTCGTTGTGCTCGTTGCTGTAGAACTCCGGCTTGAACAAGGCGACGGCGCTGATCATGAAGCGCTCAAGGTCCTGCTGCGCGGCGTTGTCGAGGAGACCAAAGGGGCAGTTGGCCTGCTGCAACTGAATCGCCCATTTCATGGTGTCCCAATGGGAGGCGGTCAGCACCACGCAGCCTTCCGGCGGCACAAAGCCTTGGGGGTAATGCTCGATGCCGACATCGGCATCCCGGGCGCCTTCAAAGGGCGTCTTGCCCTTCTGCGAGTGCACGCTGATCAACGGATTGACCAGACGCTCGACGTTGCGGCCTGAGCGGACGGAGTAACTGATGTCAGTGTGCCGGACCTCACGCTTTCTCCGGACCATCACACCGCTGGCCAATTGGTATTCATCGCCGAGGGTGATCAGCACCTGGCGGCCGCGCTCGATAATCTGCAGCAACGACGGCGGGATGTCTTGGCTTTCGTCGATCAGTACATGGGTGTACCGGGGCGGCACCACGCACCCTTCGAGGCTCGCACGCTTGATCAGCCACAGCGCCGCGAAGCCGGTCTGGTTGGCCCATTGCGGGTTGGCTTCCAGGTAGGTCCACACGCGGCTGGCATACTCCAGCAACGCTTGGGCGTTGACGCTGGACAGCGGTTGCTTGAAATGCGGCAAGTGCCTCGCCGACAGGCTGTGATGGTTGGAGTGGCAATAGCTTTCGAGCACCTTCAGACAGATATCGAGTGTCGCCGCACCATCGTGCCCCCGCCAGCCATGGATATTGAGGGCCTGGGACACATCGTGCTTGCCGGGCAACCTCACCGGCGAAATCTGCGCGGAGGGCCGTGGCCCCTGCAACAGGGCCTTGGCGAAGGCGGCAAACGTCGAGCCGGCCTTGCTGTCACGCGCCAACCCCATACGTTCGCGAAGCGTCGCCAACTTTGCCCCCGTGCGCGCCAGTACGAGGGTCTGGGCGGGCCGCAGGCACTCCATCAACGCGCCGAGCAAGTGGCTCTTGCCGATGCCCGCATAGCCTTGCACATGCAGGTCTTCGTTCAGGTTGGCGCGAAAGGTGCGCACCAGCTTGTCCTGGGCCGGACTGAGCCAGCGTTCGCGGTGCCGGGGCGTGATCATCTGCTGGCTGAACGGGTCATTGCTGCGCAGGTGGCGGACCTTGTAGCCGATATCCCATTTGCCCGAAGGCAGCAGGTAATCCCGCGCCGCGACTTCTTCAGCCGACAGCAGCCGCAGGTTGACCGTTTTGAGCGCATTGAAGCCAAAGTACAGTTTGCGCGGATCGAACAGCCGCTGGGCTTCGGACAGTAATCTCGCAGCGCCTTCTGCCTGCGTGTCCACCGCCCAGTCGATCAGCTTGGTCAGGATGCGCTCGGCGCCCGTGCAGGTCAGGTCTTTTTCCGCGGTCTGGGCCAGGTTCTGGATGACCAGCACGGCGGCCAACTCCGGGTCCGTCAGGCCGGCAAGGGCCGTGGCACCGTCCGTGCCCAGCAGGGCCGTGCAGGTCTCATCCGTCACGGGCAGGAAGACGGGGCTGGATAAATCAAAGTGTTCCGGTTGCATAGTTCCTCGCAGCCAGGCAATCAGGCATTGCCCTGACCGCCCAGCTCAAACCGATATTCCCCAAGAGACCCCGACATGCCGCCGCTATGAGGATGCACGTGCGGCGTAGAGGCCATCGCATTGATCTGCTGTTGGAGTTCGAACACCGCCATATCCAGCAGCCTGCGCAAGTCCTCGGCACTCTGTGCGGCCACATTCAACTGCAGCGTGCAGGCACCCGCGAGTGGCGGCGACGCGGGCTCGGCGGGCGGCGCGGGTTCATCGGCCACCTGCGCAACCTGGATAATTTGCGCCTGGCTGAGGATCTCCGCGTGCTCGTCATCCATCAGGTCCAGCACCCTCGCTAATTCCAGGGTCTGTTCAGGGTGCGATTGAATACGGTCCTTGATCTCCAGGCGCCGCATCTGCCACTCCCGCAGTTTTTCGCGAGTGAGGTCGTCGACTTTTTCCACGTGTGTTGTCTCCGGATGCCAGGCACTGGAGTATGCCGCCATGAACCGCCCGATGGCAGATGGCGTGAAAGCATTTTTGAAGTGAAATTGAAGAGGGAATGCAAGGAAGAGCGTTATGGAGGCAACCCCACCAGCCACACCCCGGCACACAATGTTCCCGCTGTGGCTGCTGCCTTCCGGCTCTGACCAGGTTCACGGGTAATCGTTGCGGGGGGACCGATGGGGTCACCATAACGACGCTGGCCTCTCGGCAAGCGGGGCCATTCAAATCAAAAGCGCTCTCAAATTCGGTTCTTCACGTCACGCTGGCGGATGTGAATTTGGAGGCATTGTAAGGCAAGTGCTGGGCAGTCTGGCAAGGCGTTTGTACCACCTAATTGCCTCACTTTTGTACCACCACCGATATTTACCAGCACTACTAGCTCTAAATTCGTAGTCAACGGCCCCATCTCATGCTGCTAGTCCTCACAAGGCCAAGTAAAATCAAGGTAGCTAGGCGGCATCTTTGTAGAGATAAAACGAGGGTGCCCCGCTCTGCACCCAAGCTTCCATGGCGCGCCAAACTAATTCCGCTGAGGTTGGCCCATAGGAATGCACTTTGGAGAAAAACATTGTAGGAACAAACCAAACTTCTCCCGCAACCGTCATTTGAAGCTCTAGGTAATTGATAACTACGTTTTCATTGCCCCAAAGCCCCATCGAACTGACAGCCTCATCTCGTAGATTTTGGGCATAACCGCGCATCACAGAGTTGAGAACTACTACTCCGTGAGCCTTCAATGAGTCTACTAAGTCATCTAACTCAATCAGTGTGTCGTCAAAAACTGCTACTGCTTGCATTTCTTCATTCCATATGAGGATACGATTAAGGATATTTTCTAGAATTTGATTAGATTAGCCTGATGTTCCTCTTCGTCATGCTCCATAACCTCAGCAGAACTGAAATATAGTCGCACTGCTTGCTCACTTGGGTGAGTAAACACGCTGTACTCCTGATAGATCCAATTAGCACCCTCTACGCGCACATAGCCTTGCTCGATCAATTTCTCCTGAGCCTGGATAAGTGCGTGAGAACCTAGCTTATACTGCAAGCTGTAGTGCCCCATCGTTCCCTCCATATTCAAGGGTATTGTACTTCCCCCGAGCATACTTCTTGAGTCCTCTCCCACTTTATCCAGCTCGAACAGTGCTAACTCCAAAAGCTTCTTAAGGTGTTCTTCTGATTGGGCTTCGACACTAATCGTTAATGCTCTTTTCATGGGAAATCCTCAGTGATGCCTACACGGACGCAAATCGCCTGAGCCCTAAAATAGCACAAGCGAATCAACCCGCTTACGGTACACCGGAGCCATCTTAAGAGCTTCCGCCAGACTGAAGTGTTGCTGGCTCGTCTGAGGCGAGTCGATCCCGGAAACCGGGATCCGCCCTCTGGTTTTTTACTAACAAAGGGTGGACAAGACAGCACCGTGGATAAAGGACCGCTTTAAGTCCCGTCCGACAATGCAGCGTTGAACCTACCTAAAACGATGAGTCGCAAGCGCTAGCGCCAGCATTTCGAGCCTTTTGCCGTCTTAAGGTATTCTTCTAAGGATATAGATTTATGCAATACAAGGCCGAGGCTGGGCGCTTTCGGTTCCTTCTATGGGGGAGAAGATTGAGCAATCACTAATACCTCCCTGGCTGCTCCACACCCTGAAAAAAAATAGTAGGATGTGACAATCCTGTGGTGCTGCATCTGCGATTCCATTTGGGAGGCGCAGGCTGAACAGGGCAAGGAGAAGGACATGACCACGGAGTTGAGCCGCCCACTTCATCTGCATACGCTGGACAGTCTATGCGTCGACTTGGTAGCAGGGTTATCTATCGGAGTGGGAAACGACGGCAGCACGTTTCAGCTTCAGTCGGCCGCGTCGCGTGGAATACTGTTCTGGTATGGTAACAATAAGCAGAAGTGGGCAGGAAATGTCCAAACTGTCGATGTTGAGGCTATAGTTGATGCGGCTGAAACTCTACTAGACTTACCTCCCACTTCTAATCAAACAACTGTATCTGTATCTCCCCGCCAATTCACTCTCACAACAATAAAAGCACATCAGTTTTCTGGCTTGCATCACGCAGGCACATCCAGCTCCAAACCAATCGACTTCACGTTCGAATTCAGGGACGGCGTAACCCTTTTCGAGGGATACAACGGATGCGGTAAAACCTCACTTCTAAACGCCATCATCTGGGCTCTGACAGGAGAAATCTTGAGGCCTCAACGAGCGCCTGAGTCGGGCAATAAGGACTTTAATTTTGAGGTGGATGAAGGTTCAACTCATTCTGCCCCACCCGTTGTTCCTTTGCCTGATCCTTCACTAGAAGAGCTTGGGGCACCAGCGATTCCGGTTGATACTTGGGTTGAGTTGGAATTCGAAGACCAAGACAAAAGGCTGTATCAGGTTCGACGAAGCCTCAAGCGTATAGCACGCGGCGTTTTAAAGGACGAGGCATCAGGAATTGATGAACTGGGTCTCGACCCTATTAGTTTTAGAGTTGGGACGACAATGCCAGGCATTCTTCCCTACGTGCAGGTGGGATCCGCCTCAGCGCTAGGAAAGGCTGTTTCAGAACTCACGGGCATGGCACCTCTGGTCCAGCTTGCAAATCATGCAAACAAAGCAAAGAAAAAGATAGATGGCGACCTCACTAAAGCTAAGGGAGTCGAGATTGAAAACATTGACGAAGCCTATCTTCGCTCGCGTACAGACTTAGTCGATTTACTACATAAACATCAGTTGCAAATCGCAGATGCTGAAATTCCGTTCCCGTCGGACTCCGAGAACGCTGAGACTAAATTGAATCTGCTTTCCAGCAAGCTTGAAGAACTCAAAACTTACGGCCTTAACCACGCCAAACAAGTTTTGGGGAACACATTCGACGTGCAAGATGAAACACAACGAAAAGACTTATTCGATAGCATCGCACCTGCATTGAGCGCAGTAAGTAAATTAGACCCCCTTCCGTCAATGAGCCGCTTAAGGGCGCTCACCAGACTCACAGAAGCTGAAGCTGCACCGGCTAGAGATCTAATTGCGGCAGTTCGTAAGGAGGCGTCTGAACTTATCGAAATAGCAGCAGAGCCTAAAAAGGCAGCGCGCGTTCGCCTTTACGCTCGTGTTGCTGCATGGATGCGAGATCATACTCAACTGGCGCACAACGAAAGCAACTGTGCTGTTTGTGGCCAAAGTCTGTTCGATGTTGTGGATGAAATCACAGGATTGATGGTGAAGGATCACATCGCAGGCGCCGCAAAAGAAGGGGACTATGCGGGCAAGACGTTTGGCGCTTGGGCGAAACACGTTATTGCAGAAATCACGACGTCCCTTCCTGTAGCACTAGCAGCAGAAGTAAGAAGGGCTCCTTCGGACGGACCCGCATCTCTGATACGACAAGCCGTAGAGGAAGAGCTTTTTAATGACCCAGCTTTCGCCGGAAGCCTGAAACCACTTAAATCACACGTTATCAATATCTGTGACAAAGCTCTCTCAAGTTTTCCAGAGCTGGCCTTTACTGAACCGGAGAAACTGGGCGCAGGGAGGTCCGAATTCAAGGATCTCAACCTACTCATCTATCGAATAGAGCTGGCGCTGGCTTACCCTCAGTGGCGGCGGAGTGCCAATTTAGCAGTAGGTAGCTTCATGCGCGAGGTGGTTGGGCAGGTCACCACAGACGAGAGGGAGACGGAATCCAACTCGCTCATGGGGCAATTACACAAGCTGCAAAATATTGTCAGCGCAGTGGCACCTATTGATGAAGCAGCCGTAAAGCAAAAGCGTCTCATGGCCGATGTAAAAAAACGCCGCGGCTTTGAACTACGACTTAAAGCGTATAGCGTCGCAAGTATTGCACTTAAGGAATGTATTACCATAGGTGAGTTGGCAGAGCAGCAGGTCAAACAACTGCAAGGACGCCTTCATAGCAGCGCAACCTCCTGGCGTAATAAAATCTACCTCAGTGCATTTCCCTCTAATAGCATGGAACTGGTCGACACTCGAATGAGTGGAGGTGGAGATCTACAACTTCTTGTTGGCGCTTCAAAAGTAGCAGCACCAGCGCAGCATGTCTCTAACGCATCTGCTCTTCGCGCGAGCCTGCTTGGCTTCTATTTAGCTTATTGGCAATACATGCTAAAAGAGCGCGGCGGACTCAAGCTACTGCTACTCGACGACCCACAAGAACTGTTAGATGGGGACAACAGAGATAGACTAGCCGACGCAATCTACGACATCAATAAAGCTGGCGCACAATTGATAATAACAACACATGACACACGATTCGCACTTGCCGTAGCAAAGCGCACGCAGAGAAAGTCTATTTACTTAAACCATCAGTATGTTCATCCCGCCACGGTAAGGAGAGGAACCATCTTCTTAACTCCGAGCGTTGATAATGTAATAGACACTCTAGCCCTTTTCAACTCAATGCCGGATGACCCAGCGGCCGCCCAAGCTTACCTCTCAGAATGTCGAATTTTTCTAGAAGGCCGTATGGGCGACCTGTTTGATGACCGTACATACCCGGCAGCGGCAACAGTCAATTTCTCCCCGACTTTGGGTGACCATTTGAGTCGACTGCGAGGCTTGATAAAGAATGCTTCCAATGAGCTCTTCAAAAGCCCCGCGATTACTAACTTCATCAATGACCCGGCACTGAAAGACGGATCTCCAGTTTTGGCCCTACTCAACAAGGTGCATCATCGAGACAAAGCATCTATTCGCCCTAAAGAAGTGTCTGACATCAGAAGTGATCTAGATCGGTTGCGGCAGAATGTGGAGCGCGCACACGAAGCGTTCCGCAACTTCAATCGTCGAGAGCCATTACCTCCAGCCACGAACACGCTCCCCTCATTACCCCCTGCCGAAATTCCAGAATTCCAAATTTCTATCCAAGCAACTCTTAAGGCGTTTGTACGAGGGGCTTCAATTGGCGAGTCTCAAGAGATCGAACACGAAGTAATCACCTCCGATTGGTTCACCTCCAAAGCACTCTTCTACGTTAGGTCAAACTCCTTGGGATTCGCGGGTCCACCGGGCAGTGTTGTCATCGTAGATATAGATGCAGTAGCGCCAACTGATCGCCAGTTAGTTATCGCGCGGGCGGGGAAGGAAGTATACGCCCGTAGAATGCTAAGGCCTCAGGGCTCAGAGTTTGTTGCATTGGCGGCTGAGACACCGGATCCTCGGAAAAGCCCTCCTACTCAGCTGCTACATGAGCTGCAAGTATCACTTCATCCTATTATGGGTATCCTGTTTGGCGGTTTGGACTCTGTCCCTGCCTCCAAGGCAGAGGCAGTTCAAGTAGGTGAGGCACCACAAATTCAAAAAGTCCGCACGGCTTACCGCATTAAAGAGGACAGCGCCATACCGCTAGCACTACCTGGGCAAATAGCTCTCGGCGGTGAATCAATACCTGTAGATGGCTTTGATGCTCATATTGACGAGTACGTTGCATTACATCTAGACGATGGAACTAATCTTTTCAAGCGAGTTGGTAATAGGCTTCCACCACCACTTCAGCACTTGCGACAGTTTGAAAGTATTGGGGGGCTTGGGGTCGCTGATATTCTAGCCATAGAAAGGGAGCACAAAGGTCTTAGAACAGTCGTGCATGCAGTTGCAATCATAGGTGTTCTATACAAATAAAGACGACCCGTTAACCATTCACAAGCGGGCTGAGCAGTAAAAGCAGCCGATGGTGCCTCCTAAATCCAGAGGACCAAAAATGCACGTGTAAAACGCTCAATAAAGTATTGAGCGCCTGCTATTTTTGGCCGAAAAATCTGAGCGCCTTAGATAATAATGCCGACAAACTTCCTTCCCCCCTCCCCCTCCAAACACCCCTAACAATTCACCTAACGAAGCCTGTCTACTAAAGGCGCTTTGCGCCTCCACACCTTTGAGACTACCGATATGAACATGAGATACCTAGCAATCACATTACTACTGCTGACCGCTAGCCCAAGCATAGTCTTCGCTGGTGAAGGCCGGCAACCCAAGGAACGAAGAAGCCGACACCCTGGACTGCCTAGGGGCCAGCGGCGAGTGCTTTCATGAAATGACCGTGGCTAGCGCTACAACGTAAGAAACAGAAAAGGGGGATGGGCGTGCGTGTCCATCCCCCTGTCGTTTTTCTCTTACCGGCCAACCGGTTGACCTAAAGCTTCACGGCCGACAGCGACTGAAGGAATGTAGTGGTCAACTAATCCCGGACACGACGTTAAGTTTTTCCTCGGCCTGCGCTGGTGCCAACCCATCGTTGAATTGATGAGGCCGAATCCAGT